>CALGVA010000037.1 GCA_937920345.1 uncultured Lachnospiraceae bacterium
CCGGATCAAGGGGCTATTCTGTCTGTCCTGTTCCTACAATAAACTTACACTATCAAAGCCTGCTAAGTATTTGCTAAGTAAATTATTTTGTGATAAGATGTTCTAATGGATTAAATGAGTGAAAGTGTAGAGAGTGACGATATGTTAGAATTACAGGGGATCTGCTTTTCAGCAGAAGATGAGAATCAGGAAGTAGAGATTTTAAATGATATTAATCTGAAGATAGACGAGCGTTTCGTGGCAGTGACAGGACCGAACGGCAGCGGGAAGTCCACGCTGGCCAAGATTATTGCGGGAATCCTTACGCCGACGGCGGGACGCATTCTGCTGGACGGCGTTGACATCACGGAGCGTTCCATCACGGAGCGCGCCAATATGGGAATCAGCTTCGCGTTTCAGCAGCCGGTTCGTTTTAAGGGAATAACCGTCAGGGAGCTTCTGTCCATAGCGGCGGGCAGGGAGGCTACGGTGGCGGAGATCTGTGAAGTGCTTTCGGAGGTCGGGCTGTGTGCAAGGGACTATGTGAACCGCGAGGTCAACGCATCTTTGTCCGGCGGAGAATTAAAACGGATAGAGATCGCGATGATTATGGCACGGGGAACGAAAGTGTCCATTTTCGATGAACCGGAGGCAGGCATTGATCTGTGGAGTTTCCAGAACCTGATTCGGGTATTCGAGAAGATGCACGAAGAGATCAACGGTTCGATCCTGATCATTTCCCATCAGGAGCGCATATTAAATATTGCAGACCGTATTATCCTGATGGCAAACGGCAGGATTCAGAAAGCGGGAAGCAAAGATGAAGTGATGCCGGAACTTCTCGGCTGTGGACAGCCGTGCCGGACGCTGGCTGACAAAGTGTAAGCGCGGCAGCACTCCGGCGTGAAATGCCATGCCGAACCACAGCGCAGAATGCGGTTTGAAGACAAGTGTATAAGTTGATGAAACAGAGGTGATATACAGATGGACGCAATACAACAGAGTCTGTTAGAACAGGTGGCCGGACTGCATGAGGTGCCGGCAGGTGCATATAATATCCGTGCGAACGGACAGATGGCCGGGAGGAATACAACGGCAAATATTGATATTATTACGAAAGAGGACAAAAGCGGAATTGATATTCGCATCAAGCCGGGAACGAAGTCCGAGAGCGTACACATTCCGGTCGTACTCAGCCAGAGCGGGCTGAAGGAAAGTGTATACAATGACTTTTTTGTGGGAGAAGATGCTGACGTGACAATCATCGCAGGATGCGGTATTCACAATAGCGGGGCGGCTGCGACGGAGCACTCCGGCATCCACAGATTTTTCGTAGAGAAAAATGCAAAGGTGCGGTATGTGGAGAAACATTACGGTGCAGGGGACGGCAACGGGGAGCGCGTCATGAATCCCGCTACGGAGATTCATCTGGCGGAGGGTGCTTCTCTGGAGATGGAGACTGTGCAGATCAAAGGGATCGACTCTACGAGAAGGACGACAAAGGCTGAAGTGGCGGAGGGCGCATCTCTTACGATCCGGGAGAAAATCATGACGCATGGTGCACAGTACGCGGAGACGGATTTCACGGTAGATATGAACGGAGATGATTCCAGCGTGAACCTGATCTCGCGCTCGGTGGCGAAGGAACATTCCAGACAGCTTTTTAAGAGCAGGATCGTGGGAAACGGGAAGTGCCACGGGCACAGTGAATGTGATGCGATCATCATGGACGCTGCCAGTGTCAGCGCCATCCCGGAACTGACCGCCAACAATATAGATGCAAACCTGATTCATGAGGCGGCGATCGGTAAGATCGCAGGGGAACAACTGATGAAACTTATGACGCTCGGACTTACGGAGCAAGAAGCCGAGGAGCAGATTGTAAACGGATTTTTGAAATGAGAAAAATACTGCACTATGCATTAAACAGAGCCGTAATCACGGCTCTCATCGTAATATTCCAGATAGGTTTTTTCATGCTTGAGATATTCAAGTGGGGCAATTATTATGTAGAGATTGCTTTCGTACTGCGGCTGCTCAGTTTCGGCGCAGTAATCTATATTATATGGCGGCAGAATAATCCGGCGGTCAAGCTGGCATGGGTCGTTCCGATTCTGCTGTTTCCGCTTTTCGGCGGCATCATGTATCTGGCATTCGGGCATGTTTTCCTGCCGCGTAAACTGCGTGCGGGGATGGAGCGGACGAATCTTCTGATTCAGGAAAGCCTGCAGCAGGATGAACGTGTTCTGGACGAAGTGGAGAAGAAGAACCGGGGGATTGCGAACCAGAGCAGATATATTCTGGAGTATGCGGGCACGCCTGTATGGGACCATACGGCGGCAGTCTATTACTCTGAGGGGGTGGACTACTGGAAGCAGATGCTGGTGGATCTCGAGCAGGCCAGACATTTCATTTTCATCGAGTTCTTTATCCTGTGTGAAGGCAGCATGTGGAATGCGGTACTGGAAGTACTGGAACGCAAAGTGCGGGAGGGCGTGGAAGTCCGCCTGATCTATGACGATGTGGGCAGTGTGTTTCTGCTGCCGAAGAAATATTATGAGACGATGGAGAAGAAAGGCATCAAATGCGTTGCGTTTAACCGTCTGATTCCGTTTATGTCGCTGATATTGAATAACAGAGATCACAGAAAGATCGTGGTGATCGACGGAAGAGTCGGCTATACCGGCGGCATCAATATGTCGGATGAGTATATCAATTACACGTGTCCTTACGGAGACCACTGGAAGGATGCGGGCATTCGCATTGAGGGAGAGGCGGTCTGGAACTTTACCGTCATGTTTCTGCAGATGTGGAATATGTCCTGCTATACGGAGGAGGATTACGGCAGATACCGTTATCTTTTTGAGGAAAAACCCAGGGCGGCAGGCTATGTGCAGCCTTATGTGGATACGCCGCTGGACAGTGAGATCGTGGGAGAGAATGTCTATCTGAATCTGATCGGATATGCAAGACGCTATATCTATATCTTTACGCCGTATCTGATTACCGATAATGAAATGTATACCGCGCTGAAGCTGGCGGCGAAGCGGGGTGTGGATGTACGTATCGTGACGCCCGGTGTGCCGGACAAGAAGATGATTTACTGGCTGACGCAGTCTAATTATCAGAATCTGATCGAGGCCGGCGTCAGGATCTATCAGTATACGTCAGGATTTATTCACTCTAAATGTGTACTTTGTGATGATGAAGTGGCAACGGTGGGAACGATCAACTTTGATTATCGGAGTTTTTACCATCATTTTGAATGTGGTGTGTTTCTCTATCAGTCTGAGGCGGTTATGGAATTGAAGAGAGATATGGAGCATACATTTGCAGTGTCGGAGAAGATTACGCTGGAGTGGTGCAGGAAAAAGTTTATGAAGACCAATATCATCGGTCCGTTTTTGAAGTTGTTTTCACCGCTGTTATAGCGGTTTGGTAAGGGAGAAAGTGATAACTATGCTGCGTTTTATACAGGTTATCGTATGTAATCTGCCGAGGCTCTATATGATTCCCAGGATGGCCTATAAGGCAAAACATACGGAACGGTATTCGGAAGAGGAGTGCTATGCTTATGCCAGACTGGCGATCCGCCGCATGATGCGTGCCGGGCATATCACCACGAGAAAATACGGAACGGAGAATCTGCCGGCAGAGGGCGGTTATATGATGTTCCCGAACCATCAGGGCAAGTATGATGCGCTTGGAATTATGTATGCGCATGAGAAACCGTGTTCGGTGGTGATTGATGATGCGAAGTCACACGGCATACTGGTGAAGCAGTTTATTGATCTGGTGCATGGCAAACGGATGGTCAAGGAGGACTTGAAACAGTCTGTCAAGATCATCAAGGAACTGGCGGAAGACACGAAAAAGGGACGCAGATTCATTATTTTCCCGGAAGGCGGATATTACAGAAATCATAATACGGTAGGGGCATTCAAACCGGGCAGTTTCAAGAGTGCTGTGAAGGCCAGAGTACCCATTGTTCCGGTGGTGTTGATTGACTCTTACAGGGCATTTGAGGAGTGGTCGCTCAGACCGGTGGAAACACAGGTGCATTTTCTGAAATCCATCTGTTATGATGAATATAAGGATATGACGACGACAGAAATCGCGGATCTGGTGCATGACCGGATCGTGAATACGATCAACGGGGTACTGAGCCCGGCATAGCGGCTCAGTACTTAACGATCTTCTTTTTGTATTCGCAGGTCAGATCCGGACAGTCAGCAAATTTATGCTGCAGGATACTGTTGTAGATATGGCTTGCGTAGATGTCCATATCCAGCATGTGACTGCCGTTATCGGACAACAGGGTGCCGGCATCGGCGAGCTTGGACAACAGCGGTATGCTGCCATGTTCCTTAATGGCGGTAAGAAGCGGTTTGGCTTCCTCACGGAAGCCGAGCATGCGTGCATAATAGATATAGTCATCAGACTGATAATGTTCCAGATCAGTTTTCTCGATTCGAAGAAGAATATGTATCAGGCTGCGTGCGATACGTGTATAGGTACGGTTTTTAGTTTTCAACTGCTCACAGAAATCGGTGAAACGCCGGTATGCGGGCAGTTTTTTGATAATGCGGTCAGAGAGGGTCGTGTCGATATCGGCATACTGCGTGAAACCGAGGGACTGTTCGGAAAGAAGCTGATAGTGTAAAGGAAGGGATATATCATCTGCGAAAACAGGGCATGTTCTGCCGTATCCGGCTTCCAGAATCTCGTAACCGGTCCGGGGCATGAGTGCCTGTACTTCCGCCAGACTGCCGGAAGAGGCGACGGCTTCCCGGATTGCCAGGGCCGAGCAGAAGGCGTTATCCAGACTTGCATCGTGATAGGCAGAGCCGGTGCGCGAAACGGTATAGGGGCGTATGGAACTGCCGCGGCTGGAGAGAGCCTTGCAGTATTCAATAGCCAGAATATTGTTAGGCTGCATCAGCACGTTCATGTGGTTGATCAGGTGAGGCGCACAGGCCTGCAGAGCGGCATTCCTTGCATTGGGATAGGAGAGACCGCTGCGAAGCTGCCTGTCGAGCACATGCTTGAAATTGTCATCTTCTCCGGATAATTTCTCGGCGAACTCAGACAGTAATGTAATGTCACCACACTCGCTGCCAAAGCAGAGCGTGTCGATGACGCCCAGCTTATCCAAGAGCGCTACGGCCCCGGAAGCAAAATATTCTGCACTTCCGAGCGCATAGCAGACAGGCAGTTCCAGCACCAGATCAGCGCCGCTTGCGAGAGCGGATTGTGTGCGGGCGTACTTATCCATAAAAGCGGGCGCACCCCGCTGTACGTAATCTCCGCTCATGACGATGATGCAGTATTCGGCGCCGGTCATTCTCTTTGCCGCTGCAATCTGATAGGCGTGTCCGTTGTGAAACGGATTATATTCCGCGATAATTCCTACTGTTTTCATACTCCGTATTTTCCCCTTATGAAATGATAAAATAACCTGCGACGGCGGCATATATATTTGACGGAAACAGACCATCGCCTTTGCTACAACAAGTCTATCACAAAATTCCGTTTTTGTATCTGCTTTTCCCAAAAATATGCAATAAAAGAAAGAATGTATCTTGTATACGATCGTTTTGTCCGGTATAATTTTGCATATAAAATGTACATGCAGGAGGGAGACCGCTATGTCATACATTGATCTGATGAAGGAGAAGGCAAGGAGCGATAAGAAGACGATCGTACTGCCGGAGACAAATGATAAGAGGACGCTGATCGCGGCGGCAAATATTTTGAAGGAGAACATAGCCAATATTATCATGGTCGGCAATGAAGAGAAGATCATGGACGGTGCCGGATGGCTGGAAGTGGAGCTGGACGGGGTAACCATTATCGATCCGGAAAAGACGGAAAAACTGGAAGAATACACGAATCTGTTATTTGAGACGAGAAAGAATAAAGGAATGACACCGGAGAAGGCAAGAGAGACGCTTCTTAAGGATTATCTGACATTCGGGGTTATGATGGTGAAGGCCAACGATGCGGACGGTATGGTGGCGGGAGCCTGCCATGCTACGGCCGACACGCTGCGGCCTGCGCTGCAGATCTTAAAGACAGCGCCGGGCGTGAAACTCGTGTCAGGATTTTTTATTCTGGATGTGCCGAACTGTGAATACGGAGAGAACGGCACATTCCTGTTTGCAGACTGCGGGCTGAATCAGGACCCGACGCCGGAGGAACTGGCGGCGATCGCAGATACTTCGGCGAAGAGCTTTAAGAGTCTGGTGGGTGCGAAGCCGATTATTGCCATGTTGTCCCATTCCACTAAGGGAAGTGCAAAGCACCCGCTGGTAGATAAGATGGTGGAGGCGACCAGAATCGCACATGAGCAGTATCCGCATCTGTGTATCGACGGCGAATTACAGTCTGATGCCGCGCTTGTGCCGCAGGTGGCGAAGTCCAAGGCGCCGGGCAGCGAGGTGGCCGGTAAGGCAAATGTACTGATATTCCCGAATCTTGACTGTGGTAACATCGGCTATAAGCTGGTGCAGAGACTTGGCGGGGCCGAAGCATACGGACCGATGCTGCAGGGAATATCCAAACCTGTCAACGATCTGTCCCGCGGCTGCTCCTGGCAGGACATTGTGGGCGTAGTGGCGCTGACGGCTGTGCAGGCACAGCTGGCGTGAGCAATAAAATACTGTCATGTTGTCGGAAGCGGATTCAAACGGAAAATCAAGGAAATTTTATGGTTGACAAACAACGACCTCATGGGTATAATTGTTTGAGTGTGGATAGGAGTCAACTATGTTCGTGAACTTAACTGATGTGTTTACAATGGAAGACAAGCAGATCACGATGCAGGAAGAATCGGAACTGACGCAGGTTGAGATCGGCGGCGCCGTATTTCCGGTCAGAGAACAAACTCCCGTCAGTCTGACCTTTATGAATATTGGTAAAGGAAAGGCAAGGATTGTCGGAGATGTTAAGATGACATTTGCAATGAATTGCGACAGATGTCTGAAGCCTGTAGAGCATACGCTTGCGCTTCGGTTTGACAGAGAAGTGTTCGCACCGGATACGATAGGGTCCATACCTGACGGCGCAGACGATCAGGATTTTATGGATGGATATCAGCTGAACGTGGAAGACTTACTATACAATGAAATCGTAATGAACTGGCCTATGAAGGTCTTGTGCAAGCCTGACTGTAAAGGAATCTGTCGTCAGTGCGGTCAGGACCTGAATACGGGAACATGCGACTGTGATACCTTTGTTCCTGATCCAAGGATGGCAGTAATAAAGGATATCTTTAACGGGAATAAGGAGGTGTAACAATGTCTATTTGTCCTAAGAACAAATCTTCTAAAGGTAGAAGAGATAAGAGAAGAGCAAACTGGAAGATGTCTGCTCCTACATTAGTAAAGTGCAGCAAATGCGGCGCGCTGATGGTACCTCACAGAGTATGTAAGAAGTGCGGCACATACAACAAAAAAGAGATTATCGCGGTTGACTGATCAGCTTTTTATGCTTGAAGATCTATTGGCGATGTAAAACGCTCATAACATTGGAGGCAATGTCAGGGCGTTTTTTTATTTGCTGCTTTGTGGACAGGGTTTTTAGAACTTGATTTTTACGGCGGTATTTAGTATATTAATATATTAGTATGCAATGTTTATGCAAGGAAGATATGGACATGTTTTCTGCGGTTGCTGTCCGGCAGCGGACAGCGGGATTAAGAGAAAGGCACAGTTAAGCGTATGAGCGAATATGTAAAAGTAGCGGTTGACGCGATGGGCGGCGATAACGCGCCGGTGGAGATCGTAAAGGGCGCAGTGGAGGCTGTCAATGAGAGCAGTAAAGTCAAGGTTTATCTGGTAGGTCTTCAGGAGACTCTGGAGAAAGAGCTGGCGGGATATACATTCCGGAAAGAGCAGATGGAGATCGTTGCGGCAACGGAGATCATAGAGACTGCGGAACCGCCGGTTATGGCGATCCGCAAGAAGAAAGATTCGTCTCTTGTCAAGGCGCTTAATCTGGTAAAAAACGGCACCTGTGATGCGTTCGTATCCGCTGGCAGTACAGGCGCTACGCTGGTGGGCGGTCAGGTGATCGTGGGCCGGATCAAGGGAGTGGAGAGACCACCTCTTGCACCTCTTATTCCTACGGAGACAGGCTGTTCACTGTTGATAGACTGCGGCGCCAATGTGGATGCCAGGCCGTCTCATCTTGTGCAGTTTGCGAAGATGGGTTCTGTATATATGGAACATGTTATGGGCGTGAAGAACCCGAAAGTCGGTATTGTCAATATCGGTGCGGAGGAAGAGAAAGGGAATGCGCTTGTTAAGGAAACGTTTCCGCTTCTGAAGAACTGTCCGGATATCAATTTTATCGGCAGCGTAGAGGCGCGGGATATTCCGGCCGGCGCGGCGGATGTGGTGGTCTGTGAGGCTTTTACAGGTAATGTGATCCTCAAGACTTACGAGGGCGTAGGTGCGACTCTGATCAGGAAAGTAAAAGACGGCATGATGACCAGTTTAAGAAGCAAGATCGGAGCGCTTCTCGTGAAGCCGGCGTTGAAGCAGACTTTGAAAACTTTCGATCTGGAACAGTACGGCGGCGCGCCGCTGCTGGGTCTGAAAGGTCTGGTGGTTAAGACCCATGGAAGCTCCAAGTCTATAGAGATCAGGAATTCGATTCTGCAGTGTATTACTTTTACCGAGCAGAAGATCAATGAGAAGATCAGGGAGATGCTTCTGACGGAGGAAGCAGTGTCCGAGGAGGACAAGTAGACGAGAGAAGAGGGGGCGGCTGTCGATATGGAGTTTGATAAGCTGAGAGAAGTGATAGCAGATGTTTTGAATGTAGATCCCAATGAGATTACGACAGAGACTACTTTTGTGGAAGAACTGGGAGCCGATTCTCTGGATGTATTCCAGATCGTTATGGGAATCGAAGAAGCCTTTGATGTAGAAATTCCGGCAGATAAAGTAGAAAAGATTACAACGGTTGGAGAAGCGGTTGCATTGATTCGCAATTCTATGTCATAAAGAAATCGAGGAAGCCCTTTCCGTAAGAAGGGGTTTTTCCATGTCTGAACAGTAATACGGAGGGTTTCTATGTCAGAGGACAGATTGAGAGAACTGGAACAGAAGATAGGGTATTGCTTTCAGGATAAACAGCTGTTAAAGCAGGCAGTAACGCACAGTTCTTACTCCAATGAGCAGAAAATCAATAAATCTGGAAATTATGAGCGGCTGGAATTCTTAGGGGATGCGGTGCTGGAACTGGTCAGCAGTGACTTTATCTATCATGCGCATCCTGATATGGCAGAGGGACAGATGACGAAGTACCGCGCTTCGCTTGTCTGTGAACCGGCGCTTGCATTCTGTGCCAGACAGATCGGGCTGGAGACATATATTCTGCTCGGCAGAGGCGAGGAGGCCACCGGCGGCAGAGGCAGGGATTCTATCATTTCGGATGTTATGGAGGCTGTGATCGGGGCTATCTATTCCGACAGCGGCATGGAGGAGGCAAAAGCCTATATTCACCGGTTTATTCTGTCGGATTTAGAACATAAACAGTTATTTTATGATGCAAAGACGGTTCTGCAGGAGGAAGTGCAGAAGGACAACAAAGGAAAACTGCACTATGAACTGGTGCGGGAGGAAGGTCCCGAGCATGACAAACATTTTGTGGTGGATGCGATGGTCGATGATGTGAAAGTCGGTTCCGGATCAGGGCATTCCAAGAAAGCGGCGGAGCAGAAAGCAGCCTATGAAGCGTTACTCACGAAGTATAAGCCGATGTAGGATGAGAGGTATATATGTATTTAAAAAGTATAGAAGTGCATGGATTTAAATCATTTGCCAACAAGATCAATTTCAAGTTTCATAACGGTATCACCGGTATTGTGGGGCCCAACGGTTCCGGCAAGAGTAATGTGGCGGATGCGGTCAGGTGGGTGCTCGGCGAGCAGCGGATCAAGCAGCTTCGAGGGGCAAGCATGCAGGACGTTATCTTCTCGGGTACGGAGATGCGTAAACCGCTGGGATATGCCTATGTCGCAATCACTCTGGATAATGCGGATCATCAGCTGGCCATCGACTATGACGAGGTGACCGTATCGAGAAGACTGTATCGTTCCGGTGAGAGTGAATATATGATCAACGGCACGGTGTGCCGCCTGAAAGATGTCAACGAATTGTTTTATGATACGGGTATCGGTAAAGAGGGGTATTCTATCATCGGACAGGGTCAGATTGATAAGATCTTAAGCGGTAAGCCGGAGGAGCGCAGGGAACTCTTCGATGAGGCGGCGGGTATCGTAAAGTTTAAACGGCGAAAGTACGCGGCACAGAAGAAGCTGGAGGATGAGAAGCAGAATCTTGTCCGTGTCAATGATATTCTGGCGGAACTGGAGAATCAGATCGGTCCTCTGGAGCGTCAGTCCGAGAAGGCGAAGGTCTATTTAAAGAAAAAGGAAGAATTAAAGACATTAGACGTAAATGTGTTTCTCTTAGAGAACGTGCGCGTAAGACAACAGCTTAGCGACGTGGACGGCAAGCTTAAGATCGCGAACGGAGATCTGGAGGAGACGAGCGATAAGTATGCGCATATCAAGGAGGAATATGAGCAGATACAGGGACAGATCGAAGCGCTTGATGAGGCGATCGAGACGGCCCGTTCGACGCTGACGGATACGGGTGTTATGCGATCCAAGCTGGAAGGTGAGATCAATGTCCTGAAAGAGCAGATCCACTCTGCGGAGGGGAATGAAGAGCACCTGCAGACACGTATCAGCAGCATACAGGAACAGATCAACGAGCGCACGGCGGAGAAGGATAAACTTCTGGCGGATAAAGCGGAGATTGACACCAGGCTGGAGCAGTTAGAAACGGCGCGGACTGAGGCAAGACAACTGCTGGAAGAGACACAGGGCAGGATCGAAGAACTCAACAGTCATATTGAGAGCGGCAAGAATACGATTATCGATGCCCTTAATAACCGTGCTACGATCAAGTCCAAGCTGGGACGTTATGATACCATGTTGGAGCAGATCAACATCCGGAAAGCAGAGTTAAATTCCAGACTTCTGCGTGCGAAGTCCGACGAGGCGGCACAGACTGAAAACATCAAGAAGCTGGAAGAGGAATTTGAAGCTGTCAATGTACTGATCCGGGAGTTAAACGAGAATCAGGAGAGCATGGAGGAGAAGCTTGCTGCGATCAGGGAAGAACTGGCAGGCAGGGATCAGAAGCTGCGCGACACACAGGTATTGTATCATCAGGAGAAGTCCAAGCTGGAGGCGCTGGCGAACCTGACGGAACGCTATGAGGGCTACGGCGGCAGTGTCAAGGCTGTTATGGAGCAGAAAGGGCGTGAGAAGGGTATCATCGGTGTCGTGGCGGATATCATTCAGGCGGAGGCCAAATACGAGACGGCGATCGAGACGGCACTCGGCGGGAATATCCAGAACATCGTCACGGAAGACGAAGAGACGGCTAAGCGCATGATCGGTTATCTGAAGAAGGCGAAAGCGGGACGCGCGACCTTCCTGCCGCTCACCAGCATCACCCGCCCGCAGGAGTTTAAGAATCCGGAGGCGCTGAAAGAAGAGGGCGTCATCGGTATGGCGGATGAACTGGTGAAGATCGACAAGAAATATCGCAATGTTGCAAAAGCAATGCTGGGGCGTATCGTGGTCATTGACAACGTAGATCATGCAGTGAAAATTGCCAGAAAGTTCGATTACGGTATCCGTATGGTTACACTGGAAGGAGAACTTCTCGTGCCCGGCGGCGCGATCAGCGGCGGTGCATATAAGAACAACTCTAATCTTCTGGGCAGACGCCGTGAGATGGAAGAACTTGAGAAGAAAGTGAAACAGTATGTGACCGAAGTCGATCAGATCTTAAATGATATTGAGGAGACGAAACGAAGACGTAATAAGATGCGTCTGGAATTAGAGGACATCAAAGGACAACTGCAGCGCAAGTTCATTGAGCAGAATACGGCCAGAATGAACGTGATGCAGGCGAGAGACAAGAAGAGTGAAACGGAGGAAGGCTTCGGCGAATTAAAGACGGAAGAACAGGATATCGAACTGCAGATCAAGGAGATACAGGTCGGGAAGGATGAGATCGCCAGAGAACTGGAAGATTCGGAGACACTGGAAAAGAATGTAGAGGTGCAGATCGCGGAGTTCCAGAAAACTCTGGAGGAGAAGCGGGCGGAGGAGTCCGTACAGGCTGCCAGAGTGGCGGAACGGGATGTGGAAGTCGAAAAGATGCGCCAGAGCGAGGATTTCCAGAGGCAGAATCTGGAGCGTGTGGAAAGCGAGATCGCCAGACATACCGCAGAACTGACAGAGGTGCAGGAAGGTCTGCATATGGGGAAGGAAGAGGTTGAGCGCAAGAAACAGAGCATACTGGAGATTGAGAAGACGATTACTTCCTCTTATACTGCGCAGACTGATGCGGAACATAAGTTGAAAGAAGACATTGCGACGAAGGAAGAACTGTCAGCGAAGCAGAAGAATTTCTTTACATCCAGAGAAGAACTGTCGGAGCGGATGACGGCGCTGGATAAGGAAGTCTATCGTCTGAACAGCCAGAAGGAGCGGATGGAGGAATCCATCGAGTCCCAGATCAATTATATGTGGGATGAATACGAGATCACACTCTCGGATGCAGAGTCTTTGAAAGATGAGAATATGAATGACCTGCCTTCCATGAAAAAAGAGATCACTGCGTTAAAAGATGCGATCCGCAAACTGGGGGATGTCAATGTCAACGCGATCGAGGATTATAAAAACCTGATGGAGCGATACACTTTCTTAAAGACCCAGCATGACGATCTGGTGGAAGCGGAGAAGACGCTGCTCAGTATTATCGAGGAACTGGATACTTCCATGCGGAAGCAGTTTAATGAGAAATTTGCCGAGATCAACCGGGAATTTGACAAGGTGTTTAGGGAATTGTTCGGCGGTGGTAAGGGAACGCTTGAATTGATTGAGGAAGAGGATGTGCTGGAAGCAGGCATCCGCATCATCGCCCAGCCGCCGGGCAAGAAGCTGGTCAATATGATGCAGATGTCCGGTGGAGAGAAATCTCTGACGGCGATCTGTCTGCTCTTTGCGATCCAGAACTTAAAGCCTTCGCCTTTCTGCCTTCTGGACGAGATCGAGGCGGCGCTGGATGAGAGCAATGTGGGCAGATTCGCCAAGTATCTGCATAAACTGACGAAGAATACGCAGTTTATTGTGATCACGCACAGGCGCGGAACCATGGAAAAGGCGGACCGCCTCTACGGTATTACCATGCAGGAGAAGGGCGTGTCCACACTTGTAAGTGTAAATTTGATCGATAAGGAATTGGATGACTGATGAGTGAAGAGAAAAAAGGTTTTTTTGCCAGATTAAAAGAAGGACTGACCAAGACGAGGAACAATATCGTACATGGGATTGACGCGGTGTTCGGCGGGTTTTCCAGTATCGACGAGGATTTCTACGAGGAGCTGGAAGAGATCCTGATCATGGGTGATATCGGCGTAAAGGCCACAGGAGAGATCCTGGATAAGCTTCGGGAACAGGTCAGGGAAAATCATATCAAAGCGCCTGCGGACTGCAAGGATTTCCTGATCAGGAATATCAAGGAGCAGATGCAGGTGGGCGAGACGGCATACGATTTTGAGAAAGAGCAGTCGGTGGTGCTGGTGATCGGCGTCAACGGTGTGGGCAAGACTACCACGGTGGGTAAACTGGCCGGCAAATTAAAGGCGCAGGGGAGAAAGGTGCTTCTGGCGGCGGCGGATACCTTCCGCGCGGCAGCAGGTGAGCAGCTTCATGAGTGGGCAGGTCGTGCCGGTGTGGATGTGATCGGCGGTAAGGAAGGCTCTGATCCTGCCAGTGTGATCTTTGATGCGGTGAATGCGGCGAAGGCGCGGAATGCGGATGTGCTTCTGTGTGATACGGCGGGAAGACTTCACAATAAGAAGAACCTGATGGAAGAACTGAAAAAGATCAACCGCATCATTGACAGGGAATTTCCCGGCGTCCACAGAGAGAATCTGGTCGTGCTGGACGGAACCACCGGACAGAACGCTTTGCAGCAGGCAAAGGAATTTGGCGAGGTGGCTGATTTGACCGGCATAATACTGACGAAGATGGACGGTACGGCCAAGGGCGGTATTGCGGTGGCAATCCAGTCGGAGCTGCAGATTCCGGTGAAGTACATCGGTGTTGGCGAGACCATAGAGGATCTGCAGAAATTTGACGCGGATCAGTTCGTGGATGCGCTGTTTGATACTGGAAATGCCGGACAGGCTGAGGAAGAAACGAGTGAGCAGGGGGTAGGGGAATGAAAGAACTTTCACTGGATAAGTTTGAGGAGGCATATGAGGTTGTCAAAGAGGTGGCTTCGGAGACAAAGCTCATCTACAGCGATCATTTCAGCGCACAGACGAACAATAAGGTATATCTGAAGCCGGAGAACATGCAGCTTACGGGAGCGTATAAGCTGCGGGGGGCATATTATAAGATCAGCACGCTGTCGGCGGAAGAGCGGGAGAAGGGTCTGATCACGGCGTCTGCCGGAAACCATGCACAGGGCGTTGCCTATGCGGCGAAGTGCTACGGTGTGAAAGCGGTGATCGTGATGCCTACGACCACGCCTCTGATCAAGGTGAACCGCACCAAGGGGTATGGCGCGGAAGTGATTCTGCACGGCGATGTGTATGACGAGGCATGTGCACATGCCTATCAGCTCGCGGAGGAAAAAGGATATACCTTCGTACATCCTTTTGACGATCTGGATGTGGCTACCGGACAGGGGACGATCGCCATGGAGATTATCAAGGAACTGCCCCTTGTGGACTATATTCTGGTGCCCGTCGGCGGCGGCGGACTTGCCACCGGTGTCTCCACACTGGCGAAACTTCTGAATCCCAAGATCAAGGTGATCGGCGTGGAGCCGGCAGGCGCCAACTGCATGCAGGAATCGATCCGGGCAGGGAAGGTCAAGACGCTGGATCATGTGAACACCATTGCCGACGGCACAGCGGTTAAGACACCGGGAGCAAATATTTTCCCTTATGTGAGTAAAAATCTGGATGATATCATCACGGTGGAGGATGAAGAACTGGTAGTGGCTTTTCTGGATATGGTGGAAAATCACAAGATGATCGTGGAGAACTCCGGGCTGCTCACTGTGGCGGCTTTGAAACATCTGGATGTGAAGAATAAAAAGATCGTCTCTATCTTAAGCGGCGGCAATATGGATGTGATCACCATGTCCTCTGTGGTACAGCAGGGGCTGGTGCTGCGCGACCGGATCTTTACAGTATCGGTGCTTCTGCCGGATAAGCCGGGCGAACTGTCCAGGGTGGCCGATGTGATTGCGAAACAGAGCGGCAACGTCATCAAACTGGAACATAACCAGTTCGTGTCCATCAACCGCAACGCGGCGGTGGAACTGCGTATCACACTGGAGGCTTACGGTACGGAGCACAAGAATCGGATCATCGAGGCGCTGCATAAGAACGGATATCAGCCGAAGGTGGTGCGCGTCGGAATCTGATCCTGCGGCAGTAACGTTGATTGAAAACAATGCAGTAGAAGGTTTTTCGGTACGGAGTACAGGATATCTTTGAAGCTGAATATGGAAAAGTCAGACTGCATGGTCTGGCTTTTTCGGGTTACGGAAACAATCCGGACATGAATTTATGGAAACGGGATATGCTAAGAATCAGGAACAAAGTATATGTTTGCGCAGGTGCTGCCGGCAGCAGGGGAACGGGGACATGAAGAGTAAAAAAGAGAAAAAAGAGAAGAAAAATAAAAATTTTTATAAAAAAAGCAAGACAGAATGGGTAAAGAAATATATTATTATAACAGTGGCGGCATTTGTCTATGCGGCGGGGGTCAGTCTTTTTATCGATCCCAATAATATGGCGCCGGGCGGTGTGACCGGTATTGCAATTATATTGAACCGGATCATTCCTGTGAATACAGGAACGCTGATCCTGCTGATTAATATACCGATCCTTATGTTTGGAATATGGAAATTCGGATTCGGACTGACGCTGTCAAGTGTTTATGCAACGGCGCTTATTTCCGTTTTTACCAATATTTTATCGACCCTTCCGGCGGCCACCTGTGATAGACTGTTGGCAGCGATTGCAGGAGGGATGCTGTCGGCGGTTTCCATCGGCGTGATCTTCCGGGCGGGTGCCACCACCGGTGGCATGGATATCATTGTAAAAGCGCTTCGCATGCGTTTTCCGCATTTAAAAACAGGGAATCTGTTTTTTATAGCAGATGCCATTGTGGTGTCGATGTCAGGTATTGTCTTTCGGGATATCGATGCCGCGCTGTATGCTGCGATTGCGGTCGGTTGTGCCTCAGTCATGATGGATGTGGTACTCTATGGAAGAGACGAGGCGAAGCTCTTGTATATCATCAGCAATAAGCCGGACCGGATTACGGAGCGTATTCTGGAAGAACTGGATATCGGGATGACACATATAAGCGGACGGGGCGCCTACAGCGGAAATGAGAAACAGGTAATCATGTGCGCCATGAAGAAGACGGTGTTTCCGCGGGTGGAGAGTATTGTGAGAGAGGATGACCCGGAGGCTTTCATGATCGTGACAAGCGCTTCGGAGATTTTCGGAGAGGGTTATAAGAGTTACTTCAGCGAGCGTATATAGGAAGATAGAAGGAGATCAAATGCGGGAAAATAATTTCTACGGTAAGAGACATAAGAAGAAGCGCAGAGGAAGCGAGAACGGACTGCTGATCGGATCGATCATATTGTGTCTTGTGACGCTGTCAGCGATTACGATCAGCCTCATGATGGTATTTAAGTGCCGTTCCGTGCAGATGGAAAACACGGCGGTTATGAATGAACTGGAAGCGATCCGCATGGATGAGACGGTTACTTATACGCAGGGGGAAGTGGACGCCATGATCGCTAAGGCGGTGGAGGATACCGCCGGCAGTACAACCGAGGAAGTCAGGACGGAGTTTCTGGATAAATTAAAGGAACTCATGCTGACCGGAGACGGCACCACGGCGATGCTGCGCTATTTCTATCCGGATGAAATTGTGGTGGCGGATACCGGGCAGTATTATTTCTTCCCGATTCTGGAGTCGCTTGCACACCATACATATGATCAGGCAAAGTTCTCCATGGATGATAACATGGTTATGAGCTATTATGAGAACGGGGAGAAGATATCCTATAAAGGAATCGATGTCTCCAAATATCAGGGGAAAATCAACTGGAAAGAGGTGGCGGAGGATGACGTGGAATACGCATTTATCCGGCTGGGTATCAGGGGATATACGGAGGGCGAGATTCTGGAAGATGAAACCTTCGAGGATAACATCAAAGGTGCACGGCAGAATGATATAGATGTGGGCGTGTACTTCTTTACACAGGCGACAAGTGTGGAAGAGGCGGAGGAAGAGGCGCAGTATGTGCTGGATACGATAGAACCTTACAATGTGTCTTATCCTGTAGTGCTCGATGTGGAGGCGGTAACCAATGCGAATGCCAGAACCAAAGATCTGACGAAAGAGGAACGGACACAGTACTGTATCGCCTTTTGTGAAATGATCCGCAATGCCGGTTACAAGCCGATGATCTACGGCAATCTGAAAACGTTTATGCTGCTTCTCGATCTGGAGCAGCTGGAGGATTATGACAAGTGGTTTGCTTTCTATGATGAGCAGCTTTATTACCCTTATGATTTCAAGGTGTGGCAGTATACGGATACCGGTACAGTGAAGGGAATCAAGGGCGAGGTCGATTTGAATATCAGCTTTGAGAATCTGGCGGATGAGTGAGACAGCCGGCGGGACGGTTTCAGACGAAAAACATCTGCAATTTGCAGATTCACAGGTTGTTTTTGAATCTTTGGATATGATACAATAACATTACAATCAGATAGGAAAGGCGGACTGTTTATGAAGTATGAATTTGAGGGTACGGTAGAATTTCGGGAAAATGAGAATACTATTGCGGTACCGTTTAACGTGTGGGAAGTGTGTGAGAAGGTGGGCGACGCACCGGTCAGAGTGTGTTTTGATGACGTATGCTTTATATGCGATCTGGTGCCGAAGGGGCAGGGATATTATGATATTCCTGTGAACCAGGATACGCTGTCCAAGGTGGAACTGGGCAAGAAATATCTGATCTCCATCGAGATCGTCGGCAATGTGATGAGCATGAGCAGTAACAGTCCGTACAGCACCCAGCATCCGATTCGTAAGATCGACGGGATCGATCTGGTAACCCAGCCGTGGGACGGATTATGCGGGCAGGCATGTCTGGCTATGATCGCCGGCACGACGCTGGATGAGATGAGCGACATCATGAAATGCCGCGAGTGGCAGGCGAATATGAGTAAGATGATCGCCACACTGGAATACCTCGGCCTCCGTCATGCAGATAAGATCGTGTATACATTGGGAAAATCCGTGGAGCTGCCGCGCTGCTGCATCATCATGGAGCGGATGGGCAGATACAGCCATTATCTGGTACAGTTCGAAGGGAAATATTATGAGCCGAATCAGGGGATCCTGCCGGAGTTTGATATGACGAAAATGGTGGGATATCTGGAAGTGATCGCAGAGTAAAGCGGCGTGAGAAACTGAAGCTGTTGTATAAAATTGAAGTTTTGCGGGATTTTATAGGGTGTCAAGAAAAAATACTTGACACCCTTTTTTTAATATAGTAGAATGCATAAGTCGGGAATCATGCGGATATATGATTTCCCGCAGAAGGTTTGTGGCATGGAGAAGATTGTAGAACAGGGAATTTTATATGATTTCTATGGAGAACTGCTGACAAAGCGCCAGCGCCAGATCTATGAGAACATCGTCTATGACAATCTTTCTCTGGGAGAGATCGCGCAGGAAGAAGGAATCAGCAGGCAGGCGGTACACGACATCGTCAAACGGTGTGACAGTGCATTACAGGAATATGAAGACAAGCTGCAGCTCATAGCCAGATTTGAGAATATCAAGGCGAAGATCTCCGCAATCAACAGACTGTCAGAACAGTTTGCAGAGTATGATAAGACTGACAGAGATACTTATATGGTCTACAGTGCACAGGTCAAGAAGCTGTCAGAAGAGATTCTGCAGGAGTTGTAACAGCCGGCAGGCAGAAAAGTTTATTCTCTTTATAGAAAGAAACCTGCATGAAGAAAAGGCATTTTGGTTTATGTAAGTCATTAGCGAAAGGCATTAGTTTATATGGCATTTGAAAGTCTCACGGACAAACTGCAGAATGTGTTTAAGAATCTGAGAGGCAAGGGACGCCTCACGGAGGAAGATGTCAAAGTTGCCCTGAAGGAAGTCAAGATGGCGCTTTTAGAGGCGGACGTCAACTTTAAAGTGGTGAAGCAGTTTGTAAAATCGGTGGAGGAACGCGCCATCGGAGCAGACGTTCTAAACGGGCTTAATCCGGGTCAGATGGTCATTAAGATCGTGAATGAGGAAATGGTTTCTCTGATGGGGTCTGAGACTACGGAGATCACATTACAGCCGGGCAAGTCCATTACGGTTATCATGATGTGCGGTCTGCAGGGTGCCGGTAAGACGACCACAACGGCCAAGATTGCCGGCAAGATGAAGCTGAAAGGCAAGAAACCTCTGTTAGTGGCCTGTGATGTCTACAGACCGGCGGCGATCAAACAGTTACAGATCAACGGCGAGAAACAGCAGGTGGATGTGTTCTCCATGGGGGAGAATCACAAACCGGTCAACATTGCCAGAGCGGCAATCGAACATGCACAGAAGAACGGGCATAACATTGTGATTCTGGATACGGCGGGACGCCTTCACATTGACGAGGAGATGATGGCGGAACTGCAGGAGATCAAGGGCAGCGTGGAGGTACACCAGACGCTTCTGGTGGTAGATGCCATGACCGGTCAGGACGCCGTGAATGTGGCGAAGGATTTTGATGAGAAGGTCGGCGTGGACGGTGTGATCCTATCCAAGATGGATGGTGATTCCAGAGGCGGAGCAGCACTTTCCATCAAGGCTGTGACAGGGAAGCCGATTCTGTATATCGGTATGGGAGAGAAGCTTTCCGATCTGGAACAGTTTTATCCCGATCGCATGGCAAGCAGGATCTTAGGCATGGGAGATGTGCTGACGCTGATTGAGAAGGCGCAGCAGAATATAGATATCGACGAAGAGAAAGAAAAACAGATGGCTGCCCGCATGAAGAAGGGTAAGTTTGACTTCGACGATTATCTGGAAAGCATGAAACAGATGCGCAATATGGGCGGTCTGTCAGGAATCTTAAGCATGATGCCCGGCATGGGTGCTAAGATGGGCGATATAGAGTCCATGGTTGATGAGAAACAGCTGGCCCGCATGGAAGCGATTGTTTTAAGTATGACCCCGGCGGAGCGGCAGAATCCCAAGCTCTTGAATCCGAGCCGGAAGCACCGGATCGCGCGGGGCGCAGGTGTGGATATTGCGGTAGTGAATAAATTTATTAAGCAGTTTGAACAGTCCCAGAAGATGATGAAGCAGCTTCCCGGTATGATGGGCGGCAAGAAGGGACGGGGCATGTTCGGTGGCATGGGTGGTATGAAATTCCCGTTTTAGGGTTTCAAAATAAACAAACTATTTAATACATGGAGGCAGAAAAAATGGCAGTTAAAATCAGATTAAGAAGAATGGGACAGAAGAAACATCCTTACTACAGAATCGTAGTTGCAGATTCGAGATCTCCGAGAGACGGAAGATGTATTGATGAGATCGGTACTTATGATCCCAACACAGATCCCAGTACCTATAAGGTAGATGAGGAAGCGGCTAAGAAGTGGCTGGCAAACGGTGCACAGCCCACTGAGATTGTCAACAGAATTTTCAAGAGCGTAGGCATTACAAAATAGGTTTTACTTTCAAAAGAAAGTATTCGAGAAGTCGGCTTCTGGAGGTGGACTATGAAGGAATTGGTTGAAGTAATCGCAAAAGCTCTTGTTGAAAACCCGGATGAGGTTGTTGTAACGGAGAAAGAAGAAGGCAGGAACATTACTGTAGAGTTACATGTTGCAGCATCTGACATGGGTAAGGTGATCGGTAAACAGGGACGTATCGCCAAGGCAATTCGCTCTGTTGTGAAAGCGGCGTCATCGAAAGACAATAAGAGAGTGGATGTAGAGATCATCTGATCAGACAGCCTCATGGAGTAATCTGTGAGGCTGTTGCTGTTATGCGCAGACCCGCGTATGGAAATTTGCTGCTGACGCAGCACGCGGGTCGCGCGGCGAGCAGGGGAAGAAAAACCTTCCCTGCTCGATTGAAAAAGGAGAACTGTTGATATGATATCGGAATTACAGGTAGGTGTTATCACACAGACGCATGGGATCAAAGGGGAAGTGAAAGTGTTCCCGACAACAGATGATGTTAATCGTTTTAAGAAATTAAAGGAAGTCATTATGGATACCGGCAGGGAACGGCTTACCATGGAGATAGAGGGCGTGAAGTTTTTCAAGCAGTATGCCATTCTCAAGTTCAAAGGCTATGATTCCATCAATGATATCGAGAAGTATAAGAGCGCGAAGCTCTATGTGGCGAGAGAGCAGGCTGTGAAACTGCAGAAGGACGAATATTTTATTGCGGACCTGATCGGTCTGCGTGTAGTGACGGAAGACGGGGAAGCCTTCGGCATGCTGAAGGACGTGCTGGCGACCGGCGCAAACGATGTGTACGTGGTGGAACGGGAGGACGGATCGGAGGTTCTGCTTCCGGCGATCAGAGAGTGTGTGAAAGCTGTTGATATGAAACAGGGACAGATCACCGTACACATTATGGACGGGCTGCTATCATAAAATTTACTTTACGGGCTCTGCTTTGCAGAACTGAGACATATGGGAATTTCCCATACAATATCTGGAGATGGCATTATGATGAATTTTCATATTCTGACACTTTTTCCGGAGATGGTAATGCAGGGGCTGCATACCAGCATCATCGGAAGAGCGGTAGAGAAAGAATATATATCGATAGAAGCGGTCAATATCCGTGATTATACACTGGATAAGCACGGCAAGGTAGACGATTACACTTACGGCGGCGGTGCGGGGATGCTTATGCAGGCGCAGCCGGTATATGACGCGTATATGGCTGTTTTAGAGCAGATTGCGGTTAGAAAAAAAAGCGCGGACAAAGAGAGTGCATTCGATGAGAGCCTGCATGGAACCGAAGATAAAACTGCCGCAGGACATACCAGAGTCATCTACGTATCTCCGCAGGGCAGGACGTTTCATCAGAAGCTGGCGCAGGAGCTGGCGCAGGAAGAGGATCTGGTATTCCTGTGCGGGCACTATGAGGGAATCGATGAGAGGGTGCTGGAGGAGATTGTGACCGATGAGATATCCATCGGAGACTATGTGCTGACCGGCGGTGAACTGCCGGCTATGGTGATGATCGACGCGATAGCCAGACTGGTACCGGGGGTGCTGCATAATGCCGATTCGGCCGTGACGGAATCTTTTTACGACGGCCTGCTGGAGTATCCACAGTATTCCAGACCGGAGGTGTGGCATGATAAGAGAGTGCCGGCTGTACTGATGAGCGGCGATCATGCAAAGGTGGACGCATGGCGGCTGGAGCAGTCGATCGAGCGGACGAGGCAGCGCCGGCCCGACTTGTATGAGGCGTACAGGCGGCGTAACGGATCATCCGGCGGGTGACAGCTGACAGGCTGAAAGATTACGGGAAATTATTAAGCGGAAAGGTTTCAGGCTTGCAGAATCAGACGTTCTGTTGTACAATGTAAAATGTTTTCGGCGGCTGAGAGTTTATGAGCTATGGAGAGGAGAGACAATGAAAAAGCTGAGTTTTGTCATTTTATTTGTATTGGTATTTGCGGTGTCGGGCTGTGGTAAAAGTTCGACAGTTAAAATCGTCACGGAAGAAAAAACTTATCCGGAGCCGGATGAAGTAGCCGGTAACCTGGAGAATGCCGGTTACACTGTGGAGCGCAGCGAGGGATTAGAGGGTCTGGAGGTGAAAACGGACAGAATTAAAGCAGTAAACGGTGACGAATACATAGATATATGCTACAATGTATCATCCGTGACAGATATGGATATGATCATAGAGTACTATATGGACTGTTATGAAAAGTACAATCTGGTGAGTGATACAGAAATTGTTTTTTGCTATAGTAACGATGTTGTGCTGGAAAGTGCCGGTTTACAATAAAAAATATTATGTTAATTAGAAAAGTGCCTGATGTGGATCAGGTGCTTTTTTGTATGAATAAAGTTTCCGAAAATACCAGAAAACAGGTAAAGCGCGTTGACGAATGGAAGAGGGGTATTGTATACTTATTAAGTATGTTTTCTTGGAAAATTTAAGTGGTAGATAATAGTTTGTTACGGGAGAATATACAGAAAATAAAGGAGGAAATAAAGATGAGTGAGTTCAGAAAGCTATTTCGGGCCAGAAGAATACTGGCCATGATATTAGCAATTGCTATGGCGGTGACTTCCATACCCGCTACAGCCAATGCTGCTCCGCTGCAACCGCAGGTGGAAGCAGAACAGGCAGCAGATGAAACTCCGGCAGCGGATGAGACGGACGGCGGACAGTCGTCTGATGATCAGAATGCACCTTCCGATGGATCGGAAGTACAGGACGGGGATTCATCGACATCTCAGGGATCAGGAGAAGATTCTGGTGCTGGAGATCAGTCTGGCGCAGAGGACAGTACCGATGCGGCAGATGATGCTAACACAGGAGATGGTAACACTGGTGCAGATGCTAACACCGGTGCAGATGACAGCACTGATGCAGGAAATGATCCTGAGTCGGGAGAAACCAATGACGGGACAGACGTGTCCGGCACGGAAGGTGATGCCGAGGCAGGGACAGATTCTGCTTTAGAGGGAGAGGAAACGACTGATCCCGCAGAGACAGAGAAAGAATACGCTTTTGTATTCAGTGATGATTTTGCGGAATACACGTCGGCGCAGTACCGTCAGGGCGAAGCGCTTTTCGCAATCGAGACAGATGCGGCTGATGGCGCTGAGGCAGGCATGACGGTAAACACTGCCATTTTGGAACGCATTACGCTTGAAAACACAAAGGATGAGAATGATACTTATAATCTCAGCTATGCTTCCGAGGCGGATATCGTGAAGGCGCTTACTTATTCGTGGAAGGGACTGGAGAAAGGAAAATCACCGAGAGAGAGCGGCGCGTATCAGCTTGAGATTAAGCTTCCGGCTAAGACAGGCGAGTATACGGCGGCAGAGACAACGATAGATTTCCAGATCACGAAGGCTGAGGTAAACATTGAATATGGCGTTTCAGATGTGAATCCGGGAGACCTTGTGTCCGACGTTGCATTGAACTATGCTGCAGTCTCAGCAACAGACGGAAAATATTTTACATATGAGATCGACGATAAAGCTACCGATGAGAATGAAGCGGCAGATAACGAAGTTGCTTTTGACCTTGTCATCAGGGAAGCGATAACCAATAATGTACTGAAGTCCGACGTTAAGCTGGTAAAAAATATAGAATACGTCGTAGGTGTGACACCGAAATTCATCGGTACAAATGCAGAAGCCTATGCAAAGAATTATGAGTTTAACCAGGCTGGCGAACAGAACATAGTTGTTAATGATCTGATCAAGACCAGAGTGCAGCTTACTTTGAACGCCAAGTATGACGATGCACAGTATAAGAAAGAGAGTACGACATCTGCGAAAAATCCGGAACAGCAGATCGATAAGATTACGCTCAAGTCTTATGATGGCAGTGCCATTACGGCTACAGAACCGCAGGTTGATAAGGTCGAAGTCGGCGTGCCGGGAGTTGATCAGGACGATAAAGAGACATTCGATGTAATCCAGGGTGCAGTGACGGAGAATGCATGGCACTCTGCGGTATATGAATCATGGACTGAGGGAGGAAAACCGTACTGCAATCTGACAGTAGGCGGGGAACTCGAGGGTTCGCCGACGGAGGCAGGTGTCTATGTATACAGAGTGTCCTACGAAGGGGATGAGCAGCAATATGCACCTTCCTATGCGGATATTGTTGTGGAGATCGAGGTTGTTAACCTTATTATGCAGCCGAAATTCGATGCGACACCTAAGAGCTTCTATGCCGGACAGACGGCTGCTGATGTGCTTGCCCAGATAAGCTATGAGCTGCCTTATGCAGATAAAGATGGTAAGTTTACGATTCCGGAGGAGAAGAAAGCTTCTTTCTGGGGAACTTCTTATGTAGATGCTGCGAAGACCCAGCCCTATGAACCGGTATTTGAGGTAGTAAAGACTACTACTGTAACGGAGAACGGAACGCAGACAAGCAGGACGGACATTCTTGATGCAGATGATCTGCTTGTATACGATGAGAAAGGCACAACTACTTATGAAGTAAGATTTACAGGTTATAAGGCTGTATATAATGCCAATGGCAGCTTGTATATGCGCAAGGGAATCAATGATCCGGCGGATTCCACGACCAATAACTATGTTGTGAAAGTGGATCAGGAGACACTGAAGAAGTATACGGCGTCATTCGAAGTAAAAAATATGAACGCCGAGATTGATGCCAGTGCCATTATTGACGGATTTACGACGAATGCCGATTTTCATAAGGCAGCGGTCAGGACATATGACGGTACAAGATTGTTTGCCAATCGTGCAGATTATAAGAAAGCGCAGTTGAAATCTGGCGGCACGGCAGTATCGGGTGTTGCGAGTACGGATCTGACATATAAATGGTACAGCAGCAGATATCAGACGATCATGGACACGAAAGTGTCAAACATTGACGGAGTTTTCGAGGAAGTAAGTGACTTTGGAGATTCCTTCTATGTCAGAAATGATCTGATCAGTCCTGTAAATGCAGGTATTTATAAGCTGGTGATTTCTTATCAGGATAAAGAAGGTAAGTATTTTGCAGAGCCGGTAGAAGTATACTTTGTCATTGAGAGGCAGAAGCTGCAGATCAGGCTGAGCGATAAAGAATACGAGGAGTTTTCCGGAGTAACTGTCGGTCAGTTCTTAAGCGATACGGAGATAGAGTACAGTATTGTACCGGAACTTACAAAACCTGTCGCGGGGGATGCATGGCAGCAATACGGATACACTGCTTACAGTTATCCTTATACCTATGATGTGACATGGCAGGTAGAAGAGAAACAGAGGGATGCAGACGGTAATGCGCTTAAAGATGATGAGGGCAATGAGATATACAGCCCGCTTCAGGATTATGAGAGTTTTGTTTATGATGCGCAAAACTTTGCAGATTCCTACAGACTGTCAGTGGCGGACTTCTCCTGTTACAATTCCAACTATACGGTAACGGAGACGACGATCGAGGATGGGGAGAAGAATCCGGACGATCCGAATGCAGTAGTTCCACAGGATAAAGTGACAAAGAACCTTTCCATTACGGATGCAAATACTGCTAAGATCACTGTGAATCAGATGGGCACTACCGAGATCCGTATCGATATGGATCAGGTGATCGAGAAAGAGAAGGATTATAACGGCGTATCTATTTACGATGTGCTGAAAGATGATCTGGCCAAAATCAAAGTGGTCAAGGATAATGAAGACGGAACCACAACAGAAATAGAAGACGTGAATTTGTCTTATACAGTGGCCGATAATGAAAGCGGCATAAGTATTATGCTGGAGGAAATGTCGGAAGAAGAATTTGACATGTGGGCTAAGTATGATCTGTTCATCAACGGCGGTACCTATGTGATCACAGCGCAGTACAGAGGTGATGCGGTATATACGCCTTTGGCTGAGCAGGAGGTCGCACGCGTCACGGTCAAAGCGATACCGCTTACAATTACACCGCCCACACTGGAAGATACGGTAGTGGCAGGCACAAGGGTGTATGAAGTGACGAATAAAGCGGCAAATGCGTTCGGAACCGATAACATCGAAGGATATCTGGAGCGGGATAAGTATTACTTTAATAAGAGCGCTTTGTATTACACAGAGGATGGACAGTCCCGCTTCTATGGATATGGCTATTCTGCATGGTTCTATGATAACGGAGAGAACGATTGGGAATATAATCTGCCGTATTTCAGCGTACTGGATCAGGATAATCAGTCGATTCTTGACAGTGACGCAGTATTAAAAGGAGAAAGCGACGAAAGATATAAACTTACACTGGAAGATTACAACAGTGGACAACTGACAGGAAGATGTGCCAGAAACTATTATACGGTATGCGGTGAAGCAACACCTGTCAGGGTGGTGAGAGGCAATGCTTCCCTGTATGCGGTGGAGTATGGAACTATTGCGGATGTGGATACCACAGATTCTATCAGCGGCATGACGCATACGCTTAAAGTTCTGGACGGAATCAGGTACATTTCTTTTCAGAATGAGGATGGTAACTTTGTGGCGGTAGAAATCGTTGCTCCGGCCGAGTATGTAGATGATTCTGCGATATGGAGCCGTGCGGTATACGAGGCTTCTGTCAGGAAAGCAGGCGGAACGATTGTCAGAGGTTCCCATTATGTTGATGGCGGATATGCTGTGACAGCAGTATTTGATGCGCGCAAGGGCGAGACAGAGTTCGGTATCCGCTGGGAAGAGGATTATGTTGAGACCTTTAAGCTGGCATTCAGTGAAAATGATTGTCTGGGTAATTTAGGGGATGCGGTCAGCCCTAAGTCGATTGCATTTAATGCACCGAACAAGAATATGGTAGTTGGAGAGATGCAGGATCTGGATGTCAAGATTACCAAGGTGCAGAAGGACGATGTCATTTGTCTTGGATATGAGGTGACTGCGGGACAGGAATACTTATGTGTAAATGAGTACGGTAAAGTGACCGCCCTTAAGGCCGGCGGTTCCGCGACAGTGACCGCATATCCGATGCATCTGGTAGACGGGGTAAAAGTTCCAATCGAGGGAAAAGACGTAAAGAAAGCATCGGTAACCATTAAAGTTAAGGATGTTACTGCACCTAAGATCTCGAATGTAATGCCTCTGGATTATCAGGTAACCGTACAATATCCTTATGTGAAGGATGTGAATTATAATTACGGATACCGCAGAGAAATCTATGTTCTGGAAGGAAAGAATCTGAAAGAGCAGGAGTTTAAAGATAAGATCGGCGAGATGTCCAACGAGCAGTGGCAGGGTATCTTCGCAGCAGCGCCGGTGTTCCTGACAAATGGGGATGAACTGGCGAACAGAGTCTATGACAGTAAGAAACACAGTTATACAGATACGGTGTCGTATACGATCCGCCGTTTAAAACCGAACACAGATTATACCGTATACGTGAGAAACGTCAGTGCCGTGAGGACATTATCAGACGGATGTCTGGTGACGGAGTCCGCGGCAGGCAATGTTAAGGGATTCACCACGACGAAATCGCAGGTAAAGGATCTGGAAGTTACTTTACAGGACAGAACAGAAACGGATAAAGAAGGTGAAATTGGAAAGGGCAGCCTTAGCTGGATCGAGTATGACGATGTCAAGTTATCGGATGGCAGTGTCCAGCTTCAGGTAAAGGGTTATTTTGAATCCTGGGCGAAGGATCCGGCGGCGGAACCGATCGACGAGGAAGGCGGGTTTGATATTGACAGCAGCCAGCCGTTTGTCCTGTCACTGTCTAAAGACCAGAAGCAATACTATGTTGATCCGAAGATCAGCTACTACTTCTGGGCTTATGCGGACGGCGAAGGATATTATGATGCATATACCGGTCAGGCAGTGAAGCCTGGTGAATATTACCGGTCTGCAACGAGCAGTATCGCATCTATCGACAAGAAGGGCAAGCTTACGTTAAAGCAGCCGGGCTGGGTCGAGATGGTTGCGGTTGATACGACCACGGGAGTCTGGTCTAACCAGATTGATATCAGGATCAGTGCCGAGGCCGACGCCATTAAAGGCAAGACGACAAAACTGCAGGTTGGACAGAGCATGCGCTTAGAGAACCTGATTGAGTACAAAGAGGGTAAGAAAGTTCTGGATCAGGCATGGTACAGTACATCCGGCAGGGTAGACAGAAACGGGCTGAAAGATCAGATCGAAGCGGGTGGTTTCTTCGAGCTGTCAGACGGCGGATATGTTACGGCCGTGAAGGGCAATGGAAATATCAGAGTTACGCTGACAGATAAAGTTCTGAATGTATCCACGCAGGTTACGATCAAGTCAGTAGATCTGGCGCCGGTTAAGGGTCTGAAGGCCGTCAATGTGATAGATAACAGATTTACGGTACAGTTCGAGAGAAATCCTTTTGCACAGGCGTACAGAATCGATGTCAGGAATGCAAGAGGGAATCTGATCCGCAGCGTTTATGCGGAAGATTATAAGGTTGGTAACTATTACCGCGAATATTATGATGAGGACACCGGCGAATATGTCGGAACGATTTACGATGTTGATTCCGACTGGGATGATGATTATGAGCAGGGAGACTGGCGCTGTTATTATGACAGGAAGACCGGCAGGACTTATGGCGAGTATACGGTTAAGGGTCTGACACAGCAGTCCAAATACACCTTTACGGTGCAGGCTTTATACAGGGATGTGGCTTCCAAGGCGGTTTCTAAGGGCGTTACAACCACGAAGCTGCCTGCGGCGGAATATGATCTGGACAAAGAAGAGACGGGCGGCATCAATATATATGTATGGAACTATGATGGACACTCGATTGGCAGCCATACCTTCGTATCGGGTAATGATTATACACTGGTGGCAGAACCGGAGAACTGGGGCGCGAAATACGCTGCCACAGATACGCTGATCTGGTCCAGCACCGATAAGAAGGTGGCGACGATCAAGCCAAACGCGGGCAGCTATTCCGCGATGCTGCGGGCAGTGAGAAACGGCAGTACGACGATAGAAGTGAAGTCAAAGATTACCGGGAAGGTGATCGCGAGATATGGTATAACCGTTAAAAACGTAGGGGATGCCTATACTTCGAATAATTATTATGGCGATAATGAAGATCTTAGAGGCGATGGAACTGCAAATAAGCCGGCTTGCACGGAACTGCTATTAGGGAAGCCGTCAGCGGTTGACCTGAGTGCCGGACAGACGAAGTGGTTTGCATTCACGGCGCTGGAGGATGGCACCTACAATTTCTACAGAATGCAGAATGGCACGAGAAGTTCATACGGGTTTATGGTATACACTGCCGTTCAGAATGGTAGTACTATAGGAAACAGTGTCAGCATGGCTGCGGAAGAGACCGTGTATGTAAAGGCGACAATGAGCGGCGCCTACACGATCAATGTAGAGAAACAGAAAGGTACTGGACCTTCTGACAGAACTCCGCTGGAGATCGGGTCAGTTACGATGCAGGTTACGGGGGGACAATACTTTGTATTTACCGCTGATGGTGAAGGAATCTACAGTTTCAGCGGCCGGAACTTCAGGGTAGAAGATACCGAAGGCAATCAGAAGACACAGGGCAGTCCTGCGCAGTGTTGGTTAGATAACGGGGAGACTGTGTATCTGTGTGCGCTTGGAACCGGCAGCGGGCAGTATACGATCACGGTAGAGAAGATGCCGGTGCAGTCCCTTACGGCGGATCAGGCGGCAGCAGAGGTCGTAATGGATGCATATGGCAGGGCATGGTTCAGCTTTACAGCGCCGAAAGCGGCGGAATATGAATTCGTATTGTCCGGATCCGGTTGGGACAGTAAATATATACGTCTGTACAACCGCACAGATATCACGAATGCTATAGCGAATGAGTACGATTATACCAACGAGAGTATATCGCTCTCTTATATGCTCGGCAGCGGCACTACCGTGCTGGTAGATGCGGGTCCTTCCGGCAATAAGCTGGAAGTGAAGACGAAGGCGGCCGTGGAGACGGTGACGGCGGGAGAAGACAAGAATATAACGCTTGCGGAGACGAACCAGTATTTCGAGTTTGCCGCACCGGCGGATGGATTCTATCGTTTTACACTGACAGGCGCGGATGGCGTGATCGCGCAGCTGTATAAGGATCTGACCGGCAATGCGGTGGATAATTTTATGAATTATAGAGGGGATGTTGCGCTATCCTGTTATCTGAAGAGCGGACAGCATGCATATTTCGTTGTACAGTATCCGCATGGAGAGAAGAATGTCACGATCAAGGTAGAGGGCATCACACCGGAGACAATCGGAGAGACGGAAATAACCAGTGGAGTTCACTTTCCTTCTGGCAAGTGGTTTGTCTATACGGCAGGGGAGGACGAGAAGTATACATTCACGTTCACAAACGCTAGGGGCTTTACGATTTCCCTGTATACGCTGGATGCACTGGGGGCGGATCAGCCGGTTCCTGTGAAAGAGTTTTATGTTGTGTCAGGCAAGAAACATTTCGATTACGAGATGGCGGCGAACCAGACCGTATACTTGAGAGTGCAGAATGATAACGCTGCCAGTGACATTGTAAATATCGGGGTGAAAGCGGCGAAGTATACGATTCCGGTATTGGGAGAAGAAAGCGAAAACTTTGATATCGAGACGCAGGCTTCGCAAGTCGTTACCTTCACGGCAGCGGAAGCCGGTAAATATACGTTCAGGTTCAGAAGTAATAGCAATAACAGTTTCTATGGTTACCTGTACAGTGATGCGGGTCTTACGGATCAGATCGACAGCGTCTGGATTTATAATAGTGAGCAGAAAAAAGAGCTTAACATGTCGGCTGGCGAGACAGTGTACTGGAAGCTGGATAACACTACCGGCAGAGATGTTACCGTCACGGTAAGCGTGGAGAAGTTCACGATCCATACTATGGCTGAGGGGGAGAACAGTTTTGCCATAAATAGTAATTCCAGCCAGTATTACAGCTTTACCGCGCCGGAGGCCGGGGATTATATCTTCGCGTTTAAGAGTGACGGCGATTGGGGCTATGCATATAAGTATCCGAATATGTATTTTGATAGTTTTGATGAGTATCTCAGTTTTTACAGTTCTTATCAGAAAAGGTCATATACGTTGTCTGCGCAGGAAACCGTGTACTGGAAGATCGATAATAATTCCGAATCCGATATGGAAGTCACGGCGCTTGTGAAGAAAGACGTCCCGGTTGAGATCACGGCGGACGGCGTATCGGCGGGGATAGCCTACAATTTAGATCAGTGGTTTAGCTATACGGCGGATGAGGACGCAATATACCGGTTTACATTTACGAGCGATACCAGCTCTTGCCTTGCTGCCTACTATTGGGACAGAAATGCATCGTACGCAGAAGGCTCTGTTTCGATTAATGGTGATTCTACAGCAGCAACATATGAAATAGGTATCAATGCTGGAAAAACAATATATTGGGAAACATCAGTTCAATATTCCGGTTATGATCCTACCAATATTACAGTCAAGGCGGAGAAGGTCCCGATGACGGCGGTGGAGGAAGGAACAGAGGCTTCGGTGAACATTCAGGCAGGCAAGGAGCAGTTCTTCAGCATATCCCTGCCAGAGGACGATACGGAGTATATTATCACCGCGATGAGCACAAATGCATCCTGCTATGCGTATTTGTATTCTGATCTGTCAATGTCATATGACAGCCAGATCAAGAATGAGTACATTTCGACAGGAGACGGTAACAGCACGAACTGGTATATTTCTTCCGCAGAGACAGGCAACATGCTGTATTTGAAAGTTAGCAATAATAGTTCCACGAATGATACGAAATTTAAGGTATCCGTGAAGAAGCGTACCGAGGAGCCGATCACCGGGAACAGCAGTGCGGTTACGATCGCGCCCGGTGCAGAGCAGTGGTTTCGTTATACAGCCGCTGAGGATATGCGATATATTTTCGCGATGACAAGCGACGCGGAAGCGTGCGACTGGTATTTGTATAAGAGCGATGATATGACCTCCAGTGATAACAGCTGGTTAAATCAGACGGAGCTTACACCTGACGAAATTTATATTCCGAAAGACAGTACCATACGGTGGAAGGTGAAGAACAGAAGCATCAGCAACAGCACAAGCGTCACGGTGACAGCGAAAGCCATTGCGATTCAGGAGATCGCCGCGGGTACAGATGCGCAGACGGTTACGGTTGCGGCGGACTCCACGCAGTGGTTCAGCTATACTGTAACAGACGCAGGACGATATGGATTTACGTTTAGCACTACTTCAAACTGCAGGGTTACTCCGTACAGCGATCTGAGTGCTTCGCCTGGGTATAGCGATCAGTTTAGTGTGAGCAGCAGTACGATCAAGGATTATTATCTGTCCGGAACGATGTATTTTAAAGTGGAGAACAACGGCAGTACAGACGCAGACTTTACGATTGCAGTGGAGTCCTATACGGTTACGGAACTGGATGCGACAGACGGCAATGCGTTTGATACGACAGTAGCGTGGTACAAGTTTACGGCGGAGACGGCCGGGTTGTATAGTTTTCGGAATCAGGAGGGCAGCTCGACTTATTATAGGAAATTGGCTTTATATAAAGAATTGAGCGATCCGAAGTATGTCAAGGAGGAGGATTATGCAGACAGCATAGAGTATTCTATGAATGCGGGCGAGACCGTATATCTTAAGGTATATTCGAGTGAGGCTTCCAACGTGACAGGAACGCTGAAAGTGACAGAGATCGCGGTTGTGGATTTGAATCTTGGCAGCGATACGACAGTCAGTCTGACGAATCAATCAGGGTTTGCCAGATTTGTGGCGCCGGAGACAGGTATTTATTCGTTCAGTCCTGCGGGAGTGGATGAGAATGCGTCCGGTTATGGATATTTGTATTTAAATGAGGATATGGCAGGAAACACGCAGATACAGAGCCAATATTATAATTTAAGTAACGGTTCAACGTCTGTCCTGGTCTATCCGTTAATAGCGGGCGACACGGTGTACTTAAAGGTGAAAGCATCGAACAATGACGCGACGGAACTGAAGATAAGCGCTGCGAAAGATCAGGCGATGGAGGAGGTCACGGCGGATCAGGCATATCCTGTATCCTTAAAGCAGAATGAGGCGAAGTGGATCTGCTTCCGGACCGCTGAGGAGCAATACCAGTATTATATGAACGGCGCATGGGACGGGGAAGCCGGGTTAGAGATTAAGTATGCAAGCTGGTCAGGTTGGAATGCACCATATAATTCTGCTTCGTGGAAAGATAATATGGGATCAATGACGAAATTAGGGTCATTTACAGGTACAACTGCTCCACTATATACGTACAGTAAGAAGAACGTCTTCTGTGTATGTATCACCCCGACGCAGGATGTGGACATTACTTTATCTTTTACGACTGAGTCACAGAACTAAATAATTATCATGCATATATCGTAATATGCATACAGGCGGATGCCTCTTCTCACGGATGATTTGGTCTATGAGGAGGGGCATTCCTCTTTTTTGTAAGGCTGAAACTTTACCTATAATATTAAGAAAACAGGCAAGCCGCGTTGACGACCGGAGAGGGGTAATATATAATAGTCAGTATATTTTCTTAGAGTATGTAAGCGGCAGGCTGCAGCTGACCGAGGGAAAATATACAGAAAAAGGAGGAAGAAAGATGAGTGAGTTCAGGAAGCTATTTCGGGCTAAGAGAATACTGGCCATGATATTAGCAGTTGCTATGACGGTGACTTCCATACCCGTTACGGCCAATGCGGCGCCGTTGCAGACACAGGCGGAAGCGGGGCTGACGGCGGAAGAGGCGGAGGGTGGACAGATGTCTGACGACCAGACTGTACCTTCCGATGGAGAAGGACAGGCCGGGGAGCCATCGGAGTCTCAGGGAGCAGGAGAAGATTCCGGGATGGGAGATCAATCTGACACAGAGGACAGCACCGATGCAGGGGATAATACGGATGCAGGGAATGCTTCCGGGACGGGAGAAACCAATGACGGGGCAGATCCGTCCGATACAGAAGATGATTCCGGAGCGGACGATGATGCCAGTGCGGAAGTAAATAACAGTGAGGAAGAGAATGGTGGAGACAAGGACATCGCTGCAGACGGGGAGAATAGTAATTCCTCTGCAACGGCAGAAATGGTTGTTGATTATACAGGGATAGGCAATCAGATCAACAATAATTATTCCGAGTATCGTTACGATATGGAAACGAAGACGATTGTTGCTGAATATTCCAAAGACAGTTCCAATCCGTTCGAGGATATTGCAGGCGATATTAAAGATAGATATATCAATGTTTATCTCGACCATAATGAGAATGCGACATTAAAGGAGCATTTGCATTATGCATGGGTAGATTCGGCGGGCAATTCGCTAAATGGCGCGGGACCGGCCGACGCAGGAGACTACAGACTGAGGATAACGCTTCCGACGGTGGCAGGCGTTTATGATAAGGAAGAAATCATCTGTGAGATTAACTTCAGAATCGACAGGCGTGATGTTGGCATTATGTACAATGGCAGCACGTCTGTTGTGCCCGGAACTCTGGCCGGGGCAGTTAAGGAAGCGGTGAAGCAGAGCTATACTTTATCGATAGAAGGCATGCTGCTGAGCGCAGACAATAAAGAGGCTTATCTACAGAGCGATGAAGTCGTAATCAGGGATGTTCATAGTAATTCTGCCTTAAATGACAGCGACCAGCTGCTTAAGACAAAAGATTATGCGGTTGAACTGACGATCGTTCTGAAAGAAGAATATGCAAAGAATTATAATATTACCGATTGTATTGCCAATATCGATATGGACGGTATCATTGCCACAGAGATAACGGTTCAGAATGAGGTTAATCAGGACGGAACTGATTTCGGGAAAGTGTATGATGCGAAATGCATCGATGAAGAAGCTGTTAAGAAACTGATCGGTGAGACTGTTGTGATCGAAGCCGAAAGCGGAGAGATTATTCCGGATGCAAGGATTACATACACATGGTTTGATGCCAACAGAACGGAGCTGGAGAACCATGGGAAAGTCATTGATGCCGGTACATATTATTTTGTGCTTGCCTATGCAGGCAGAGAGGGACTCTATCAGGCAGCCGATAAAGAAATTATGGTAGTCATCAGCACGGCTGATATCGCAATTGAGCCTGTGCTGAAGACCGGCGTTACTTTCTATGCCGGTATGACTGTCAAGGATGTGCTGCAAAAAGCAGTTGACACCTATAAGGTCTATCAGATAGATAATAAAGGCGATATGACGGCGGCTGTGAAAGCTGACCCGTATTTCTGGGGGATATCATATAATGACGCCGGAAAGACGCAGTCGTATGAGCCGGTATTTGCCGTAGAGGAAGGTGTCGTAATCAAAGGAGATGACGGCACGGAAACAATCTCCTGGAATGTGTTAGACAATAACAGTGCGGTACTGGTTAAGAAAGACGATGTGAAGTACAGGATCGTCTTCTCGGGCAAAAAGGCGGTATATAACAGCAATGGCGCCGAACAGGCTGTTGACGTTAATGCATCACAGCAAAACTACAGAGTGGATCTGTCGAAGGAGACGCTGGAGCAATATGCCAAAGAGATTACAGTGACAGGATGTGATCCGGCGGACATCGACGTATCGGCTATGTATAAGCCGGCTTTTTGCACCAATCCTGACGCTGAGGCTGGTAACCGCTTTGATAATGCCATAAGACGGGACTATAACGGCACGCAGCTTTTTACAAAGAGAAATGAGTATAAGCTGGCTAAGGTTAAGAGCAGCAATACGCTGTTAGCGGAAAATACGGATACACGCATCAAATATACATGGCAGCGCTTTACGGGAGAGTACAATTACTTCTATCAGGATGAAGAAGGTAAATTTGTAGATGAAAATGGAGAGGCGATAGAAGCCGGTGACAGATATATTGCAGGTACAGACCAGACGGGCAGCAGTGTTCTGATTGAGCCTCTGTATGATGATTATTACTATTATGGATATGATTCGGATGTAGAATTTACATCTACGCCGGGCGGTACGGGAGATTACAGGCTTGAGGTAAGCTTTGCTGATCCGCAGAAGCAGTATTATGCTGACAGCAGGTATGTCTACTATACGATTCAGAAGAAGAATGTACAGGTACAGCTTACCGGTACGTTAGAGGAATATGAAGGTGTGTCTGTCGGTGATTTTATTAATAAGATCGAATATACTTATGAGGCCGACGGAACAAGATCTTATGTAAAGCACCGGATCGTTGGCGGAACAGTGGTCACTGGTCCGGACGGAACATATATTTTTACACCGGATGCAAACGGGCAGAGCAGCGGTTTGTCCGAGCGGGATCACTACACACTTGACTGGTATGTGGAACGTCAGATCAAGGAAGGGGCAGATGCGGGAACATACATAAGACTTGCTGATGGCGACGTTTTCCTGAAAGGCGAAACATACAGACTCGGCGTCGAGTTATCTGGCGCATACGATGATTCGTATTTTGAGACGAATTACAATAATCGTTACGCGCTTGATGAACACAGTGCCCGCAAGACTGATGCGGATGGGAACTACATCATAGCCTATGAAAACGAGGTGCTCGATATAGCGGTAAACGAGTCGGAAGGCATAAGGCTTAATGTGGAAGTAGACTGGTCTAAGGTGTCGGATACGGCGAAAGTATACGACGGGAAGTCGTTCTCCTTCACGGATACCGGTATCCGTGACGCTGTTATTTTCACAAATCCGAAGGATGGAAGCATTGTTGATGATGCACAGTTCACGCTGCAATGGTTTTATCAGTATCGTTATGATGGCCGATATGTAGATGAGAATAACGCGGTTCATGTGGGTGATTATTATCTGTATGTCATTGTGAATCAGGACGCTAAATATGCGCGTGCTTCTTATCTTTTTAATCAGGAGAGTGATAAGAAGTTCACCATTGCGCCGAGAGAACTTACCGTGACACCGGTATTGAAGGAAGAAATCAAGGCGGGTACTTATATTAACAGTTCATCGGCGGATGTGGTCGGTAAGCTGTGCGCTGCGGATCCTAAAATTACTGGATATGAGAATATCAGTGCCGACAGGAAATTCTTTGAAGAGAATAAGATCTATATGACCGGTTCGATATTCAGACCGCATGTATTTAATTATTTATCCCTGTCTGTGTACGAGAAAGCGGACAGGAACCGGTTCATGGGATATCTTAGAAGCACTAAAAGCTATAACGTATCGTATACCGGTACACTGAGGGATATCTATGATGACAATGATGGCGGACAGATATTCTGGGCAAGAGACTATCAAGTTGTATTTGAGACGGCAGCGTTTACACCGGTCAGAGACACTTCGAGCGTGGAATCGACAGCGGCGAATAACATTGCACAGACAAGACTGCATGATAGTATATCCGGTGATGCCAAGGGCGGCTACACGCATACGATCACACCCAGAGAAGGGGTTGTGTATTCACCGGCAGGTTATTATGAGGATGAGAACGGGGAAAGGAAGGCATTAAAAGGCAATTATTTTGTATTCCGGATTACCGCACCGAACGAGTATATCGGGGTGGCGGATGCCGCAGACAATGTGGTATATGAGAACAGCATTCAGGATAAGGGATATCTGCTGAGCGTTGGAGTGGATAGAAACCGTGCGGTATATACGGTGGCATTTGACGCTTCCCGGAAAGACCGGAAGAGGTTTGAGATTATATGGGAGAACGGTTATAAGGAGAACTTCGTAGTTGATTTCACGAACTGTATTCTTATGGACGATCTGTCCAGAGCCGTTGCGCCTAAGCAGCTCGCTTTCAACGGAGCAGTTTCTAAGATGGTGGTTGGTGAAAGCCAGCAGCTGGATTTAAAGATTACGAAGAAGCAGATGAGCGATGTGATCTGCATTCTGTATGAGTCAAGCGACGAGTCAGTATTAGAAGTGTCGGAGCGGGGATGTGTTACGGCGGTTAAGAAAGGACAGGCGACGATTACTGCCTATCCGGCATATGAAGCAGAAGGGAAGAAAAAGAAATTAACCGATGCAAAAGGAAATATATTAAAGGGTGCTTCCTTAAAGATTACGGTCAACGAGCTTGCGGCAGTCAAGGCGATTAAGACAGAACCTCACGACACCTATGCATATCTCAATTATACGGTACCTGCAGGCGGATACCGCAGGGAGATCTATGTCTTAAAGAGCAGTAAGACCGATAAGAAGACTGCACAGGATTTCGAAGAAGAGATCGGGAAAATCACAAATGGTAATTACGGAGCATTTGTGACGAAGCCGATTTATTGTACCGGTGAGACCGGCGCATGGATCAGCAAAGGTGTTACGTATTATCACAGGATCACGAATCTGGAGCCGAATCAGCAGTATACGGTATATGTACGTAATGTAGGGGCGCTTCGTACGACGGCCGACGGATACAAAACGGAATCTACACCTGCGGGCGCAGTAAGTACTTTTACGACCACCAGAGCGCAGGAAGTTGGACTGCGGGCATATTTTGACACGGAGAAGACAGCGGTAGAGAATGAAGGTTCCGGATACTATGTCAACATCAGTGCCAGGAAAGTCCCTCTGTCTGTAGATGCCAGATTCCTCGAGAAATATGATGAGGATAAAGATTATTCGGATGCGCTGGATTATATATGGCGGCAGCTGTCATTGACAAAGGAAGAGCAGGAAACCTATATTAATCCGAAGCTTACTTATTATGTGACGGATAATGTATATGAAGAAGTGAATCAGGATGATAAGACGCAGCTTAGAATCGGCGGATATGTGTTCAGACCGGTATCTAAGATTGCAGCTGTTGATAAGAAGGGCAACATCAGCTTAAAGGGTGTGGGTCTTGTATACGTTCTGGCATATAATGCTGATACGCAGCATATTGCTGTGGCAAGCCTGAACATTACGGCGGACGCGGATGGACTTACGGGCAAAAATATTAAGCTGAAAGTGGGGAATAAGGTAAGGCTTACCGATTATCTCACATATAAACAGAAGAGCACAAAACTGACAGGATATTGTGAATCCGGGTGGCAGGATCTGGTCATTAATTATGTGCCGAATGACTCTTATGAACTTACACTTCAAAAAGATGGCTACGGCGTGATAAAGGAATGCTGGATCACGGCCAGGAAGGCGGATAAAGCAAAATTTGAAATTTATGTAAATGACAATACCGTCATGAAGAACGGTGGCAGTGCCGCGAAGATCGTCGTTACGTCAGCGGAGATTGAGCCGGTAAAGAAACTGAAAGCGCAAGATATAGTGGATACGTTTGGATCAGTTACTTTTACTTACACTGCAAATAATGATTTTAAGACAGAGAAAGACGGAGATAAGCTGGCTTTCCGGATAGAGGTAAAAGATTCAACCGGCAGGATGATGCGCAGGGAACTTATAAATGAAGCGTATATCCGCGAGCAGGGCAAATATGAGGGCTATGCCGATGCGAAGCATACGACATACCAATATCGCTACAGAGTAAATGGCTTGACACGGCTTTCAAATTACACGGTGTCTGTGTATGCCGTATATGGTGATGATCAGTCCAAGGCAGCAGCTACGAAGCTAAAGACTACAAATATACCGGCAAGCTATGTCGATGTGTCTGATCAGAACGTCATAGAGGGCGGCGTAGAGACGAATGTGAGCGTCAGGGACGATTCGATTATCGCGCTCAGCGACCATCCGCTTCTTAAGTCAGGCAACAAATATACGCTCAGTCTGCCGCTTGACGACGCTGACGTTAACCGGGATGCAGCGTTGATGAAGACAGACACGCTTACGTGGAAGAGCTCTAACACGAAGGCAGCTACGGTGAAATCGAATGCGGGTTCCTTTACGGCTGCCCTGACGGCTGTTAAGAAGGGTACTACCACCATTTCAGTCACATCGAAGGTGACGAAGAAAGTAATCGCCAAGTGGGTGGTGATCGTCAATGCGGTAGGTGAGGCTGAAGGGTATTATGGAGACAATGTTCAGTTTGACTATGACTATAATGATCAGGGGAATCTGGATCATGCCGGCGTTGAGGTTCTGACCCGGAATAACAGACTGGCAATCACATTGCAGTATGGCGAGAGAAGATGGGTTGCGTTTACCGCACCTGAATGCGGCAGGTATCGTATAGCTGTAAATCAGGGTTATTTCTCCGTATACAGGAAGGAGAAAGAGAAGCTGCAGTCTGCCGGGCCTCTTGCGGGAAAATTTGAGACCGAAATGGAGAAGGGCGATACGTATTATTTCTGTATTGAAGAATATGGAAGATATACGAGACCGCTTACCTATACCTTTACTGCAGGCGGTACAGAATATACGACAGTTGCAATCGGTGACGGTACGAAAGTCAGGGGTGGAAACATTGTCAGATTTACAGCGCCCGCGGACAATTATTACACGTTTACCGTGAGACACAACGGCGATGAAGTATATGAAGAAAGTACAAGCCTGAGAGCAGGTGCATCTTATACATTTACAGTAGCTGGAGATTCATCTGAAGAGTATACCGTTGTGGTGACGGCAAGAGAACCGAAAGAAACGATAACGGCAGGCACTCCGGTATCAGTTTCCCTGTCTGAACATGATGAGGTATGGTATCGGTTTACGGCCGGACAGACGGGCAGGTATACGTTTGTTACGGAGAATGCTGCAAAGAATATAGAAGCAGATTTATTTGGCAGCCTTTATGATCAGTACGGCCAGCGTATGGGGCATTATGAAAGTGGAGAAGGAGACAATGCGTCTTCTTACAATGTCACAGCCGATAAGGAGATGCGAAAGGGTGATACTGTCTATATCCGGCTGACATCAGAAGAGACGAATACGGCAGTCCTTAAAGTGATACAGGCAGCTGTTGTTGAAAAAGACAAAGAGCAGTCTGTGACGATTGGGGCTGACGGCGGTACGGAGTATGTCACGTTTGAAGTGCCCAGAGATGGAGAGTACAGGTTTACGAGCAGCTATACAAAACCTGCGTCCCTTCCGGCAGAAGAAGATGTGCAGGTAGCGGTTACAGTCTACATTAATAACAATGAGGTCTCCTGCATTAACGGGGCGGGGACATACGAGTGTACGCTCAGTGAAGGTGATGTTGTCCGGTTTGCAGTATGGGCGGACAGGAAAGATACGAAGGTGACAATCGATGTTAAGGAGATATCTGTAACAAAGGCGGAACTTGATACGCCGACAGGAGAAATCAAGGTATCTGACGGTGTGAATGAGTGGCTGACCTTTATGGCGGCAAATGGAGACGGCTGGTACAATTTTAACTTTACAGTGCAGAAGAAAGCGGATGGAACCGTGCCGGATGCAACGGCGGAATTCTATGATGCAGACAGAACGGCGTATCAGGGTGCAGTATCGGCGGACGGATCAGAGACGTTCCGATACGTGGAGTATCTGGAAGCAGGTACGGTCAGAATGATCAGGCTGGCATCTTCCGATACGGCGGAAGTATCTGTATCTATGAAAGTTACGAAAGAAACCGTTGATAAGCTGGAGGATGGCGGCAGATATACACTGGATCCCGGGGAGATAAGACGACTGAGCTGGACAGCTGACCGTGAGGGTGTATATCACTTCAGTGGTAATATAACGCCCGAAAATGAAATCACTGTGAAGTACAGCACAGACCCGGCCCGGGAGGGAAGCACGATATCGACCCTTGATAGAATCTCCGGTTACATGAAGAAAGGAGAGACGTTCTATCTGACACTGATTGCCGCAGATACGATTACCGCGGCTGATAAGAAAGCGGTGTTCGAGGCAGCGGTCAAGGGGCAGGATGTAATCTCCCTTACAGCCGGTGAAACAAAACTGGTCGAAGTAGGACCCGGGTTGGCGCAGTGGGTAGAATTTACTGCCAGAAAGACACAGCGGTATGTGTATGCAAAGGCGGATGCGGACGGATTTAGAATCTTTAAAGGCAGCAGTCTGGAAGACTATGACGGCGATGAGATTTCTTTTGACGGCGATGAGAAGTACACTGCGGGGCAGAAGCAGCTGTTCAGGGTAGAGAACACGAATACGGATAAGAAGACGATCAGATTGACGATCTCAGAAGTAGTCCCGGTTGATTTCGTGCAGAATCAGGCAAGTGCGACAATGAAACACGGGGAAGGAAAGTGGTTCAGATTCAGGGCTGAGGCTCTGGGAAGATACCAGTTCACTGCGGAGGCGAAGAGCGGCGACAAAAATGCGGAAGCCGTGTTTATGAAGTATACCGCTGACTTATTAGACATCGCGGAAGATGGTCTGTATGCGCCCGTACTGGATAATAAGATCGTTAAGGTAGGTGCCTATGCGTATCTGTATGTGGAGGCGTCCATTACGGATGAGGATACTACGGGTGATATTTCGGTTACGCTGAAAGCAGTACCGGTGTCACAGGTAGAAGCAGGCGGTCAGCTGGAAGTAAACAAGGAGAAAGAGGTTACGTTTGCTGCTGCAAATGAGACGAAATATCTGGAGTTTATGGCGCCGGAAGATGGATTATATACATTTACGGCGGTGAAGGATGGTGAAAGCGTTTCCGGGCTTACCGTAGAGTACTATAAGAATCTGGAAGCTGACTTGAAGCGTGGCAGTACAGAGTTCACGCTCAGTCTGGAGAAGGATGATAAACTGATCATAAAGCTGACATCTGCGGAAGTACAGAAGGTGCAGGTTAAAGTGCAGCGGGAGACGGTTGCGAAGATTACTGAGAATGCTGAATCCTATTCTGTGAACGACGGGGAATCATTATGGTTTAGCGTTGACTCGGGAGAGGCGCTCAGATACTTTATTGAGGCGTTTGAGGCAGAGGACGGGCTGACACTGACAATGGAGCGTATGGGTGGTTCATGGAAATATCCTGTAGGTAACCAGTCAGGAAATGGTTTTTATTACAGCTATGTAGGCTCTGTCGGAGGAACAGAGAGATTGATCAGGATCACTGCGGCAGTTGCCGGCGATGCTGCTGAATCCGGACAAAGTACACCTAAGTCCTTCAAGATCAGAAAGGGACTGGTTGCCGCCGAAACCATGGTAAGTGGTGAGACGAAGAAGATTGAGGTCACCAGGACAGAGCCGGGTCATATGGTATGGTATTGTTTCACGCCCGAAGAACCCGGCAGATATGTCATAAAGGCAGGCGGAGAGTCAAGTGCTTACGTAAGAGAATTTACCAACGGTATACTTGGCTCGACCGGCTCAGTGCAATCCATGCCGTATGAGATGATTATCAGCGAAGCCCAGGCAGGGAAAGAAAGGACCTATGCGGTATGCTATACAAGTAAAGAGGCGAAAGACTTTAATTTCAGCATATATCAGGCAGCGGAAAAGAACCTGACAGAGGATGCACCTGTAACGGTGGATACTGCAGCGGTTGAGGCAAGGGAGAAGATCTGGATTCGCTTCAAGGCTCCGGCTGACGGCAGATATACCTTCACGAATGACAGTGGCGTTGAGCTTTATCAGCGAAAGTATCAGACAATTGACAGTTCTTACAGTTCCGGCTGGGCATTTGACTGGGATGATGAGATATGCATGGGTGAGGGGGAGGAAATTCTCTTTGCGGCATACTATGACAGTGTACCGGAGAAGGCTTCTTTCTCAATTAAGGTAAGCAGTGTTAAACCGGAGGAACTCTCCGTATCAGGGACACCGAAGCAGATTGCGTTTTCTGATAACAGTGCAAAATGGTTTGTATTTACTGCGCCTGCGGCAGCCATCTATCAGTTTGATATGACGGAGAATGATGATTCAGCGGATGTATCCGTATACCGGTATATGAAATTGAACGACCAGAATTACGATGAGATCTACAGTGGTCAGACCTATGGCATGAGTGCCGGTGAGAAAATATATTTTAAGATGCAGCCTTATGGTGTCACAGACGCAGAGCTGACAGTCAGCATAAAGATTACTTCGAAAGCAGCGATTATGAAGCTGGAACTGGCGGATAATACGATAGCCGACATAGCGGCAGGTGTTGAGCAATGGGCATATTTCAGAGCCGGCGAGACGGGATTCTACCACTTTGCGATGAGCGGCTCCTGTAAGGTCGGCAGATACGATGACATAAACGGTGGAGCCACGGCAGATTACGCAGATGGAGAGAGCTTTACCTACGGCTTATACAAGAATGAGGCATTATATTTTAAGGTGAGCAATGAGACCGAAGCAGCTGCCGGAGAAAGGATAACGATTACAAAGGAAGACAGTGAGATCAGAGACCTTGTGGCAGGCGAGACCGACCATGTCACCGTAACAGACAGTAAGACGGCATGGTATGTGTTGACAGCGTCAGAAGCCGGTTTGTATAAAATTGCGGCAGATAAAGGGAATGCCATTCTGAAAGAGTATACCGGGCTGAACGAACAGTATCCGGTGACTACAAAATCCGGCTCCTATTTTAGAGCATTTGATCAGGGTGAGACGATATATCTGAATGTTTCGGTAAGTAGTTCGAGTGAGACGGAGATTGCCGTTACCTGCACGAAACTGGTGGAGAAGAGCTTTACCGGTGACGGTGAGGTCAAATTTACCCTGAATCAGGGCGAAGCGGCAGTCGTAAGGTGGCACGCTGACAGTAAAGGATATTATAACTTAGGATATCGCGCAAGCCAGGGAGCAGACTACAAGTATTATAATGAGGAGGAGTGGAATTCCTGGAAGGGTACGGGAACGGGTTATAGTGTTTCGTGGAGCGAGGTATCTGTGGAAAATGGAGAAAGCAGGTATTGGATTCTGGAATCCGGATATGACAGAAATAACATATCGGTATCTGCCGTTAAGACAGTACGACAATTATACGTCGGCAACGCAACATGGGTGGAACTGGATGATTCTGGCACAGAGACCTTCCGGTTCGTCGTGAATGATACAGGAGATTATGTGTTCCGCTCTGAGGAGGGCGAGGATGTGTATGCGTATCTGAGGGACAAGGATGGCAGATGGCTGGCTGCTGATACGGATTACAGCGGTGAAGACAGTAATTTCCGCATTCTTTATTCTCTTGCAGCGGGAACAGAGGTCAGACTTGAAGTGCACAGCGGATCCGTGAGTGACAGATTTCAGGTAGGTGTATACAGATATGTCCAGAAGGATGTACTCCTTGATGATGACTGCAGTTATACAGAGTCGGTTACCACAGAATACGGTCAGGAGGTATGGTTCAAATTCACAGTATCAAAGGATGGTTTCTATGAGTTCGGATATGGTGATAATTACTATAATGTAAACCTGAAATTGTATGCGACAGATAATGATAGACTGGGGACGGTGCTGGGACAGAAGAAGGAATACAGTTCTAACGTGATTAAAACATGGCTGGATGCAGGCGAGACAGTTATGCTTAGAAGTTATTATAATTATTTTGAGCAGGGTACTTATCAGGTAACAGTCAGATCTGCTGAAATAGGTGCTTATGAGACCAGCTGGGATATCTCTGCTTCCTATGGCTCATCGCAGTCCAAGTATTTGAGTTTTACAGCAGGCAATGAGGCGGTGCTGTCATGCAGCTTTAACAAGAGCGGTAAATATGTTTTTTATGCCGACGATGAGGAACTGATTTTTGAACTGTATGTAGATGGGGCTAAAGTAGACACCGGGTCTGCTTCAAGAATAGAATTTGAGTACGATGCCGCATCTGACGGAGAGAAAACGGTCGAACTGAGAGTGCATAAGGGCAGGAAATATCAGGCGTTCAGCGGATATGTCGAGGTATCCTGTAAATATATGCGCGGGGAATATGCGCTGCCGCTTACAGGTTTGGAAGACTTATCGATCCCTTATGGGCATGAGGCGTGGCTTGTATTTCAGGCTCCGGCATCAGGAAAAGATACGAGATATACGTTTACCTTTGCCAATACCAATGAGAGTAACAGCAATGTATATTATGCATACAGATATTCAGAGCCGGAGAGCGGAAGCTATGAAGCAAGGGTTCTCTTTGGCGGATATAATGGAGTGGAAAGTAGCGCGTATGGTGTTCCGGCAGGCGAAGCAGAGACAATATACTGGTGTATACGTAATGGAAAGAATGCGGATCTGACACTCACGGTGACAGTTGCGGAGACATCCGCAGCCCCCATAGGTGAGGAGGGAATCAATGACATATTCGGCGGCGGAGATGAGAAGTGGTATGCCTTCAAGGCGGAGGAAGCCGGTGAGTATGACTTTGCGTTTGAAAGTGATGCAAGCTCGTATTGTACTGTTACAGGATATCAGGATTTAAGTGAAAATAACATTGTTTCAGGCAGCTCAGGAAGTTTTAAAAGTTCCAGCTCATTTGGTTACAGGAAGGAGTTTGCACAGGGCGAGGCCATATATTGGAAGATAAAATATAATGATGCTGATATACCGGCAACCATTACGATCAGAATGAAAAAGAATGAGGATGCAGTGTTGACGCTCGGTGATCCGGAAGAAGCAACGGCTGTGGTATATCCCAGACTGGAGCAGTGGTTCAGCTTCAGGGCAGAAGAAGATGCAAGGTATATCTTTAAGATTAGGAATACCAACGAAGAGGACAATACCAGTCGTGCGGCATCGCTTTACGCAGAGAGGGATACTTCTTCGGACCAGCTGGATAATTGCATGTATGGCAGTGATGGAGGTACCTGTGAGGCATATATTCCGTCAGGTACGACAGTATATTGCTATATCAGAAACGCGACGGCGTATGACCTCAGTGCTGCGGTCACAGTAGAGAAGATTCCGGTTCATGAGTGGACGGAAGAGGCGGTGGAACTGGCATCCGGTGAGGTGAAGTGGTTTAGCTATACAGCGGCAGAGGAGGCGAAATATACTTTTACTTTTACAAGTACAGACAGATACAATCCGAATGTGGTGCAATATAGTGATTTAAATACACAGGAGGATAGTGTGAGTATCAGCCAGTATATTGTAAGGGAAGACGGCTACAATTATACCGGGGAAACAGATTGCTTTCTTTATGCAAACGGTACAGTATACTGGAAGATAGAGAATACCAGTTCAACCGATACGAGACAGGTTAAGATGAAGGCGGAGAAGGTTGACGTTACAGCTTTAACATCAGGCAGTACTTCGGGGAATGAAGTTGCGATCCCGGCTTATTCGACCAAATGGGTCAGCTTTACATCTGATCATTCCGCGAGGTATGCGTTTACCTTTAATGCCTCAAGCAAGGTTAATGTATATTTGTTTACAGCCCTGAATGCGGCGGAATGCAAGTACTTCGATTATGATGGCAACAGAGCAAATTCTCTTATCCTGCAGAAGAAAGACGAGGAATATACAGGTACGGAGGACTGGTATATTCCGGCAGGTGAGACAGTGTATTGGAAAGTAAGTAATTCAGATTCCACGAGCGCGGCTGTTAAGGTGGCAGTAGAGCAGGTTGAAGTTATGGAAATGACAGCGGATATGGCCACAGACGGAATAGGGCTTCCGAGCTTTTCCACAAAATGGATCAAGTTTACGGCTGCGGAATCCGCAAGGTATATGTTTACGTTGACCAATAGTACACCGGGCTATCAGGCATGGTTTTATGCTTATTTATATGAGGATTTGAGTCAGGAAACCAGCATAGCGCATGTCAGCTATTACACGGGTGAGAGTTATGAGTACTATCTGGAACAGGGTGAGAGCATATATTGGAAAGCACCTAACCGCAATACGCTGATGGATATTGCCACAATCACAATCAAGGCAGAGCCGATTACAATCGAGGCTCTGGAGCCGGTGCAAGGCAAAGAGATCAGCTTAGGTGCTGACGGCGACAGCTGCAAGTGGATGTATTTTGATGTGGAAGAGACCGGGATCTACGGTATTACCGTTACAAACAGTGCGGACAGTACAACCGAAATTATATTAGACCGGTATGAGGCTTTGGATTCAGCTTCGGAAGACAGGCTCGGGCAGGTGGCAAGCGATGCTTCTGCAACCTATAAGTATTCCTTTTCAAAGGGAATGCGTGTGTACTTGAAGGCTTTTCGAAACGTAAGTCCTGATTCGGCTTCGGCTGTGGGTACGATATCGGTCGAGAAGATTGCGGGGGCGCAGACGCTGGTCACTGGAACAGGAACAGAGGTGTCGGTGGATACGGAAACTGCTAAATACCAGTGGCTGGAATTTACGGCTGTTGAGGAAGGTGTCTACAAGTTCTACTCGGAGGGCAGCAGCGATCCTAAGGTATGGCTCTTCGATAAGGCAGATATAAATTATAGCAGGAATAACTATGAGGAGCCGTTCAGTAGTGCAATCAGTGATGACAACAGCGGCGTGGACAATAACTTCGCGAAGAAGCTGGTGATGAAGGCAGGACAGACGGTCTATGTGCTGGTTGGATCTGCGAGTTTCTCAACATCGCTGGATACAACCGTGTATGTAACGTATGTGGATGCAACGGGGATACCTGTATCGATGGAAGAAGGCAAGTATGTGCTATTAGAGTATACGGCTTTGACAGACGGGAATTATTGTTTTTATTCCGATGATATTGTGAAGGGGGATCCTTATGCATGGTTCTTTGCGGATAATGCAATCGGGAATGACGCAGCGCTTGATGAGCTGGACGCTAAACGGACAGATTATAGCGATGATGATGGCGAAGGCAGAAACTTTGCCAAAACAATACCCCTTACCGCGGGACAGACGATATATATTGCGGCTGGAACTTTTCAATTAAAAAGTGCAGCGGCATCGGTGGAACGGCAGGGCAGACAGCATGTTGACTTTTTGCACCTGAATTGATACAATAATTGACGGTATATGACAGGTGACGGACATACACGGAAAGGTTTGTATTATGCAGAAAAAAGTATTGCAGTTATTGGTAGATAATACATCGGGCGTATTAAGCCGCATTGCGGGTCTGTTCTCCAGACGCGGCTATAATATAGACAGCATCACGGCAGGCGTGACGGCTGATCCGCGGTTTACCCGTATCACGATCGTAACTTCCGGAGATGATGAGATTCTGGATCAGATCGAGAAGCAGGTAGCCAAACTGATTGATGTCAGAGACCTTAAGGAACTCCGGCCGGAAGAAAGCGTATACCGGGAACTGGCCATGATCAAGGTCAGAGTGTCCATGACACAGCGTCAGGACGTTATCGCGGTGGCAAGTCTGTTCCGCGCCAATATTATAGATGTGACGCCGGAGAGTCTGATGATCGAACTGACCGGTGACCAGGATAAGATTGAGGCGTTTATCAGGATGCTGGACGGCTATGAGATCCTCGAGCTTGCGAGGACAGGCATCGCCGGATTGGGCCGGGGTATAGAGAATGTTACATACCTGGAATGAATATCGGTAATGGCGGGATTTGTGTCTGCGCGCACTTGACACAAACTCGTTATGCGAAAAAACGTGCGCAGAAAAGAGGATTAAAATGGCAAAAATTTTTTATCAGGAAGATTGTAACTTATCCCTGTTGGACGGCAAGACGATCGCAGTGATCGGTTACGGCAGTCAGGGACATGCACATGCACTGAATGCGAAAGAATCAGGCTGTCATGTAATTATCGGTCTCTATGAAGGTTCCAAATCATGGGCGAAGGCTGAGGCACAGGGATTTGAAGTTTATACAGCGGCTGAAGCAGCTAAGAAGGCAGACATTATTATGATCCTGATCAATGATGAGCTGCAGGCATCTATGTACAAGAAAGATATCGAGCCCAACTTAGAGGCAGGCAATATGCTGATGTTTGCACATGGTTTCAACATTCATTTCGGCTGTATTGTTCCGCCCAAGGACGTGGATGTAACGATGATCGCACCCAAGGGACCGGGCCATACCGTAAGAAGCGAGTATCAGGCAGGTAAAGGTGTTCCTTGTCTTGTAGCCGTTCATCAGGATGCTACGGGCAAAGCGCAGGATATGGCACTGGCTTATGCACTTGCGATCGGCGGTGCGAGAGCAGGCGTTCTGGAGACAACATTCCGGACAGAGACAGAGACAGACCTTTTCGGTGAGCAGGCAGTTCTCTGCGGCGGTGTATGCGCACTTATGCAGGCAGGTTTCGAGACGCTGGTTGAAGCTGGTTATGATCCGAGAAATGCATATTTCGAGTGTATCCATGAGATGAAACTGATCGTAGACCTGATCTACCAGTCCGGTTTTGCGGGCATGAGATATTCCATTTCCAACACGGCGGAGTACGGTGATTATATTACAGGACCGAAGATCATTACAGAAGAAACGAAGAAGACGATGAAGAAGATTCTGTCCGATATTCAGGATGGTACTTTTGCGAAAGACTTTCTGCTTGATATGTCTTCCGCAGGCAGCCAGGTACACTTTAAGGCGATGAGAAAGCTGGCTTCCGAGCATCCGTCGGAGGTAGTCGGCGAGGAGATCAGAAAGCTTTACAGCTGGAATGGCGAAGATAAACTGATTAACAACTGATGTGGAGTTAACCATGCAATCCAAAACCAATGTGGATCAGATGCTGGCTGAGAGCTTTAAGAACCTTGCGCTCAAGATGCCGATTGAGAAAATCACGATTCGGGAAATTACAGAGGGCGCGGGCGTGATCCGGCCGACTTTCTATAATCATTTCAGGGATAAGTATGAGCTTTTGGAATGGATGATCCATACGGAAATTCTTGATCCGGCGATCCCGCAGATGCAGAGAGGACATATCCGGGAGAGCCTGATCATGATCTTTGAGAATCTTATGGAGAACAAGAAATTCTATAAGAAGGTTGTCAGACTGGAAGGTCAGGATTCCTGCGAGAATATCGCAAAGAAATTTATCAAGGAAATTTTGTATACCTTTATAGATGAACAGACCGGAGAAAAGAAAGTTTCCGGAAGAGGACTGACAACTGACATGGTTGCGGAATATTATGCGCAGTGTATGGCATTCGTCGTAATCCAGTGGATGAAAATGGATATGAGTCTGGCGCCGGAACAGATGGCTGATCTTTTCGAGTATATTACGACGCATTCCATGGATGATGTCATCGCAGAGATGAATGAAGGGCTTGTCTGATGATTCGGACAAGCCCTGTTTTTTCGGTTATATTTTATTGCATTAAAAATGGAAGCACTGGGGCTCGAACCCATGACCTCTTGTGTTTGAGGCGAACGCGCATTTCGGGGATGATGCATTCAGGTAGCCAAAAGCAGATTTCCGTGGTATACTATCGGGAAAAGGGTTTGTTGTAATTTGTTTTAATATAAGCGGAGAGTGCATTAAGATTCTGCGAAGGAGGAGAATACAGATATGGGAATGACAATGACACAGAAAATTCTGGCGGCTCATGCGGGGCTCGATCACGTGGAGGCCGGACAGCTGATTGAGGCGGACCTGGATCTGGTGCTTGGAAATGATATTACGAGCCCGGTTGCCATCAAGGAGATGGAGAAGATGAACGTGAACGGCGTATTTCACAAGGACAAGATCGCTCTTGTGCCGGATCACTTCGTGCCGAACAAGGATATCAAATCGGCGGAGCATTGCAAATGTGTACGCGAATTTGCACGCCGTAACGAAATCACAAATTATTTTGAAGTAGGAGAGATGGGAATCGAGCATGCGTTGCTTCCGGAGAAAGGTCTTACGGTGGCCGGAGACGTGATCATCGGTGCCGATTCCCATACTTGTACATACGGAGCGCTCGGCGCTTTCTCCACAGGCGTGGGCAGTACGGATATGGCCGCGGGCATGGCGACCGGTAAGGCATGGTTTAAAGTTCCGTCCGCGATCAGGTTCCATCTGACCGGCAGACCGTCCGAGTGGGTGAGCGGCAAGGATGTGATTTTACATATCATTGGTATGATCGGGGTGGACGGCGCCCTTTACAAGTCCATGGAATTCACAGGAGACGGCATAAAGAATCTGTCTATGGATGACCGGTTTACGATTGCAAACATGGCGATCGAGGCTGGCGGTAAGAACGGTATTTTTCCGGTAGATGATCTGGCGGCTGCCTACATGCAGGAACATTCCACGCGTAAATATACGATTTACGAAGCAGATGAGGATGCTGTGTATGATGAAGAGTATACGATTGATCTTGGAAGTTTAAGGCCGACGGTAGCGTTCCCGCATTTACCGGAGAATACGAAGACAATCGATGAGATCAAGGATGAGATCAGGATTGATCAGGTGGTGATCGGTTCCTGCACGAACGGCAGACTGGATGATCTGCGGATTGCCGCGAAAGTGTTAAAAGGCCGTCATGTAGCGCCGGGTATGCGCTGTATCGTGATTCCTGCCACGCAGGCGATCTATTTGCAGGCAATGGAGGAAGGGCTTCTTAAAACGTTCATCGAGGCGGGCGCGATTGTCAGTACGCCGACCTGCGGACCATGTCTTGGCGGGTATATGGGTATTCTGGCGGAGGGAGAGCGCTGTGTCTCCACCACAAATCGTAACTTTGTAGGCCGTATGGGACATGTTAATTCCGAGATCTATCTGGCAAGTCCTGCGGTAGCTGCGGCAAGTGCGGTGGAAGGTAAGATTTCCTGCCCGTGCCGGTTATCATAGAAGGAGGTGCATTATGCAATCAGCAAAAGGAACAGTTTTTAAATACGGAGACAATGTAGATACGGATGTGATCATTCCTGCACGTTACTTAAATTCTTCCGATCCGGCGGAACTGGCGACGCACTGCATGGAAGATATCGATAAAGAATTTGTTAATCGTGTGAAAAAAGGAGATATTATTGTAGCCACCAGGAATTTCGGGTGCGGTTCCTCCAGGGAGCATGCGCCTATCGCAATTAAGGCGGCAGGTGTAAGCTGTGTCATTGCTGAGACGTTTGCAAGAATCTTTTACCGCAATGCCATCAATATCGGGCTTCCCATTGTCGAATGTCCCGAAGCGGCCGGAGAGATCGAAGCAGGAGATACGGTGGAAGTGAACTTTGATACCGGTGTGATTACGGATGTAACGAAGGGTACGACATACAAGGGACAGGCATTTCCGGAATTTATGCAGAAAATTATCGATGCGGAAGGTCTTGTGAATTATATTAATCGCAAATGATCGAACGTGGATACATGGGATTTTGATATTGATGATCTTATAACGTAAAATATGAGAAGCTGTGCGGCGGATTGCCGTATAGCTTTTTCATATGGAATCTGCTATAATGGCAGTATGGTTAATAAAGTAGGCGGAAACGATTATTATGATTATTCAAAACTGAAGATGCCGGATGCGGCGGATAAGACAGGAACCGGAGAGAAGTTCAGCCTGAACTATCAGCGCGCGCAGGAGGAGACGACAGAACAGGACAAGAAAGATGAGTCCGGAGAATCCGAAGGCATAAAGAAAACCGGTTCACGCAATGTTATGCAGGGCGGTGTTCGACTGGAATTGTCACAAAACAGCCGGCAGGCGTCCGGTGCAAAACGACAAAGATCGGATTCTTCACAGGATTTTCAACAGAGCCTGATCGATACGGTCCGATCATGGATGCGGATACTGGTTCAGTCGCTTAAAGATATTGTCTATAAGATCTGGAATGACCCGGTACAGCAGGAGGATACGGCGGCCGGTCCGGAGCCGGTACAGGATGCGGCGGTACAGGAAGCACAGGCACCGGAGCGCTTGACAGAGGAATATCTTGCGTGGAATGATCCGGAACATACGCACAGCGCAGAAGAAACCGTCAGTCACCCGCGGCAGCGGGCAGCGGACCGGGATAAAGAAATACGGCAATATCTTCGTTCCGGCAATCTGGAACAGGTGATCAACCTGGTGACGGATAACGGGAATAAAACGATGGCCAAGAATTCGACGCTGCTGACTTATTATGACCGGCACGGCAGGCTGACACCGCTCAGCGCTTCCGATCAGGAGCGTATCCTGCATGGAGATAAGAATGTCAAAAAACTCTAGGGTCGTTGTATAGGAGGTGGGATTCATCACGTTCTATGCAACGACCATATTTTTACCGGAGCGTTTACCCTGATAGAGATTATAGTCCGCATTGGTTATTGTTGCCTCTATGGTGTCGCCTTCTTTGTAAACGGCGATGCCGAGTGTAAGCGTACAGTGAATCCATTTATTATTCAATTCGAAGACGTGGTTGGCAACATTGCGTCGGATGTTTTCAGCGATTTTGCCGGCATTTTCCTTGGCGGAACTGCTGACCAGAATCAGAATTTCCTCCCCGCCCCAACGGCAGACGTATCCGTTCGTGCCGACCTGCTGCATTGTGATTGCGGCTACTTCCCGCAGAACAATATCGCCGAAGTCATGTCCGTAGGTATCGTTGATCTTTTTGAAATTATCAATATCGCACATGATAAGTGAGAATCCGGATTCGGACTCCAATGCCTGATGCAGGAATACATCCATGCTCCTTCTATTATACAGGCCTGTTAAGGGATCGGTACTCGCCAGTTTATCAAGGATGGCGTTCTGGTGGCGAAGCTGTGTGCTGGACAGCTTCATCTCTGAAATAAAGATCAGAGAAAACAGGATAAGAAACACAAAGGTACAGATCGAATTAAAAATATAAATCGGCAGTTCCGCAGGAAGCATCCGGGAACTGTATACAGGAGTGGTGAAGAAGGACAACAGCTTACAGCTAAGAAAAGAAGCGGTTGCACAAAGTGCTGAAGCGGTGGCTATGACCATCTTGCGGCGTTTCGTATTCATGGTGTAGCAGATATAGAAGCCGACGGGGATCAGCGCGATAATATATTGGGCAAACCCGAACTGCCAGCCGATACAGATCGTCGAGACAAAAGAGTGCAGAATGATTTCCAGGTATGTGATCCAGTATACCGGAAGAAGATATTCTTTGCGAATCAACACTGTGCACGACAGATATGTGAGTACACTGAGTACATTAAAAATCAGCAGTGGATACACTTTGTAGTATCCGAAAATAAAAGCGAGAAAGAAATGAACGAGCGCAACAGAGTAGATGATGGCGCGGAATTTCTGCTTCTCTGTGATACGTGCTTTTCCGGTCAATATTTTTTTTATATGTGAAAGGTATTTATTTGCCATTATGATTCCCTCCGCACATGCAAAAAAAGTCTATTTTAAAACATAAGATAGTTTATTATATAATGAAGTATTCATAATGTAAATCTGTTTCGTGTCTTTTCGAAAAAAATCAAAACGCTTGTTCGATAAGGAAAAATCTGCTATACTAAAAATAAATTTGCTTCGCAAATTAACTTTACGAGTCCGCTTCGCGGCCTCGGATAAACGACGGAGAACGGATTGTGAACAGTTTGGACAGAGAGGCTTTTGAGCAGGCAAAACTGAAAGTTCTGCTGAAGCAGAATGACCCGCACGGATTCGGAACATTGCGGGAGAAGACGGTACATGCGGTGATGAAGCTGTATTATGAACCCAATGAGGATTGTCATGAAGTGCCGATTGAAGGATATATAGCAGATATCTATAAAGACGGGCGGATCATAGAGATTCAGAACGGGAATTTCAATAAGCTGCGGCCTAAACTTGCGGTGTATCTGCCGGTGTATCCGGTGACGGTTGTACTGCCGATCCCGCATCATAAATGGGTAGTCTGGATGGATGAAACGTCCGGAGAACTGTCCAAAAAACATAAATCTCCGGTTACCGGAAATATCTATCATGCTTTTCCGGAACTGCACAGGATTAAGCAATATCTGGGACACCCGAACCTGTCCTTTGCGTTTCCGCTGGTGGATATGGATGAGTACCGGCTTCTAAACGGCTGGAGTAAAGATAGAAAGAGAGGTTCCAGCCGCTATGACCGCATGCCGGTTGCCCTTTATGATGAAGTGCGGATCGAGCGGACGGAAGATTTCATGCAGGTAGTGCCCTGTGAACTGGAACAGGATTTTACGGTCAAGGAATTTGCGCGGGCGGCAGGGATACACAGGGATCTTGCGGCTTCGGTAGTGCCGTTGCTGATGCACATGCAGATTCTTGTGCGGACGGGCAGGCGGGGCAGAGAGTATTTGTATGAAGCGGCGGAGACATACAGATAACACAGTCATATACTTGTCGGATCATATATATAATATAAGGTTGTATGGGGTTTGGTTATGAATATAATGGTGGCAGTGCACGGAGCAGGCATCATTGTCTGCTTTATCATGGTTTCTCTGGTTTATGTGGCGAAACCTTCGCAGCAGCAGAAGATTCTATTTGCAGGTACGCTCTTTACGTTCATGGATGTTGCCGGATATTTCTTTGAACTGCAGAGTACAAGTCTGGAAGTGACGCGGCTCGCGGTTAAGATGGAATATATCGGTACAACAATGGGGCTTTTGAGCTTCCTCTATTTTGCATGTCTGTACAGCAATCATAACAACGATAAAAAGATTCGTTTTATCAAAGGTTTTTATACCGTTGATCATATTTTTATTCTACTGCTGGTATTTACGATTGATTATCATACACTGTACTATAAGAATATTACATATTCGGTTGAAGACGGGATCTATCTGTGGGTCTATGAGTTCGGGATATTCTATTACTGGTGGGCTGCGACGACAGCAGTGCTCGGATGCGTGATTGCACTGATCATGATCCAGTCCGTATTGGAGCATAAGAGGCAGAAGCGTCCCGAATTATTACTGATCTTCGGCGCGTCCCTGCTTCCCATCGGTTTCTGGATCATGCGGCTGGCGGGCGTGGTGGGGTACTATGATCCATATCCGCTTTCCATGCTGATCACCGAATCGCTGCTTGTGCTGGTCATGTATCATTACCGTCTGTTTGATACGGTACAGAGCGCCAAGGACAGGGTGGTTGATGAGATACGGGAAGGCATTCTTGTGGTGGATGAACTGGAAAAGATCGTATATTATAACCATGAGGCAAATCTGATTTTCCCGAAGATAAACTGGCATGATAAAGCCGAGGTCGCCGAACAGGTATTTCAGTTTATGGAAGCGCATGCCGACGGCTTTCTGCTTATGGGTAGATTCTATAAGTGGCAGAGAAGCGAGATCTATGATGACAATCGGAGAAAGGTGGGTATTCTGTACCGCATTACCGATATGACGGACAACTATCTGTATACGAAACAGCTCATAGAACTGAAAGAGGATGCAGAGCGTGCAAATGATGCGAAGAGTACTTTTCTTGCGCGTATGTCTCACGAGATCAGGACACCGATCAATGCGGTCCTTGGTATGAATGAAATGATTCTGCGGGAAACGGAATCGGATAATATCAGAGAGTACGCGGCAAATATTTACAGCGCAGGCAGGACCCTTCTGTCCATTATCAACGATATTCTGGATCTGTCCAAGATCGAATCAGGCAGGATGGAAATTGTGGAGAGCGATTATCATCTCGGACGTCTGCTTAACGATATAGAAAACATGATATCCATGCGTGCAGAAGAGAAAAATCTTAATTTCAGACTGGTGGCGGACGATTATCTGCCGGATCATCTTCACGGTGATGAAATGCGGATCAAACAATGTATAATCAATTTGTTGACCAATGCAGTCAAGTACACAAAGGAGGGTTCCGTCACGCTGAAGATTGATATTGCCGATTCGCAGACGGATATGATCGATCTCAGAGTAACGATTACGGATACCGGCATAGGAATTAAGGAAGATGAACTGCACAGGCTTTTTGATCCGTTTACAAGACTTGACTTGATGCAGAATAAAAGTGTTGAAGGAACCGGACTGGGACTGAGTATCACGAAGCGGCTTGTGGAGATGATGGGCGGCGGACTGACGGTAGAGAGCAGTTACGGTAAGGGGAGCAGCTTTTCTTTCGTGATTCCGCAGAAAGTAGTGGGAGAAGAACTGCTTGGAGACTATAAGACAGATATGATACGGATGGAAGTGCCACAGGCGCGTGAGCAGCTTGCTTATACTGCGCCGGAAGCCCGGATTCTGGCGGTGGATGATAATCGTGTCAATATCACGGTAGTCAAGGGACTGTTGAAAAAGCTTAAGGTACAGTTTGATTCTGCCTTGAGCGGGCAGGAATGTCTGGATAAAGTGCGGCATACCCACTATGACATTGTTCTGCTGGATCATATGATGCCGGATATGGATGGAATAGAGACACTGCATGCCATGCAGCAGACAGAAGGATATATGCAGAATCAACCGGCGGTGATTGCGCTTACGGCGAATGCGATCGTGGGTGCCAGGGAGGAATATCTGAAAGAAGGGTTTGCAGATTACCTTTCGAAACCCATTGATTTTGTACAGTTAGAAGAGATGATCCGCAAGTATCTTCCGAAGGATATGATAGAGTATCAGTCCGCGCCTGATTAAGCGCTGAGGACTACTACATATAGTAATTTTGGTTTGCAAAATACTAAATATATGCTAAAATATGATTCGTGAGAATTCTGATAATATGTTCTTTTTACGTGGGAAATCCCGTAAATCGAAAATATGAGGTGTTAAGCAATGGCGAAGGCAAATACAGCAAATAATTATGATGCATCCAGTATTACCGTGCTGGAGGGTCTTGAGGCGGTTCGTGTAAGACCCGGCATGTATATCGGCAGCGTTTCCACGAAAGGGCTGAACCATTTGATCTATGAGATCATGGATAATGCGGTGGACGAGCATCTGGCAGGATTCTGCACGACGATCCGCGTGACGCTTGAGGCGGATGGTTCGGCAACGGTGTCGGATAACGGGCGGGGTATTCCGGTAGGTATGCATGAAAAAGGAATCAGCGCGGAACGACTCGTATTTACGACGCTTCACGCAGGGGGAAAATTCGATAATGAGGCGTATAAGACCAGCGGTGGACTGCATGGTGTCGGTTCTTCGGTGGTTAATGCGCTGTCGAGTCATATGCATGTGACGGTCAAGACAGGCGGTTTTATCTACGAAGACCATTACGAACGGGGTATTCCTACGATGGAACTGGATAAAGGGCTCCTGCCTGTGGTGGGTAAGACCAGAGAGTCCGGTACTACCATTAATTTTCTGCCGGACGACACGATCTTTGACCGGACGAGATTTAAAGAAGATGAAGTCAAGAGCCGTCTCCATGAGACCGCATATCTGAATCCGGAACTGACGATCATCTATGAAGACAGGCGCAAAGAGGAAACAGAGCATATCGAGTACCATGAGCCTGAGGGAATCGTCGGCTTTATCAAGGACATGAATAAATCCAAGGAAACGATTCATGACGTGATCTACTATAAGGGAGAGTCCGAGGGAATTACGGTAGAAGTCGCCTTGCAGTATGTCAATGAGTTTCATGAAAATGTGCTTGGATTCTGCAATAATATCTATAATGCCGAGGGCGGCACACATCTGACCGGATTTAAGACTATGTTCACGAATGTGATCAATACCTATGCGAGAGGGCTGAACATTTTAAAAGAGAAGGATGTCAACTTTACGGGGGCTGATGTGCGTAACGGCATGACAGCAGTGGTCTCTATCAAGCATCCGGACCCGCGTTTCGAGGGACAGACGAAAACGAAACTGGACAACCAGGACGCGACGAAAGTCGTGAGTAAGGTCACGGGAGATGAGATCGTCCGTTTTTTTGACCGGAATCTGGAGACATTAAAGAGCATCATCGGCTGTGCGGAGAAGGCGGCTAAGATTCGTAAAACGGAAGAGAAGGCGAAGACAAATCTGCTCAGCAAACAGAAATTCTCTTTCGATTCCAACGGCAAACTGGCAAACTGCGAATCAAAGGATGCAGAGAAATGCGAGATCTTCATCGTGGAGGGAGATTCCGCCGGCGGCAGCGCTAAGATGGCGCGCAACCGGATGTTTCAGGCGATTTTGCCGATACGGGGTAAGATTTTGAATGTGGAAAAGGCGAGTATCGACAAGATACTGGCAAATGCCGAGATCAAAACGATGATCAATGCGTTCGGCTGCGGATTCTCCGAAGGGTATGGCAATGACTTTGACATCAGCAGACTGCGGTATGATAAAATCATTATCATGGCGGATGCGGATGTGGACGGCGCGCATATTTCCACATTGCTGCTGACCCTGTTCTACCGTTTTATGCCGGAACTGATCTACGAGGGGCATGTTTATATCGCCATGCCGCCGTTATATAAGGCGATGCCGTCTAAAGGCGAGGAAGAATATCTGTATGATGATAAGGCGTTAGAGAAATACCGTAAAAAGCATAAAGGACCCTTTACCTTGCAGCGATACAAGGGTCTGGGGGAAATGGATGCGGATCAGCTGTGGGAGACGACGCTCGATCCCGATACCAGAATGTTAAAACTGGTAGAGATCGAGGATGCCCGCATGGCTTCGGAAGTAACGGAGCTCCTGATGGGTACGGAGGTGCCGCCGCGCAAAGAATTTATTTACAGACACGCGCAGGATGCGGAACTGGATGTGTAGTAAATCCCGAAGGGATTAACTACGCGAGATTTGCTATGCAAACCCGGATGCCTGAAGGGGAGGATTTACTACGCGAGATTTGCTATGCAAACCTGGATGCCCGGATGGGAGGATTTACTACGCGAGATTTTGCTTCGCAAACTCGGATGCCCGAAGGGATTAACTACGTGAGATTTGCTATGCAAACCCGGATGCCTGAAGGGGAGAATTAACTACCTTAACTACCAAAAGGGGTATGAGAATGAATGACAGAATCATTAAAACGGAATATTCCGAAGTAATGCAGAAATCATATATTGATTATGCGATGAGCGTAATCGTTGCCAGAGCGCTGCCGGATGTGCGGGACGGGCTTAAGCCTGTGCAGAGGCGTACACTTTATGATATGTACGAACTGGGGATACGTTATGACAGACCCTACCGTAAATCGGCGCGTATTGTCGGGGACACGATGGGTAAGTATCATCCGCACGGCGACAGTTCCATCTATGAGGCGCTGGTGGTCATGGCGCAGGATTTTAAGAAAGGGCTGCCGCTCATAGACGGGCACGGTAACTTCGGCAATATCGAGGGGGACGGCGCCGCTGCCATGCGTTACACGGAGGCGCGTCTGGAGAAGGTCACACAGGAAGCTTTCCTTGCCGATCTGGATAAAGATGTGGTTGATTTTATTCCGAATTTCGATGAGACGGAGAAGGAACCCGGTGTACTTCCGGTGAAAATTCCCAATCTGCTTGTCAACGGTTCGGAGGGTATCGCAGTCGGTATGGCTACCAGCACGCCGCCGCATAACCTTGCGGAGGTGATCAACGCGACTAAGGCGTATATGCTGGATGAAAATATTACCACAAGAGAATTGATGCGCTATGTGAAAGGACCCGATTTTCCCACAGGCGGCATCGTGATCAATGAGGATGAACTGCTGGAAATCTATGAGACCGGAGCCGGCAAGATCAAGATCCGCGGCAAGGTAGAGATCGAGAAGGCCAAGGGAGGCAGAACCAATCTGGTGATCACGGAGATTCCCTATACGATGATCGGCGCCAATATCGGTAAATTCCTGATGGATGTGGCAGCCCTGGCGGAGACGAAGAAGACGCAGGATATCGTGGATATCACCAACCAGTCCTCCAAAGAGGGAATCCGTATCGTCATCGAGCTTCGCAAAGATGCGGACATCGAGAACTTCAAGAATATGCTTTATAAGAAAACCCGCCTGGAGGACACGTTCGGTGTCAACATGCTGGCGATCGTTGACGGCAGACCGGAGACGATGGGATTAAAGCAGATCATACGGGAGAGCGTTAAGTTCCAGTATGAGGTTGCGACCAGAAAGTATTCGAATCTTCTGCAGAAAGAACTGGAGCGCAAAGAGATTCAGGAAGGACTGATCAAAGCCTGCAACGTGATTGATCTGATTATAGAGATCCTGCGCGGCTCCAAAGACCGGGCGATGGCGAAGGCCTGCCTGATCGAAGGTAAGATCGACGGCATCAAGTTCAAATCCAAAGAATCCAAGATCATGGCGACACAGCTTATGTTCACGGAGAAACAGGCGAATGCGATTCTGGACATGAGGCTTTATAAACTGATCGGGTTAGAGATCGAGGCGCTGATCAATGAGCATGAGGAGACGATGGCGAATATCTATCGCTATGAAGATATTCTTGCCAGAAGAGATTCCATGGCACAGGTCATCATCAATGAACTGGATGAGATCAAGGAACAGTACAAGACACCCAGAAAGACGCAGATCACGACGCAGAGCGAGGCTGTGTATGTGGAGAAGAAGATGGAAGAGATGGACATCGTCTTCCTGATGGATCGTTTCGGTTATGCCAGAACGATAGACATCCAGACGTACGAGCGGAATAAGGAAGCGGCGGATAGCGAGAACAGATATGCCTTTGTCTGTAGAAATACGGGTAAAGTGTGCTTGTTTACGAATACCGGACAGCTTCATACGGTGAAGATGATGGATCTGCCGATGGGTAAATTCCGTGATAAGGGAGTACCGATTGACAACGTCAGCAATTATGATTCCTCCAGGGAGAATATCGTATATGCGGCAAGTCAGAGTGATTTAAATCTCTACCGCGTGATTTTTGCCACGAAACAGGCGATGCTTAAGGTGGTGGACGGCGGGGAATTTGATGTCGCAAAGCGAACAGTAGCGGCGACAAAGCTGGCGGATGATGACGAAGTCATCAGCGTCGTAACGCTGATAGAACAGCGCAACATCGTACTGCAGTCTGCGGAAGGATATTTTCTGCGCTTTCCTGTGGAGGAGATTCCCGAGAAGAAGAAGGGAGCGATCGGCGTGCGCGGCATGAAACTGGGGGCGAAGGACAGTCTGGAAGCAGTCTACTATACGCGCAATGCGGTGGAACAGACAATTGAATATAACGGTAAGGAACTGGAGCTTAACAAACTCAAACTGGGTAAGCGGGACAGCAAAGGTGTGAAAATAAGAGTTTAGATCACTGTAAAAGTATGGATGGAACGGCAGCGAAAGTATATTATGCCGGCAGACATCAGATAGAAAGGCATGTAAATATGAGAGTCATAGCGGGAACGGCAAGAAGTCTGCGGTTAAAGACGCCGGAGAATATGGACACAAGACCTACTACGGACAGAATCAAAGAGACACTTTTTAATATGCTGCAGCCGTATCTTGCAGATGCTGTGTTTATTGATCTGTACAGCGGCAGCGGCGGAATCGGTATCGAAGCGCTCAGCAGAGGAGCACGCCACGCTTATTTTGTGGAAAATAACAGAAACGCGCTTGCCTGCATTACGGAAAATCTGCAGTTTACCAGACTGATCGACCGCGCGACGATCTTAAAACAGGATGCGCTGAGCGCACTTTCGGGAATCCGTGAGAAAGAGGCGGATGTGATTTTCATGGACCCGCCATATCACTGCGGATATGAAGAGCAGGTGCTTCAGACACTGTCAGGAGCGCCGTACGTGACGGAACGTACCGTGATCGTTATAGAGTCGGCGCTTACAACGGATTTTTCCTATCTGGATCAGCTGGGGTTTTGTATTACCAGAGAGAAATGCTACAAGACAAACAAACATGTCTTTTGTCGAAGAAAATAATATTTTTCGGAAAATATATATTATTTGTAAAGTTAGTAAAGACATTTTTGCAAATATGTTTTATGATATAGGAAAATCCCTGTTTGAGAGAGGAATATCTGTTATATGAGTGCAGCAATTTATCCGGGCAGTTTTGACCCGGTAACATATGGTCATTTAGATATTATCAGGCGCGCGGCGGAGATTTTTGATGAATTGACAGTCAGTGTGTTGAATAATAAAACAAAGACTCCATTGTTTTCTGTAGAAGAACGTGTTAAGATGTTAGAAGAGGCGACGAAGGATATACCTAATGTTAAGATAGATTCCTTTAGTGGTCTGTTGATTGATTATGCAAGAGAGCAGAATGTTCATGTAGCGATCAGGGGACTGCGTGCTTTTACGGATTTTGAATATGAACTGCAGATTGCACAGACCAACAGGAAATTTTCCGGTGGAGATCTTGACACGATGTTTCTGACGACCAGTCTGGAATATGCGTATTTAAGTTCTTCGACTGTCAGAGAGATTGCCAGCTTTAACGGTGATATCTCACAGTGTGTACCGGAGTTCGTCGGCAGATTAATCTATGAAAAATATGGGCATAACAGGCAGGAGTAAGGATGAGCAGTAGAATCGAACAACTTATCGACGAAATTGAAGACTATGTTGACGGCTGTAAGTATCAGCCGCTATCCAAAACGAATATCATCGTCAACAAGGAAGAGATTGACGAACTTCTGCGGGAACTCCGCATGAAGACGCCGGATGAAATCAAGAGATATCAGAAGATCATTTCCAACAAGGAAGCGATTTTAAACGATGCGCGTGCGAAAGCGGAAGCGCTTATCAAAGATGCAACCGTACAGACTACAGAGCTGATTAATGAGCATGAGATTATGCAGCAGGCATATGCACAGGCAAATGAAGTTGTTCGTATGGCGACCATGCAGGCACAGGAGATTCTGAATAATGCCACAGCGGAAGCCAACGGCGTTCGTACCTCTGCCATGCAGTATCTGGATGATATGCTTGCGAATCTGGAGACTGCTATGACGGCAACGCTGGCGACAACGACGGAGCATTATGAGAGTTTCTATAACACGATCAACGGGTACAATGAAACTGTGAAAGCGAACCGTGCAGAACTGCGCCCGGTGCAGGTCGAGCAGATGCTCAAAGAGGCTGAGGGAGATGCAGAGCCCGTGAAGCTGGATCTGATGTAAGGTTACATAGTGGTAGGTATACCGATATATGATGAGATATGTGAGCCGGTTTCCTGGGAAGCCGGCTTGTTTCACTTATTGAGATTCAAACCTCTTTGATGCCCCCGATATATTAAGTAGAAAAGTGAGACGAGGTGTAACAGTTTGAAGCAATGCAATATTGCACGCAAGATTTATACATTTATAAAGTCCCTGAAACTAAAATATTTATCCGAATCCGTGAAATCCGTATGTTTTCCGCTGGCAGTCTGGGGCTGTATGATGATGCTTCCAATAGGACAGCACACGGTATATGCAGAGGAAGAGAGCGCGGATGTAAACGCCGGTAATGATATGCAAGACGGACAGCCCGGGGCGGAAACCGCGCCGGCGGCGGATGATCCGATTATAGTCGTGATTGATCCCGGACACGGCGGGGAGAATCTGGGCGGTGAGTATGAGGATTACACCGAGAAGGATATGACGATCGTCGTGGCGAATGCCATGAAAGAAGAACTGGAGAAATACGAGGGAATCACTGTTTATCTCACAAGAAACGGCGATCAGGATTTGGATTTAGAGGAGCGTTGTGAATTTGCTAAAAGTGTGAACGCTGATTTCATGTTCTGTCTGCATTTTAATCTGTCGGAATATCATACGCTTTTCGGCGCGGAGTGCTGGGTATCCGCATTTGGAGAGAATTATAGCAAGGGGTACAGCTTTGCCAGTGTAGAGATCGACATGCTGCAGGAGATCGGGCTTTATTCCAGAGGGATCAAGACGCGCCTGAATGATCAGGGAATCGACTATTACGGTATCATACGCCATGCCACAGAGCGGGATATTCCCTGTGTGCTGATCGAACACTGTCATCTGGATCAGGAGAATGATAAACCGTTCTATGACCATAATGAGAAACTGCAGGATTTCGGCAGACTGGATGCTACGGCTGCTGCCAAGTATTTTAAGCTCCGTTCGGAGATATTAGGGACAGATTACAGCAATTATCAGAATGTGCATGTGGATGTACCGTCTCATGTGGTTGCGCCTGACCGGACGGAACCGGATATCTGTATGATCGAAGTGACAGATCAGAATATGGAGAACGGAGAAGTAACCGTTCAGGTATCTGCGGCGGACTATGACAGCGGCATGCTGTACTATACCTACAGCTATGATAACGGAGAGCATTTCTCGCAGTTACAGCGCTGGCCGGATAAGACCAAAGATACCTTCAGTTTTACCATGCAGGTGCCGCCGCACATTGTACCGCAGATCGTCGTCAACGGTTATAACGGATATGACCTGTACACTACCAGTAATATGATTTCGCTGCCGTCCATGGATTATGAGACGGAGGAAGAGATTGCGGCAAATAAGGCGGTATTAAGAACGGTCGAGAGCATCTCCAGGGCGGTTTCTTCCTTCAAAAGGAAAGAAAAACCGGTAACCATCAGTGTGACCAGACGGGCACCGGAAGAGACTGAGCAGCAGGTGTCATTCCGTTATTTTATGACGGTGTGTATGGTATGTGCGCTGCTGGTACTCGGCATGACGCTGTCCATAATACTGATCCTGCACAGCAGGAAGAGAAAACGCCGGAGGCGGCGAAGACGTTAGCGAATCATCCGGGACGGAACGGTGACAAACCGACGGAGATGTCTGCTGCGGACATCAGGGAATGCGCTGCGATAGGTGCACTTAATATATGTACAGGACAAAATAACACACTGCCGTAATGGCGGTCTGAATGACTTTGTGAAAGATATACGGGCGCACGGATAAGTCAGTCTGCCGGATCATGCTGTATGTCTGGGCGATACAGGAGAATCCGCCAAAGGGAAGCAGGATCAGGATGGGATAGAAAAGAGACTGACCAGAGTAGTCAATTCCGCTGGTGATCTCCAGGACACACCGGTACACGTTCAACAGCGCTGTGCTGGCATGACGAAACGGCACGAAAACGATGTTGAGCAGATTGAAAAAGACCATATAGCCGCCTAACCTGGCGATGCCCAGAAGCCCTGACAGCACGGAGGCGTCGATCGCGGCAAGAAGAGGGGTACGCGCTTGCCGGGAAGGTGGTGCTGCGGTACATTGTTGTAACGCATCATGCCGGACAGAGCCGGCGTTGTGCCCGGATAAAGGGGCAGTCACGCCACGGTATAGTAACGGCACCCGTAGAAGAATGAATCCGTACAAAAGCGGTATTCCATACATGATAAACAGCGGCACGAGCGGTTTCTTAATGGCAAGTGTCGGCACCACATAGCTCAGAAAATAGATCGGCCCGATGTTATTGCAAAAATACAGGAGCTTTGCGCTTTCCGAACGGGATAATTTCCCTGTTTCATAGAGTTCGCCGACGATCCTTGCCCCCATGGGAAATCCGCACAGAAATCCCATAATGATAGTGTAGGAGCCATTTCGGGAGGTGCCGAATATGCGGTGAATCAACGGATGGAGCAGGCTGACGAAGCTTTCTGTCAGATTCATGCGGATCATAATGCCGGAAAGGATCATGAAAGGAAGCAGCGTGGGCACCATTTTCGTAAACCACAGGTTCAGACCGGTGGAAGCGTATTCCAGGGAAAGTGCGGGATAACGCAGCAGCAGGAAAACCAGATAGAGTGCCAGCACTGTAAACAGAAAGCGGTAGAATTTGTCGATTTTAGACATAATACAGATTCCTTTCCAATATGGTAAAGCATAAACCCGCATATGATTCAGAAATGCTTTAGATTTCCTGGTTTGTGAGACGAATTGCGAAAGCGGGATTTGCTGTTGTGTTCCATGTATATTCTTTATACGGGTTGATTATACGCTTATGGCGCAGGCGAAGGGGCACAAAGCGGGATAAGGAATGATTTTATGCGATTGGACAAATTTTTATGTGATTGTAATCTGGGCACAAGAAGCCGGATCAAAAAGGACATCAATGCCGGGCTGGTAACGGTGGGCGGAAATGTTGTGCGAAAACCGGAGCAGCAGGTTCTCGAGGAAACAGACGAGATCACTTACAAAGGTCAGCGCTGCGTCTATGAAAGATTCGTCTATTACATGCTTCATAAGCCGGCAGGCGTCGTATCCGCAACCGAGGACAAACGAGACCGGACGGTTCTGGATCTGCTGGGAGATGAACGTCGGGAGGACCTTTTTCCGGTAGGAAGACTGGACAAGGACACCGAGGGGCTGCTGCTGATCACCAACGACGGCGCGCTGGCACACGAACTGCTGTCTCCGGTAAAACACGTGGAGAAAGAGTATGAGTGTCATCTGGCACAGCCAGTCAGCGAAGCGCAGGTCCGGCAGCTGGAACAGGGTGTTGATATCGGTGAAAAAGACTTGACGAGGCCGGCGGCGGTACAGATATTAGAGGATAAAAAGATTACGCTCACGATCACTGAGGGTAAATTTCATCAGGTCAAGCGTATGCTGCACGCCGTTGGCAATGAGGTAACATATCTGAAAAGAATCCGTATGGGAAGCCTTACGCTGGATTCGCAGATTCCGAAAGGACGTTACCGCAGACTGACGGAGGAAGAACGTGCAGGACTGCTGCACTAATTGATTGTACGGGTCAGAAATGGAGCATTGCAGGCGCAAGCTGTATTTGCGAAAAAGAGAGAGGCGGAGGCACAAATGATAGAAGCGGTTATATTCGATCTGGATGGTTCCATGGTGGATTCCATGTGGCTGTGGAGAGCCATCGACATAGAATATCTCGGAAGATTCGGGATCACATTGCCGGAGAACCTGCAGGCATGTATCGAGGGGATGAGTTTCAGTGAGACGGCGGCTTATTTCAAGGAACGTTTCAGTCTGCCGGATGATCTGGATACGATCAAGGCGGAATGGAACCGCATGGCCTGGGATAAGTATGCTTACGAAGTGCCGGTGAAGGATGGTGTCACAGAACTCTTGCAGTACTGTATGACACACGGCATTAAAGCGGGGATCGCCACCAGCAATTCCAGAGAACTGGTAGAAAATGTGGTCAATGTACACGGGCTGGATTCGTATTTCGGCTGCATAATGACCGGTTGTGATGTGGCAAAGGGCAAACCGGCGCCGGATATTTATCTGGCGGTTGCACGAGAACTGGATGTCGCGCCGGAGAACTGTCTTGTGTTCGAGGACATTATTCCGGGCATACAGTCCGGCAAGGCGGCGGGCATGAAAGTATGTGCTGTCTACGATAAATACTCCGAATATCAGGATACGGAGAAACACCGACTGGCTGACTATTATACCTATCGTTTCAGGGAACTGATAGAAGAGGGCGTACTGGCGTGACAGGGGACGGAACGGAGGAGAAGATGGCATTTTTACCGATATCAAAAGAAGATATGAAGGCACAGGGCATAGAGCAGCTTGATTTTGTCTATGTGATCGGGGACGCTTACGTGGATCATCCGTCTTTCGGCCATGCCATTATCAGCAGAGTATTACAGTCTTGCGGTTACAGCGTGGGAATTATTTCTCAGCCGGACTGGAAGGATGAGAAGAGTATCACGATCCTTGGCAGACCGCGGCTGGGATTTCTGATATCCGGCGGTAACATGGATTCCATGGTCAATCACTATTTTGTATCCGGCAAACACCGTCCGACCGACGCCTATACACCGGGCGGAGAACCTTATAAAAGACCGGATCACGCTACGGTGGTCTACGGCAATCTGATCAGACGGGTGTATAAGGACAGTCCGGTCATCATCGGAGGGATTGAGGCGAGTCTTCGGCGGCTGGCGCACTATGATTACTGGTCTGACAGCTTTAAGCGCTCCATTCTGCTGGACAGCCAGGCGGATCTGATCTCCTACGGCATGGGTGAGAAATCCATTGTGGAGATCGCGGATGCGCTCGCAAGCGGCATTGCAGTGAAGGACATCACCTTTATTCCGGGCACGGTATACAAGACGAAAGAGATCGAGGGAATTTATGACGGCATACAGCTTCCTGCTTATGATGAGATGAAAGCCAAACCGCGCAGGTATGCGGAGAGCTTTCAGATTCAATACTGTAATACAGACCCGTTTACCGGAAAGACGCTGATAGAAGCGTATCCGAACAGTGTCTATGTGGTGCAGAATCCGCCGCAGCCGCCGCTTACGACACAGGAGATGGACGCCGTCTACGATCTGCCCTATATGCGCACCTACCATCCGTCCTACGAAGAAGCCGGCGGCGTTCCGGCGATCGCGGAGGTAAAATTTTCACTGGTCAGCAACAGGGGATGTTTCGGCGGGTGTAATTTCTGCGCGCTCACGTTTCACCAGGGACGGACGGTGCAGGTCAGAAGTCACGAATCTATTATAAAAGAAGCCGAACTGATGATACAGGACAAGGATTTTAAAGGCTACATTCATGACGTGGGCGGCCCCACGGCGAATTTCAGGCATCCTTCCTGTCAAAAGCAGATGACGCAGGGGGTGTGCAAGAACAGACAGTGCCTTTTTCCGGAACCCTGTCCCAATCTGGAAGCGGATCATTCCGATTACCTGGCGCTGCTTCGTAAACTGCGGGCGCTTTCCGGCGTTAAAAAGGTGTTTATCCGTTCGGGAATCCGGTTCGATTATCTGATGGCTGACCCCGATGATACTTTCTTCAGGGAGCTGGTGGAACATCATGTCAGCGGACAGCTTAAGGTGGCGCCCGAACATATCTCAGATGTGGTACTGTCCAGATTAGGCAAGCCGAAGAAAGAAGTCTACGAGCGTTTTGTAAGGAAATATTACAAGATCAATGAGCAGCTTGGCAAAAAGCAGTTTCTCGTGCCGTACCTGATGTCGTCCCATCCGGGCTCCACGTTGAAAGAGGCCATCGAACTGGCGGAGTATTTGCGGGATCTGGGATATATGCCGGAACAGGTGCAGGACTTCTATCCAACGCCTTCCACGGTGTCCACGGTCATGTACTATACAGGTATCGATCCGCGGAACGGGAAGCAGGTATATGTCTGCCGCAACCCGCATGAGAAGGCAATGCAGCGGGCGCTGATCCAGTACCGTAATCCGAATAATTACGATCTGGTCAGGGAAGCGCTTATGAAGGGCGGAAGAGAAGATCTGATCGGATTTGATAAGAAATGTCTGATCAGGCCGCGGAAAATGGCGGATTCGAAACAGGGGCCAAAGCCGGCAGCCAGGAGCAGCGTGAAGAACCGCGGCAAGAAAAAGACAATCCGGAACGTGCACAGTAAGAAGAAATGATCGTGCGGCTTGGTAGAGAGGAACAGGAAAGATTGTGTGCACAATGAACCGGCAGGCTCCTTACGGGGTCTGCCGGTATAATATCTGTTTTCTTATTTATGAAGTGCGGGAGGAGCGGCTGACGGCAAGAAGTTTCTGGCGCATCTCATCCTCGATCCGGACGAGTTCGTTTTCTGCGCTCTGTCGTTTGGCGCGTCCGTCTTCCTGAATCTTCATCACCTCATCCAGCGTGCTGATCAGCGTCTGGTTGGTAGCGGTCAGCGTCTCGATATCCACGATACCACGCTCACTTTCCCTTGCGGTTTCGATAGTGGCGGTTTTTAGCGCCTCTGCATTTTTCTTGAGAAGGGCATTAGTCATATCCGTCACTTCCTTCTGGGCCCTGGCGGCTTCGCTGGAGTGGTTTAAACCGATTGCGATCACCATCTGGCTCTTCCAGAGCGGAATCGTGTTCACGAGAGTGGATTGTATCTTCTCCGACATGGCGGTATCGTTACTCTGAATCAGACGAATTTGAGGCGCCATCTGCATGGCGATTGTTCTGGTCAGTTCAAGATCGTAGATCTTCTTCTCGAAACGTTCGCACATGGCGGCATAATCGTTGGCTGCCTGCGTATCTTCGGGAAGAGAGCTCTGTTCCGCTTTCTGTAAAAGGGCGGGCAGTTCCACGGTTCTGGCCTGCTGCAGCTTCTGCTTGCCGGCGAGGATATACATGGACAGCTCCTTGAAATAATTCAGGTTCAGTTCATACATCTTGTCCAGCATGGCGGCGTCTTTTAACAGGGTCACCTGATGATCTTCCATGACCTTACAGATCTTGTTAATATTTGCCTCCGCCTTGTCGTATTTGATCTTCAGGCCTTCCAGCTTATTACTGCCTTTCTTGAATAGTCCGAAAAAGCCTTTTTCTTCTTCCTCACCGAAGTCCTTCAGTTCAGTGACTACATCCGCCAACATCTGACCGATCTCACCCATATCCTTGGTGCGCACGTTATTCAGGGCGCTCTCAGAGAAATCCGCAATCTTTTTCTGACTGCCGGCACCATACTGCATCACCATCTGCGTGTTGGTAATGTCGATCTGCGCAGCGAAATCATCCACCATTTTCTGTTCCTGCGGCGTTAGTACCACCTCGGGTGTCTTAGACTCAGTCTCCGTTACAAAAAGCGGTGCGCTTTCCGCGATTTCCGTCTGTTCGAACGGCGCGAGCGTCAGGGAAGGCGCTTCCTTTAACATTTCATCGAGATTGTTGTCCATTTACAATTTCCTCCGTTTTTATTCTTTCATTATGATGTTCCGGAACGGGATTCCGCGGCCATGATATCCATTTCGTTCATCAGTCCTTCACGGGCCAGCATAGTTTTAAGCACCTGTGCATCGGTGGTGGCATCCAGGACCGCGTCCTGAAAGAGATTGTTCAAAAGTTCCGTAAATGCCTGATTAATCGTATCCAGCGTGTTTTCAATTTCTGCCTTGGCGGCTATAATTTCATCTCCCGGAACGCTCACCCGGTCAAATTCCTCATAAGCCTCCACCAGCTTTAAGGTGGTGGGAAGGTAGTAGTCCATCAGCTTATGCATACGGTGCATCTGCCCGGGATGTTCCCGCACGCTGTCAAAAAGATCCTTTAACAGGTTTTCTAAGCGGGATAGCTTAGAAGAAATTACTTCTCCCGGGATCTTGTCGTTCAAGTCACGGAGCTTGCCGACACATTCCATGCCCTCCGCAATCATGGCGTTTAATTCCGCTTCCTGTTCCGAAACCGCTGTTCCTTGTCCGGAAGCTGCTTTAGGCATGTCCGTATTCAGAGGATTTGGCTGTGCGGAGAGTCTCTGGCTTTCCGCCTCCCGCATCTTACGGTTGTTTTCTGTCTCCAGATATTGTTTATAGATATTGTCGTTCAGCATAAAGCAGGTTTTCTTTTCATCCAGATGACCTTCGGGAAACATGCCGATCCGCATCATTTGCTGTAAGTCTTTGATCACACGCCGCGCTTTCCGGCCTGTGCTTCCGGCCAGATGGGCGATTTCGCCGTACAGTTTGTGGCCGCACAGCGAGGCGTAACGTTCCGCCAGCTTAAGACGTCTGCGCTGTCCGATTCCCAGCCGGATCATGCCGGCAAACAGTGCAAGGAAGAGCAGATTGACGGTCCATCCTGCTATGCTGGCTGTGCCTTCTGCTGCCACCACAACAAGATGCATAAGGGTGAACAGAAGAGTGAAACCAAGTCCGATTCCGCCAAACACCTGATACAGGACATTGGATACATTTCCCACTTTTTTAAACTGAAAGGGAAGGAGGGCTGCAGGCTTCGGCGGTGCAGGTGCGTAGGGTGATGTCTGCCAGGAAGGTTCCGGCGGCGTATTTTGAAAAGAGTGGTCCTGCCGATTGACGCTTTGCGTCCGCTGCTGGTACATCTGCTGTGCCTGTCGGCGGGCTTTTTCCTGTCTTTGCGCCTTTTCCTGCCGTCTTGTCTGTTCCTGTGTCTGCCTGCGCACCTGCTCCTGCGCCTGTCTGCCGACCTCATTTATGGCGTTCGTCACACTCTGGGAGACCAGTCTGTTCAACTCGCTGAAATCGCCGCTCTGCAGAGCATCCGACAGAGCATCCTTGATCTGTTCCCCTATGTTGTGTTCGCTCTGGTTGTCCTTCATCTAAAATGAAACCTCACTGTACTAATAATTTTATGTATCTCAGATTACCACGGAGAATGCCTGCTTTTTGCAATTCTCTTGTATGAAGTATCAGATTTTCCCAGACGGCGTTTTTCAGGCGCCTTAGAAAATCTCTTCATACTAACCTACACGATTCCGCTTCGCGAAATCTTAAATCTATTATCCCACATTGCGCCTGGCTTCGCAATAAAATTCATTTTTTCATTTGTGTTGCGGTTTGTGTATTGAGATTTTATAATAAGATAGAAACTGAAACCGGTAAGACAAAGATGATTTGGAACGTGTATAAAGAAACCTGCAAATACAATCAAATCGGATGAGGAAGCAGAGATGAATATTGAACTAAAACCGGCATATGCCTATAAAGACGAAGTGAAAGTGCTGTTTTCTGAATATACGGACATGCTGATCGAAGGGGACAGCAGTTTTAAAGAATATCTGGATGTTCAGAATTATGACGAAGAACTGGAGCATCTTGAGTATAAGTACGGATTACCTTACGGCAGGCTGTATCTGGCACATTATGAGAAAGCATTAGCCGGTTGCATAGGTCTTAGAAAAATTGATGCGGCGAACTGTGAGATGAAGAGGCTGTATGTCAGGCCGCAGTTTCGGGGAAAGCACATCGGGGAGTATCTTGTGGAGCATATCATTCGTGATGCAAAAGAAATCGGATATTCTTATATGCTGCTAGACACATTGCCTTTTTTACAAAGCGCCATACATATGTATCGGAAATACGGGTTTTATGAGATTTCCAGCTATAACGACAGCCCTATGGATACATCGATCTATATGAAGTTGGATTTACACTGATTTCTTATAGTATAGAATATACAAACGCATGAGGTGGAAACAATTGTGAAGGACTGGAATTGCGTTTGCAGTTTAGGAGGGGGACATTTATTATAAAGATCAGGAAAATTTTTTGTAACAAAACAGGGATCTGTCCGTCTAACCAATGAAATCACGGAAGAAGAGGTGATATACGTGGAGAAAGCGGCGTTTGAAAAACTGTATAAAACGTACTATATGCGGGTGTACTCTTATGTGATGGCACTTGCGGGAAAGACGCACATGGCAGAGGAAATCACGCAGGAAACGTTTTATAAGGCGTTTACCACAAGCGCTTCGTTTCGCGGGGAAGCAAACGCTGTGACATGGCTTTGTGCCATTGCCAGGAATCTGTTTATTGATGAAATGCGGCGGCAGGCAAAGCGCGCGGAAGCCATACCGCCCGATGCAGATGCCGACAGCGGTGTGAACATTGAGCGCGAAGTGGAGGATAAGGATACTTCTTATCAGGTTCATCAGGCTTTGCGTGAACTGGAAGAGCCATATCGGCAGGTGTTTGAACTGCGGATCTTCGGAGAGATGTCCTTCCGGGAGATCAGCGGTATCTGCGGCAGAACAGAAAGCTGGGCGAGAGTCACATATCACCGTGCCAAATGTAAGCTAATGGAAAGGATGGGGATTCATGAAACTGAATTGTGATGTTATAAAGGATTTACTTCCGCTCTATGCGGATCAGATATGCAGTGAGGAGAGCAGGACGCTTGTAGAGGAGCATCTGACGGAGTGTAAGGATTGTTCCGTGCTTTTAGGACAGATGCGCAGCGAGGAGATGGAAAACAGTCTGGAAATAGAGACTGTGGACGTTCTTCACAGGCAGGCTGATTTTTTTAAACGGAAATCTGCCGTGATCGGCGCGGCGATCGCCGGTGTTTTCATGATCCCGGTTTTAGTCTGCCTGATCGTGAATCTCGCAACCGGCGCGGCGCTTGACTGGTTCTTTATTGTGCTTGCCTCGCTTCTTACAGCGGCATCTTTGAGCATCGTACCGCTGATGATGCCGGACCATAAACTGCTCTGGACACTGGGGACATTTACGGCAAGCCTGTTTCTGCTGTTCGGCGTGATCTGTATTTACACGCATGGGACATGGTTTTTTCTTGTATCGGCAACAGTGCTGTTCGGCCTGGCGGTCTGTTTTCTTCCGCCTGCAGTATATGCAGAACCGCTCAGAACGCTGCTTGGCAGTTATAAAGGGCTGACGGTGATGTCTGTCGATACGTTCCTGTATGTGCTGATGATGATCACTATAGGAGTGTATGTGAAATCGCCCGGTTTTGCGCACCTTGCACCGAAGATATCTTTTCCGTGTCTGTTACTTGCATGGTTTGTGTTCCTGCTGATCCGTTATGCGAAGTGCAACGGATTCCTGAAAGCAGGAATCTGTACAACGCTGATCGGGGTTTACAGCTTTTTCGCCAATTATCTGATCAACCTGTGGATCGGGAAGGAGCGTTCCATTCCCTCGTTCAGACCTTTTGACTGGAGAGTGGATGCGATCGACGGCAATATCAGGTGGTTTGTTCTGCTATGCTGCTGTGTTACGGGAATTGCTTTGATAATCCGCGGTATCATCGTGCAAACGAAGGAAAAGCATTGAATGCTGAAAGTTTCACTCCAAAACGATTGGAGCGTGTATAGTAGACAAACTTCATATCAGTATATATGCTGTGTTTTGAAAACGGGGAGGAATTTATGAAAACTCTGTATGTATCAGACTTAGATGGAACATTATTACGAAGTGATGCCAGAACTTCTGAGTACACGAATCAGGTGATTAATCAATTAACATCAGAGGGGATACTTTTTTCTTATGCTACGGCCAGGTCATATCTGACAGCTACAAAAGCAACAAAAGGACTGAATGCCAAAATACCAATCATTACTTACAATGGCGCTGTCATTTTGCAAAATGATACTTTTGATATTATTGCACAAAATGCATTTTGCCCAAATGAAAAAGAAGAAATCTTAAATGCATTACTGTGTCGAGACATTTATCCGATTGTTTATGCTTACAGATCAGGTAAAGAAAAATTCTCCTATCTTGTAAATAAATGCAATCGAGCTACAACGGAATTTTTATTGACTCGTAAGGGGGATGAAAGAGATACACCTGTTGCATCTGACAGTGCGCTGGGATTCGGAGATGTTTTCTATTTCGTTTGTATTGATGCATACGAAAAACTGGAACCACTATACATTCAATTTAAAGAAAAATATCATTGTATTTTTCAAACAGAAATCTATAGCGGGGAACAATGGTTAGAAATTGTACCCAAAAGTGTTTCAAAGGCAAATGCAATTTTACAATTAAAAGAGGATTTGGGAATTGAGTATATTGTCGCGTTTGGCGATGGGAAAAATGATATTGAAATGTTTGAAATAGCGGATGAATCATATGCCGTGGAGAATGCGGTAGACGAATTGAAAACAATAGCTACCGGAATTATAGAAAGCAATGATTCTGATGGTGTAGCGAAATGGTTATATAATAAGTTCTACGCGACTGTATGATATATTCCAGTTTACCGGTTCCCGCAGAAAATCATCAAATCACAACCGGAATTTATGGAGATAATTTATGAATATTAGTATTGAACCTATATTGATTGAACAGAAATCTGTTTTCATTCAGATGATGGAATTATATAACTATGATTTTTCGGAGTTTTCCGATGATGATATAAATGAATATGGATACTTTGGTTATTCACGTATTGACGACTATTGGAATGAGGAAGGAAGATATCCTTTCTTTATTAGAATTGATAATAGACTTGCAGGTTTGGTTTTAGTAAGATCTTGCTGTGAATATAATAATTTGTCTAATCCACACAATATAGCAGAATTTTTTGTTATGAAAAAATATCGCCGCAAAGGGGTTGGTAAAGTGGCTTCTATGAAGATTTTTGATATGTTTCCTGGCGGATGGGAAGTATCACAGTGGGCAAATAATCTGCCTGCTCAGAAATTTTGGAAACAGACTATCAGCGAGTATACAAATGAAAAATATGATACGTTTACCACACCAGAAAAGGATGTGGTTGGATTTACATTTTACAATACATTTTGATGGATCTCAACCCTTTACAAAACATGATTTTGGTGTAAAATAGAAAATATAAAAATTGAGTTTTGCTTAATTTTTGAAATGGACGCAGGTTTCAACGGCTTGCGTCCAAGTTGTGTGTGATTATGATTTTGAATATACTTTATATCATATTTGCATATTTGAAAGGAATGAAATACGACATGAACATCGCAATCGTCACGGGCGCTTCTTCCGGCATGGGAATGGAGTTTGCCAGACAACTGGATCACAGCCTGCGCAAGACGGATGAAATATGGCTGCTGGCCCGCAGAAGAGAGCCCATGGAAGAACTTGCGGACGCCATGCGGACAAGAGCCAGAACCATCGTCATCGATATGACAAATGAGAAAGAAATAGATCAATTTGCGGAAGTTCTGGCAATCAGCAATCCGAAGATCACCGTGCTGGTAAATTGTGCGGGAGTGGGGAGCCATGGCGCATTTTTAAAACAGAGCGATGAAGATGTGGCGGCAATGGTACGCCTGAATATTATGGCGCTGACACAGATGACCAAGATCTGTCTGCCGTACATGCGCCGGGGAAGCAGGATCATTCAGTTCTCCTCGGGCGCGGCGTTCGTGCCGCAGGCGGCATTCGCGGTCTATGCGGCTTCGAAATCCTATGTCTATTCATTAAGCCGGGCTTTATCCAAAGAACTGCGGGGAAGAGGAATCAGCGTCACGGCTGTCTGTCCCGGACCGGTCGACACACCTTTCCTGGAACATGCTTACGGGGACGCATCGCATATTAACGGACTAAAGAAGCTGACAATGGCGAAGACGGAATGTGTGGTGGCCAGAGCGATTGCGGATTGTAAGACGGGAAAGTCAGTTTCGGTCTGTGGACTGCCCATGAAGGCGCTTTATCTGATGACACAAGGTCTACAGAATGTGCTGCAGATGTTTATGAGCGGGTAATGTAACAATATGAAAACATAGAACGCCACGTATTTGTAATAAGATATGTGTAGTTATATATTTACAGGAAAAGATACGGTTTTACGGAGGAAAAATGGCAATAGAACGGGTAAAAGAGTACTTTAAACAATATGAGATGGAGGCGCGGATCATCGAACTGGCGGAATCCAGTGCAACGGTGGAACTGGCGGCGCACGCGCTTGGATGTGAACCGGCGCGCATCGCGAAATCGCTCTCTTTTATGGTAAATGATACGCCGGTTCTGGTGATCTGTGCCGGAGATGTGAAGATTGATAATGCCAAATATAAGGCGAAATTTGCAACGAAAGCCAGAATGCTCACAGCCGAACAGGCGGAAATGCTGATCGGACATGCCGTTGGCGGCGTATGCCCTTTTGGCATCAACGAGGGCGTTGCGGTATATCTGGATGAGTCGTTAAAACGATTTACCACGGTATTTCCGGCATGTGGAAGCGCAAACAGCGCCATTGAACTGACCATTCCGGAGATGGAGCAGTATTCCGGCTATACGGAGTGGGTGGATGTCTGCAGGATACGGGAGTAGCCGGTGACAGTGAAGCCGAAGGCTGAACTGTTACAGTAGCCGCGGAAAAACAGGGCGCAGTCTTGACAAAGCTGCGACAGTGTGGCTCATAAATGGAGAAAAGCATGAAAAATATGATCATTCAAAAAGGTTCTTACGGCTATATTGAAAATCATAAGGCCGTTACGGCACTCAGAACCATGATTTTTGTTCTGGTATCCGTCGGACTGTATGTGATAGGATATGTGGAGACGGGAAGCAGTAAGAATCCGCTGACGGTCGTAGCGGTTCTTGGCTGTCTGCCCGCCTGCAAGAGCATGGTGAATTTCATCCTGTTTCTGAAGGCCAAGGGGTGCAGCGAGGCGCTTAAGAATGAAGTCAGCGTCTTTGATGAGAAGCTGACGGTCTTCTATGATATGTACTTTACTTCCTATCAGAAGAATTATCCGGTCAGCCATATGGCATTAAAAGGCAGCGTATTATGCGGCATCACGGAGAACCCGAAATGTGATTGTAATGCGGTCCAAAATCATCTGGAACAGATGCTCACACAGGAAGGAATCAAGAATCTTACGGTTAAGATTTTTTCTCAAAAGGATAAGTATATTGACCGACTAAGTCAGTTGGTGGATTTGGAAACCGACGAGCACAGAAACCGGCAGGGGATCATCGACCTGCTGTATTCCATTACCATTTGACCGGGGTAAGAACGGTTATGATTTGCATTTTGCATGAATCATAAGGAAAACGGAGACAACGCCATGTATCAGACGATCATCACGGATCGGGAAGCCGGACAGCGGTTCGATAAATATCTTCACAGGATTCTGCCCGGAGCCGGAAGCAGTTTCCTGTATAAGATGCTCCGCAAGAAAAACATCACGCTCAATGGTAAGAAAGCTGACGGGAGAGAGAAGACAGCCGCGGGCGACAGTGTGGCCATCTACTTTTCCGATGAGACACTTGCGAAGTTCATGGGCCGCGGCATCGGAGGAGATACCGCCCGGGCCGCATATGTGGCAGAAGATGCAGTGAAGCGCGGTATGGATGAAGCGGCAGAATATCTGTCTGCATATCACAGGCTTCCGGAGGTCCGGATACTGTATGAGAACGATCATATATTACTGGCCGATAAGCCGGTGGGCGTATTGTCACAGAAAGCGGCTAAGAAGGACATTTCCCTGAATGAATGGCTGATTGGATATCTGCTGCATAAAGGCGACGTGACGGCAGATGGCCTTATTATATACAAACCATCCGTCTGCAACCGGCTCGACCGCAATACAAGCGGTATTGTGCTCTGTGCCAAGTCTCTTAAAGGCGCTCAGATGCTGAGTGAACTCCTGCAGAACAGAACACTTCACAAATATTATCAGTTGTATGTGAAGGGATGTATTTGTGAAGAGCATATGATAGAAGGCTTTCTGGTCAAAGATGAGCGGCATAATAAAGTGACGGTCATACCGGCGGTTACGCCGGACATGAGCACGGGACGACATGCGGGAGGAACGGAGCAGGGAAGCGAAGGCGCCTATATCAGAACCGCTTACAGACCGCTTAAGCGGGAAGGTGATAAGACGCTTCTGGAGGTGGAACTTATGACCGGTAAAACGCATCAGATCCGGGCACATCTGGCAAGCATCGGGCATCCGTTATTAGGAGATTACAAATACGGGGATAAGGCGTGGAATGATATTTATCAGAAAAAATATCATATCAGTTCTCAACTTCTGCATGCCTATAAAGTCGTGTTCCCGCAGTTGGAAGAACCGTTTGCGGATATCAGCGGCCGGACCTTCTATGCTGAACTGCCGGATCTCTTCCGGCAAGTAGTCGGGCAGGCGGAACCGTATGCAAAACCGTAACGAGGATACTGTAAGACAGATGCGTTAAGTGAGGAATGAAACTTATGGCGACCTGGAATTCCCGCGGCTTGCGCGGTTCAACATTAGAGGATCTGATCAACCGGACCAATGAGAAATATCTCGAGAACGGGCTGGCGCTGATCCAGAAAATACCGACCCCCATCACCCCGATCAACATCGACAAGGAGAGCCGGCATATTACGCTCGCTTATTTTGACCAGAAGAGCACGGTGGACTATATCGGCGCGGTACAGGGGATTCCGGTCTGCTTCGATGCCAAGGAATGTGCCGTGGACACTTTTTCCCTTCAGAATATCCATGAACATCAGGTGGAGTTCATGGGGCAGTTTGAGAAGCAAAAAGGGATTGCCTTCTTCCTGATATATTATTCCCATAAGGATATTTTCTATTATCTGCCTTATGAGATGCTGCGGTTCTTCTGGGACAGGGCGAAGGAGGGCGGCAGGAAAAGCTTTCGTTATGAAGAACTGAATCCGGCATATATTTTACCGAAGAAACACGGGATTTTAGTCCCATATCTGGATATGCTGCAAAAGGATCTGGATGACCGGGTTGAATGAGAAGCAAGAAAAAATTGACAAAGAGAATAAAGTAGGGTATAGTGTATAAAGTTTAATTCGTCAGCGAATTAGCGAGTTAGCACTTTAAAGCAATAAAGTGATTTGCATAGAAAGAAGCTGGCACAGATATACGCAGATTCGCAGGCTGAGCAGGAATGGAGATTATCATGAGCAGAAAATTAGTACATACACCGGAAGGGGTAAGAGACATATATGGCGACGAGAAGGCAAAGAAGACAGTTGTGGAACGGCTTTTGCACGAGAAGATACATAGCTGCGGCTATCGGGATATTCAGACGCCTACCTTTGAATTTTTTGACGTTTTTTCCAAGGAGGTAGGTACAACGCCATCCAAGGAACTGTATAAGTTCTTTGATAAAGAGGGTAATACGCTGGTTCTCCGGCCGGATTTTACACCATCCATTGCCAGATGCGCCGCGAAGTACTTTATGGATGAGGATGTGCCGATCCGTTTCTGTTATCAGGGCAATACGTTTACAAACACTTCGAATCTTCAAGGCAAATTGAAAGAAGTGACCCAGATGGGTGCCGAACTGATCGGGGACGATTCCGTGCAGGCGGATGCCGAGATGATTGCCATGACGATAGAAGCGCTGTACCATGCCGGACTGTCCGATTTCCAGATCAGTATCGGAAATCTGGAATATTTCAAGGGAATCTGTGCTGAGGCAGGTCTGGATGAGGAGACGGAACTGGAACTGCGGGAGTATATATCCGGTAAGAACTATTTTGGGGCGGAGGAGCTGTTAGACCGCATTCATGTGAAAAAGAAAAATAAAGAACTGCTTCTTAAGGTGGGCGATCTGTTCGGCACGGTGTCGATTCTGGAGGAAGCGAAGAAGGCCGTCTCCAATGAACGCTCCAGGAATGCGATAGACCGTCTTGAGAAAGTTTATCAGGTGCTCTGTGATTACGGTGTGGAGAAATATGTTTCCTTTGACCTTGGCATGTTAAGTAAGTATAATTACTATACGGGCATTATTTTCAAGGGATATACTTACGGCGTGGGAGATGCCATTGTGAAGGGCGGACGTTACAACAATCTGCTCGGACGTTTCGGTAAAGCCGCCGCCGCCATCGGCTTTGTGATCGTGGTGGATGATCTGCTGGCGGCAATGGGACGTCAGGGCGTGGTGATTTCCGGTATCGACAGCTATGTGAAGCTGTATTATACCGAAGCAGATTTCAGGGAGAAGCTTCAGGAGGCAAAACATCTTAGGGCATCCGGTAAGAATGTGGAACTGTTGCCGTCAGAGTAATTACTTCGCAAACGCTAAAAGACGAAGTGGAAAAGAAAAATATAAAACCGTAGAAAGAGTGCTTGGATAAAATGAGTGAAGACAGATATTTAACCTTTGCCCTCGGCAAAGGCAGGCTTGCCAATAAAACAATGGATCTATTTGAGAAGATCGGCATCACTTGCGATGAGATGAAGGATAAGGATTCCCGGAGGCTTATTTTTGTAAATGAGGAACTGAAGCTGAAATTTTTCCTTGCAAAAGGTCCGGACGTGCCGACTTATGTGGAATATGGAGCCGCGGATATCGGCGTTGTCGGCAAGGATACCATCATGGAAGAAAACAGAAGGGTCTATGAGGTGCTGGATCTTGGATACGGCAAGTGCCGGATGTGCGTGTGCGGACCGGAGAGTGCCGGGGAGTTATTACAGCACCATGAGATGATCCGCGTAGCCAGCAAATATCCGAATATTGCCAAAGACTATTTCTACAATAAAAAGCATCAGACAGTAGATATCATCAAGTTAAACGGCTCTGTAGAACTCGGTCCGATTGTACAGCTTGCCGATGTGATCGTGGATATCGTGGAGACGGGTTCGACGCTGAAAGAAAACGGTCTGAAAGTATTAGAAGAAATCTGTCCGTTGTCGGCGCGCATGATCGTAAATCAGGTCAGTATGCAGATGGAACCGGAGCGGATCAAGAAGCTGATTCACGATTTGCGAAAGCATATCTGAAGAAGGCGTAACGTTTCACTGCAAGCCAATGGCAAATATATGATATAATGGAAACGAGGAATATGATGAGAACAGTCAGATTAACTGCGGAAACGCAGAAAGACATACTGGGTACGCTGCTTAAGAGAAGCCCGAATAACTATACGGAGTATGAAACCATCGTCGCCGATATCATCAAGCGTGTGAGAGAACAGGGGGACGGCGCGGTTTTTGAGTATACGAGGAAATTTGATAAATGGGAGATTAACGCGGAGAATATTCGCGTGACGGATGCCGAGATCGACGAAGCTTTTGCGGCAATGGATAAGCGTTTTGTGGAGGTCATGCAGCGCTCGGCAGCCAATATCGAGGATTTTCACCGCAGACAGTTGCGCAACAGCTGGATTGACACCAGACCGGATGGCAGTATTCTGGGTCAGCGGATTCTGCCGGTCGCAATATCCGGCGTGTATGTGCCCGGCGGCAAAGCCGCCTATCCGAGCAGTCTTCTGATGAATGTGATTCCGGCTAAGGTGGCCGGCGTATCGAAGATCATCATGACGACGCCGGCAGGCGCTGACGGCAGGGTCAATCCCGGCACGCTGGCCGCCGCCAGAATCGCGGGTGTAGATGAAATCTATAAAGTGGGAGGCGCACAGGCGATCGCGGCCATGGCGTTTGGCACACAGAGTATCCCGAAGGTAGATAAGATTACCGGACCGGGCAACATTTTCGTGGCGCTCGCCAAGAAAGCGTGTTTCGGCTATGTAAGCATCGATTCGATCGCGGGTCCCAGCGAGATACTGGTGATTGCGGATGAGACGGCAAATCCGCGTTATGTGGCGGCAGACCTGCTTTCACAGGCAGAACACGACGAACTGGCCAGCGCGATTCTGATCACCACAGACGAACGTGTGGCGGAGGCGGTGAACCGGGAGATCGAACATTTCCTGCAGACGTTGTCCCGGGAGGAGATTATTCGGAAGTCTCTGGACAATTACGGATTCATTCTGCTGGCGGATTCCATGGCGGATGCCGTGGCCGCTGCAAATGCTGTTGCATCGGAGCATGTAGAGATCCTGACGAAAGATCCATATAATGTAATGACGAAGATTCAGAATGCAGGCGCGATTTTCCTGGGAGAGTATTCTTCCGAACCTCTGGGGGATTATTATGCGGGACCGAATCATATCCTGCCGACCAACGGGACGGCAAGGTTTTTCTCACCGCTAAGTGTGGATGATTTCGTGAAGAAGACCAGCATTATATCCTATTCCGAAGAAGCGCTTTATAAGGCGCATCAGGATATCGAACTTTTTGCCGAAAAAGAGGGACTGACGGCGCATGCAAACTCCATCCGGGTGCGTTTTCAGGAGTGATCGGGAACGATTTGTTTGAACAGGATTCCATATCACATGAAATTGTAAGCTGAAGGATATCAGGGTGCAGAGGCAGGAATGCCGGGAGCAGATGACATTTCAGCAGAAAGAGGGTTTATAAATGACCAGAACCGCAAATATTAACCGTAAAACGAAAGAAACGGATATTACGCTCTCTCTTAATATTGACGGAACGGGCGTCTCGGATGTGCATACCGGAATCGGTTTCTTTGATCATATGCTGGAAGGATTTTCCAGACACGGTTTTTTTGATTTAAAACTGAAAGTAAACGGAGATTTGGAAGTGGACGGACACCATACCGTGGAAGATACGGGGATTGTGCTTGGCACGGCGATCAGGGAAGCAATCGGAGACAAGGCGGGAATCAGGCGATACGGTTCCTTTGTTCTGCCGATGGACGACGCACTCTGCCTGTGCGCTGTTGACTTATGCGGGAGACCGTATTTTGCTTTTGACTGCGCATTTGATGTTGAGCGCGTAGGAGCGCTTGATACGGAACTGGTAAAGGAATTTTTCTATGCCGTCTCTTACGGCGCAGGCATGAATCTGCATATTAAGATGCTGAGCGGTGCGAATGCCCATCATATGATTGAAGCGATGTTTAAGGCATTCGGCAAGGCGCTGGATGAGGCGACGTCTTATGATGAACGGATTCGCGGCGTACTCAGCACTAAGGGCGCGCTGGCATAGTCCCTCGCGACATGAGCACGGCGTATGCCTGCGGAAATAAACAGAAGAAAGGTATCAGCACTTACTATGAGCTACAAGAAATTTATTCCCTGTATTTATTTATATAGAGGCGATGCAGTCAAAGGCTTCTCAGACCACACGATCATTGACACCAACCCGGTAGCACTGGCCAAGTTCTACAGCGATAATAATGCGGATGAACTCATTGTATATGACATGTCCGAGGGCGATGCAGAGCATGAAGAGGCGCTTGATCTCATTAAGGCGCTCTGCAATGAGGCGGAGGTTCCCGTAATTGGCGCCGGGAACATCAGGCGCATGGAGGATGTCAAGAAACTGCTGTATGCCGGCTGTAAGAAAGCGGCGCTCAACTATTCCAGACCGGAGAATGTGGAACTCACGGAAGAAGTGTCTTTAAAATTTGGCAGGGATAAGATCGTGGCATGCGTATCGGATGCGGAGACGATCACGGATAATGCGTTCCTTCTGTCGCAGTATGTGGAGGAACTCATTTTAGTGAAAGAGAAAGGCTTAAAAGAAGCGATCAGCGTATCTAAAATGCCTTTGATTGCTTCTGTGCCGGAAGTTTCTCTCGATAAAATACTGGAACTGCTGTCCAAAGACAACGTGCGCGGCATATCCGGCTACGCGATCAACCAGAATGCCAAGGAACTGCTTGCCATCAAAGCGCTCTGCCAGAACAACGGCATCGCGGTCAATACCTTTGAGCCCGAGATCCGCTGGGAAGAGTTTAAACTGAACTCCGACGGACATGTGACGGTAGTCGTCCAGGATTATAAGACGGATGAAGTCCTGATGGTGGCTTATATGAACGAGGAAGCCTATAATATGACGCTTAAGACGGGCAAGATGACTTATTACAGCAGAAGCCGTCAGGAACTTTGGGTTAAAGGAGAGACAAGCGGCCACTTCCAGTATGTGAAATCGCTCATGGCGGACTGCGATAAGGACACGATCCTTGCTAAAGTTTCCCAGATCGGGGCTGCCTGCCATACAGGTGCACATTCCTGCTTCTTCAACGAGATCATGACCAAAGAATATGAAGAGACAAACCCGCTCAGAGTGTTCGAGCAGGTGTTTGATGTGATTAAGGACCGCAAAATACATCCGAAGGAGGGGTCTTACACAAATTATCTGTTTGATAAAGGCATCGATAAGATCCTGAAGAAACTCGGTGAAGAGGCGACAGAAATCGTAATTGCAGCCAAGAACCCTAACGCAAACGAGGTTAAGTATGAAATTTCGGATTTTCTGTATCATATGATGGTGCTGATGGCAGAGAAAAATGTGACCTGGGAAGAGATTACGACAGAATTGGCACAAAGATAGCTCAAAAAATCTCTGATTTTTCAATTTATCTTTCTAAATAAATATAACGGTAGTTATGATAATCTGTTTTTATTGTAACTACCGTTATTTTAATGTAAAGACAAAAAAAATAGTTTTTTGCCATCAAATTATATTTTACGACAACGTTTTTATGACAAGATTTTTCTTTCAATAAATACGAAAAATAAACATGTAAATTTTTCTGATATAGTGTAAAAACATGACAGAAAATAAAAACACAAGAAAATATGTTCCGAAAATTTGTTCATACTAAAAATGGCATAGTTGTCCTTATTGATCAGATAATTCGCAAAACTTGCATTATAGCTATAATTTTCCAAATGAAAAAATGTACTTTGCAGGATTTCCTGCGTATAAAAATAAGAAAAATTATGAAGGGGAAAATTTATATTTTAAAATAACAATTGAAATGTAATTTTTGCTAAAATATGTATATCGAAGGAAATGCGAGATTACAGTCGTTAATTTTGATCGTAATTATGAATAACGTCTGTGTTCTAAAATTCTACGACGTATATGGCGGATGTGGTACACTGTACATGCTGAAACGTTCTTTTTCGCGGGGACAAAACATAAAATAGAGCAACAGAATCTGTAAATACGGGGTGAAAGATCGAATATTACAATTGTCAATCACGGGATTTGCGTCTGCGCGCTGCCTGCCGCAAACTTGTTTCATGCGATGTTTCGACAAAGTTGAGACAAAAGCAGCGCAGAAAAGGAGGAAAGAATGGATCATAAAGTTCCTTTGGAGAAAAAAATGGCTCTGGCCAGATACATAAGGGAGGAAAATCACGGGAACCGCATTAAAATCAGACAGCGGGAAAATATTTTATATGGAACAGACACACAGCCGCCGCTTTATGACAGGGGAAATTTACCGTCGGGAGAGCAGACCTACACAAAACAGTCACAGGAAGGCGGCATGGTGCCGGTATATTCCATGGGTACGTTCAAATACCGTATGATGCTGGCGATTCTTTTGTTTGTGGGATTCCTGCTCTGCGATACAGGCGGTGATAAAATCGGGAAATACACCACGAACGATATTCACAATATGATTATGGCGGATACGTTCCATTTATACGACGGAGAGGGTAATGAGACAATGGAAGGACTGGCGGCATTGCTTGATTTTAAGTGATGTATCCTATATACTAAGACAAGAAGAATTTCTAAGGCGTCAAAATACGCCGCCCAAGAAATTCTACGGCTTGCTATGCAAGCCTTTCTTGTCTGGAAGAATGCGTAAAGCATGCATTCTTCCCAGAATTGGCTTTTACAAAAAGAAGGAATACGATTTATGAGAAAATTAGCATTAAGTGACGAGATATTAATGCAGGTGGAGAAGCCTGCGCGCTATATCGGCAATGAAGTGAATTCCGTGGTGAAGGACAAAGAAAAGGTGGCGGTGCGGTTTGCCATGTGTTTTCCGGACGTGTATGAGATCGGCATGTCGCATCTGGGTATCCAGATCATCTACAGTATGCTGAATGAATGGGACGATGTGTGGTGTGAACGGGTCTATTCCCCGTGGGTGGATCTGGATAAAATCATGCGTGAGAAGCATATTCCGCTGTTCGGTCTGGAATCGCAGGATCCCGTAAGAGACATGGACTTTCTGGGCATCACTGTCCAGTATGAGATGTGCTATACGAATATACTGCAGGTGCTCGATCTGGCACAGATACCGCTTCTGGCCGCGGAGCGCGGAGAAGACATGCCGATTGTAATCGGCGGCGGACCATGCACTTATAATCCGGAGCCGATCGCGGACTTTTTCGATCTGTTCTATATCGGAGAAGGAGAGACGCAGTACCGCCGGCTGCTTGACTGGTATATTGAGAATCGGAATCAGGGCGGTACCCGGGCGGATTTCCTTAAGGGCGCTGCGAAGATTCCTGGAATCTATGTGCCGCAGTTATATGAAGAGATATATAACGAGGACGGCACGATCGGCGGACGTAAGAAACTGTATGAGGATCTTCCGGACACCATCTTAAAAGAGATCGTGACAGATGTGACAGATGCGCATTATCCGTTAAAACCGGTGGTGCCTTTTATCAAAGTGACGCAGGACAGGGTTGTCCTCGAGATACAGCGCGGATGTATCCGGGGATGCCGGTTCTGCCAGGCGGGACAGCTTTATCGTCCCGTGCGTGAGCGGGATGTGGACAGGCTGAAAGAATATGCTGCACAGATGCTTAAGAACACGGGACATGAGGAGATATCCTTAAGCTCCTTAAGTTCCAGCGATTACTCCCGTCTGGATGAGCTTCTGGACTTTCTGATTGAAGACTGCAGCAGGCAGCATACCAATATATCCCTGCCGTCGCTGCGCATCGACGCCTTCTCTCTGGACGTGATGAGCAAGGTGCAGGACGTGAAGAAGAGCAGTCTGACTTTTGCGCCGGAGGCGGGCAGCCAGAGGCTGCGGGATGTCATCAACAAAGGGCTTACCGAGGATGTGATCTTACAAGGCGCTGCGCTGGCTTTTGAAGGCGGCTGGACGAGGGTGAAGCTTTACTTCATGCTTGGCCTGCCCACGGAGACCGAGGAGGATATTAAAGGCATCGGCGACCTCTCCAATAAGATCGCGGCGGTCTTCTTTGATACTGTGCCGAAGGACAGGCGTGTCAACGGGAAGGTACAGATCGTCACAAGTACGTCCTTTTTTATACCGAAACCGTTTACGCCGTTCCAGTGGGCACCTATGTGTACGAAGGAAGAGTTCCTCGAGAAAGCATATCAGACGAAACAGGGCATTATGGAACAGTTAAACCAGAAGAGCATCAAATATAACTGGCATGAGGCCGACTTAAGTGTATTGGAGGGCGTTTTTGCAAGGGGTGACCGCAAGATTGCCAGGGTGATTCTGGAAGCCTATAAAAGGGGCTGTCTGTTTGACTCCTGGAGCGAATATTTTCACAACGATGTGTGGTTGCAGTGTTTTGCGGACTGTGGTCTGGATATTGGCTTCTACACGACAAGAAAGCGGGCGGACGACGAGATTTTCCCGTGGGATTTCCTGGATTGCGGCGTAACGAAGGAATTTCTTCTGCGTGAGTGGAAGAAAGCGCAGACGGAAACAGTGTCCCCTAACTGTAAAGTACAGTGTCAGGGATGCGGTGCGAACCGTTTTGGCAGCGGAATCTGTTACGAGCACTAATAAGTCAGACCTGCACGGTAATTTTGAAACCGCGTATCATGAGCAAGATAGAGAAAGGTTAAAAAGTAAGAGGTTAACCCTATGAAAATCAGAATTAAATTCGCCAAATACGGCACAATGAAATTCATCGGACATCTGGATATGATGCGTTTTTTCCAGAAAGCGATCAGGCGCGCGGATATCGATATCAAATATTCCGAAGGATTCAGCCCCCATCAGATCATGTCCTTTGCGGCACCTCTCGGTCTCGGTCTCGAAAGTTACGGGGAATATATGGACATAGAGGTGCGTTCCATGACTTCCACGGAGGATATGAAGCGCGCGCTTGGTCAGGTCATGGTGGAGGGTGTGGAGGTGCTTTCTGTCACTGTGCTGCCGGAGCAGGTCAGGAATGCGATGGCCAGCGTTGCGGCGGCTTCCTACAGTATTAAAATGAAAGAAGGATCGTTTCCGATCACCGGTCTTGAGAGGAAACTGCAGGATTTTTACAGTCAGGATACCATTCCTTACATCAAAGAGGCGAAGAAGAGCACGGTGGAACTGGACCTGAGACAAGGAATCTATGAACTTCACAGCGATGCTGACGGCGCGATCTATATGCTTGTGAATGCCAGCAGCAGCGGCAATATCAAACCGGCGATGGTTCTGGAAAAGTTCTTTGAATTTGCAGGCGTGGAAATTCCGGTGACGGCTTATCAGGTGACCCGGATGGAAACTTACACAGAACTTACGACGGAGGGTGAAAAGCAGAGACTGATTCCGCTGGCCGAGGTCGGATAGTATAAGAGTATGGGAAAATATTTAAAAAAATTATAAAAACACTTGACCTTCCACCTTGTGGAAGCCTTATTCTGACCATATCAGGAAACACTGCAGGTACAGCGGACGATCGAAGACCGGTAAGCGATACAGGCGGTATAACGGGAAAGGGAACTGCTCCATGAAAATCAACGAAGTAGAACTGCAGGTGGGCATCACCAAGAAGAATATCCGATTCTATGAACAGCAGGGACTTTTAAGTCCCAGGAGAAATGCAGAAAACGGATACCGGGATTATGCTGAGGCAGATGTTGCTGAGTTAAAGAAAATCAAGCTGCTCAGAAAACTGTCTCTTCCGATTGAGGAAATCCGGAAAATTCAATCCGGCGATCTGCTGCTTGAGGATGCATTGCAGAGACAATTGATCGTTCTGGAACGGGAGCGGAGCAATTTGCAGGAGACTTCGAGACTCTGTCATAATCTGATGGAAGACCGCTGCAAATACCCGAGTCTTTCCCCTGATGAGTATTTAGAAAGGATGGTGGAGATGGAGAAGGAGGGAACAAAGTTTGCAAATGTGAGTAAAAATGATATTATTCAGAAGAAACGCGGTTCTGTGATTGCCGCAATGGTATTCATTTTAATTATGATATTTCTGATCTGTGTTTTTGTATGGGGCTATATGACCGATCCGATTCCGGTCTGGATGCTGGGTGTGTTTATTCTGGTGCCGGTTGTGGTGATTATGGCAGTGATAATATCATTATTACAACGTATCAAAGAGATTGAAGGAGGAGAAGAGGATGCTGCTCGTAAATACTGATTATATTGCAGGAAAAGAACTGGAAACATTGGGAATTGTAAAAGGAAGTATCGTACAGACTAAAAACTTCGGCAAGGATTTCATGGCAGGTATCAAGACGCTTGTCGGCGGCGAAGTGACGGAATATACGGATATGCTCAATCAGGCCCGTCAGATTGCCGTGAAGCGTATGGTGGATGAGGCGCAGGCGTTAGGTGCCGATGCGGTCGTCAATGTAAGATATGCCTCATCTTCTGTTATGCAGGGTGCGGCGGAAGTGATCGCATACGGTACGGCGGTGAAATACAGAAATTAAATATTTTATTATGAAATAATGGAAATACCCTGCTGATTATGGCAGGGTATTTGACTAAATGGAACAGGGAGATCACGATATGGACAATAAAATAACACCTAAACGCACTATTATATTCTGTGTCATCACCTTTGTGCTGACATGGGCGCTGGTATCCGTTATTCCGCTTACCGGAATGGCATACGGTGCCAGCCTGGAATCTATGCTGATTGTGTCAGCCTGCATGTTTATGCCGACGATCGGCAATGTGCTTACAAGACTTGTGACGAAACAGGGGTTCTCGGACTTTAAACTGGCCCCCAGGTTCAAGGGCAACGGAAAGAACTATCTGCTTGCCTACTTTAGCTTTATCATTTTAATCTATCTGGGCGTTGTGGTCTACTATCTGCTCTACAGGGAACAGTTCACCCTGTCAGGCGGTATTATGTATCAATCGGTTTCGACGGGAGAAAACCTGCAGGTTACGCAGCTTATCATCAGTATCGTTACTGCAGCGGTAATCTCACCGGTGATTAATCTGATCCCGACGCTGGGGGAAGAAATCGGCTGGCGCGGCTATCTGCTGTACGGGTTGAAAAACTCCTGCGGAAGCGTGAAAGCAGTCCTGTTTACGGGCATTATATGGGGATTCTGGCATGCGCCGATGATTGCCATGGGACATAATTACGGTACGGCCTATTCCGGTTATCCGGTTGTCGGCATTCTGTTGATGGTTGTTTTCTGTGTGGCGATCGGTATTGTCGAAAGCTATCTTACGCTGCGCACGGACAGCGTCCTGCCGGCGGCGATCTGTCACAGTGCAGTCAACGGACTGGCGGCGACCGGGATCGGTTTTATCAATACAAGCGAATATAATCCGCTTCTGGGACCGACGTATGCGGGAATCATACCGCTGATCCCGACGATATTGTTTGCGGGCTATCTTATGTACAGAATCAGGGAAGAGGATTTATAAGGAATCGTATACAGAGCGATTTTACTTGCGAAATAGTGCAAGGACGAACTTTTACTGAAATTTACATTTTTGGCTTTTTCCCTGCTTTGTGGTATACTATAACGTATGCAGAAAAATGTACATGAAATGAAGCATTGTAATGCTTATAGTTCTTATATACCAACGGAAGCAGGAAAACCATGTCGTCGAAAGGCAAGATTTTAATTCTAAAACTGAACGGGAAATTACTCGCACTGCTGATACGTGACAATCAGATACTGTCGATACAGGTACAGAAGCAGAATGAGTACGCCGTAGGGAATATTTATGTGGGCAAGGTGAAGAATATCGCTGAGAATATCGGAGCCGCATTCGTGGATCTGGGTCAGGGATATCTCACCTTTTTGCCGCTTGCGGAAGCAAGCTATGCCTGTGTCATGAACAGAAAACCTGACGGCAGTCTGAAAACCGGGGACGAGATTCCGGTTCAGATCGTCAAGGAACCCATGAAGACAAAACTGGCAGGCGTGACGATGCAGCTTTCCCTGTCGGGACAGTATGCGGTCGTGGGGAGCAGACAGCCGGCAAATTCGGATGGCAAGGGATCTGCGCAAGCGGCTCTGACTGCAACGACCGAATCTGGCGGCACCACACGGCAGGCAGCCGCTGACGGTGACCGTGGACGAAGCAACGTGCAGGTATCCTCTAAACTCAGTAAGAAACAGCAGCTCCGTTTCCGCAGCATAGAAGCGCTTCAACAGATTGCGGCCTGCTATCGTCTGATCGTCCGCACCAATGCGGGGGAACTTAGTGATGACACCCCGTTGGTCGAAGAGGCGAAGCAGCTGGCAGAGCAGCTTGATCATATTATGCAGATTGCGGATAAACGCACCTGCTTCAGCTGTCTGTATGCGGGCAGACCCGATTATATTCATTTTATTGAGAACACTTATCAGACAGAGTATGATGAAGTGGTTACGGATATTCCTGAAATCTATGAAGTTTTGCAGGAAACTTTTGCAGGAACAGATACGCCTGTCAGATTATATGCAGATCAGATGCTGCCGCTTTATAAGTTATATGCCGTGGAAATGCGGATCAGGGAACTTCTGGACAGGAAAGTGTGGCTGAAATCCGGCGGTTATCTCATAATCGAACCGACGGAGGCCCTGATCTCCATCGACGTGAACAGCGGAAAGTGCGAGCGGGGCAAAGACAAGGAAGAGACGGTTTACAGAATCAACCGGGAAGCGGCGGAAATGATCGCTGTACAGCTTCGGGCAAGAAATCTATCCGGAATGATTCTCGTGGATTTCATCAACATGAAGGATAAAACCCATGAACAGCAGCTTATGGAGTATATGCGACTCCTTCTGAAAAAGGACAGCGTGACAGCGGACGTGGTGGATATGACGGGGCTTGGACTCATGGAGATTACCCGTAAAAAGGTGAATCCAAGCTTTCGGGAGCAGTATGAGGGAAGGGCGCACACCTGATAGACAAGAAAAAGTATATAATTGTAATTAAAATGCACTGTTTTAGCAGCGAGTTAAGCTGAAGGCAGTGATGAAATGGAGAAACTGATGAAACTTCTTGGCATGGAAAAAGTAAAAGACGGAAAATACTTAAAGAATTATGAACTGACCTATCAAAATAAAGCCGGAAGGGAAAAGAAATACGAGATCGTCAGCCGCAGTGAGATTCCCGGTCCGGAAGCCATAGGACAGCGCATAAGCGGCGTGTCCATCGTTGCGTATCATGAAGATAAGATGCTGCTGCTTCGGGAATTTCGTATGGGCGTCAACCGTTTCGTATATAATCTGTGCGCCGGTATGATCAACGAAGGGGAATCTCTGGAAGAATGCCTCCAGAGAGAACTCTATGAGGAAACCGGTCTTAGTGTAAAGAAAATCCGCAGTATTCTGCCGCCTTCCTTTGCGGCGGTAGCTTTTTCCGATGTGAAGACGCAGATCGCCTTCGTGGACGTGGAAGGAAACTTTGAGGATCACACGTCGGAGAACGAGCAGATCACAGCCGATTTTTACAGCAAGGAAGAGGTGCGGGAGCTGTTAGAAACGGAAGAATTCAGTTCCAGAGCGCAGATCGCGGCGTATTTCTTTGTCTCATAAGAAAAAATCGACATACCCATTGACAAATATCCCCAGAACAGGTATGATATTCGAGTATGCCGCATAGCGAGGTATAAGTATGTCCGTTTATAAGTCGTTTACAAGCGCTTTTGGGATCGGACATCACCGAAGCCAGCGAGTAAGATGAACTTCGGTTCATGAATAGGAGGTGCCATATGTACGCAATTA
>CALGVA010000038.1 GCA_937920345.1 uncultured Lachnospiraceae bacterium
ACAGCCGCAAGCAAACCCGACGACACGATATACGAAGCCAGTACAGAAAAGAAAGGAGTGAAGCAGAATACAGAAAAACTACATACAAAGCTCCCCTCTGAGCCACTCAACCAAAGCCAATTTTTAAGGCTGTGAAAGCCGGAAAGGAAAGAAGAACATGCCAACAAAATACACTTTAAGCCACAACAGGGGCGAAGTATCATTCGAAACATTAAGGGACGCTATATCTGCAATGTATGTAATTGCACAATATGATCCAGACTGTAAAGCAGAATTTACCGAATCAAAAATAGAAATTGACCAGATCACAAGAAAAGTAGAAGAAGGGGATTACTATACAAACGGATTTTTTATACTATATATCAGTAAATAAGAAAGAGCAGGTGCAAGCCTACTCTTTCTTTAACAAGAATTTTTGCAAATTCAAAAAAAGAAGCTTTAATTTTTACTTAGAAATACATAGGGAAGAGTCAAACGAATCCAACATACGGAGCACTAGACGGTATGAAGACTGGTCTAAAATCTCGGCAGTATAATTTACAATAACCTCTTTTCCCCGGCTATCATACAAAAGGATAGAAAGCGCATGATCACCAACAGGATCACGCGACTTGATATAATTTTGTCTTACGATTCCATTTTTACTTAACATCTCATCATAATTAAATTTCTTTGGTTGCGTTGCCGCAACTGGTTCTTCTTCCGGCGTCTCCGGTTGCGTTGCCGCAACTGGTTTCGTTTTCTGCTTCAAATCCTTTTTAAATTTCCTGATCTGACTGCATGACATGTCCGGAGATATCATTTTCCGGTCATCATCGGAGAGCGGGAGCATTTCCACAAGCTGTGTGTAGGTATAGTCTTTCCAGCGGTCAGATAATTCCATAGCACAGCCTGTTGTTTTTATGCCCCCGCTGTATCTGACATCATCTTTACCGCTAAATTCGCGGAACACGTTTATACAGCGGGAGACAGAGCTTTTATCCATCCGCAGGTTCGCCTCACAGAATTCTTCCAGCGTGGAATATCCAAACTCCTGATATCCCTTATTCATGTAAAATTCGTTCAGGTGAAACCCAAGCCTTATGTAATATTTCCTCAAGTCCGTCAGATCAGTAAACATATATTTGACGGAAGCAAGAGCTAAGTCACTGACTTCTTCACCAAAATAATCTTTCCCGTACACGATGTGCAGGTCACGTTCATTTGTCCCTATGTCTGTTGTCATCATTTTTCTTTATCCCTCCTAAATCCAATCTCTCTTGTTCATACCGTTCTTTTGCAGTAAACGGATTTTCTTTTTCCAGTTCTTCCATTTTCCGGCTGTATTCGTAATCCTCCATGTTCTGGTAGTCAACCAGACCCTTTTCTGTAAACCTTTTAATGCAGCCGATCCGGCGCTTAAATGCTTTAAAAGTATCCGGATATTCACGGAAAATATCCCGGTACTGGTCATCAAACGGAATATTGCTTAAGATATATACCCTTGTATAACATGCCACCTTGTTATTATAACGACATGGCAGATCGAGAGGGTAGCCGTCAAGATAAGTGAGCATTTCTTGTATTTTCAAACTGCTGCAAAATTCCTCAAAAATGATCACGTCCTGACCGCGGTAACCGTCAAAGGGGTACTTATAGTTAGTCACACGGTACACATTTTCATAGCCGTACTTTTCCATGACTGTGCGTGTCTTACCTTGTCCGGTGTCACCATACCAGTATTCAACTTCGAGTTTCCGGAATGTATTTTTAAACTGTTCTTCCCGAACCGTCTGACGGCACCGTTCGATCTTGTCAATCTGCAGCATATAGTTCGGGTTACTCTCCAGTATGTCATAATTGCTCATACCGTCCTTGATCATGCCGTAGAGGTCATTCAGGTCATTACGCTTTCCTTGTTCCTCTATAGGGCATTCCCCGAACTCTTCAAACGTGTTGATCAGGTTTGTTTCTGCCTTGTCAGTGTCCTTATGTTTTCCTTCCTTCCGCACATAGTCACGGTTCTCCTGCGTGGATCCGCGGCAGTAGTCGATATGTGCAGTAGGGAATTTATTCTTAACCATGGAAAAACGCATTGTATTTTCACGGAAAAGGAATAAATGTGTATGATAAGTTCCTTCTTTCCCGACTTCATCACACATGCACCAGTAAGTCAGGTTCTTGATCGTTGACAGGGCAGCCTTGATATTATCGTGGTCAAAACCATACTTTTCAGGATTATTGAAAGTAAGCAACCACTTGCGGGACTGTGTCCGGTCATTCATTTTTCATTCTCTCCAAATGTTTCAAAAGTTGTGATGTTTCAGAAGATGTTTCAAAAAATGTTTCAAACTTTTTTCTGATAAATACGGGAAAAATCACAAAATGTTTCATGTTTCAGAAGTTCCCTAAGGGTAATACTAGACCTTAGGGAACTTCCGCAACCCTCTTGACGGAATGAACCCGTGCGCTACGCGTGCATGCCGTCGGGCGGTGGCCGCGCTACGCTTGACGGCCTCCGCCCTTGGGGCAGGCTACTACGCGCACCCCTTCCGTAAAGAGGGCGCGTGCGCTACTTCATTTTCTTTCTGCGCTTCACATAGCTCCTGTGCGGGGTGGATACGGCATCCATATTCACAGGCTGGTTGCACTGCAGCGCAATGATCTCTTCCTCTGTGAGCATGTCCCCCTTGTCAAAGGACTTTTTCAGGTTACCTACGCAGGCAAGCGTATCATAGGCATTATAATCTTTATCCCGGACAAACCAGCCAGATCGAAAACGGGGTGTAAGCAGGAGCGGATTGACTGCATTTTCCATCTCAAACGCATCATATTCATACTGCAGGAGAAAACGCCAAACCTTTTTACACTCGATCACAGCAAGCGTTACCTGCCTTAACAGGGCGTCCACGTGGTTAAACCGCTGGGCGTCATATACCATCAGGATATGATGATGGCGGCAGGTCAGCAGCGTATTCAAAAACAACGGGTCAATGTTCTTCTTAAATTCCCGGCTGTTAAGCTGTACGCTGAACTCGTCACCAAGCACAACGGTAACTGTCAGGGTATCGTTTTCATAATCCAGATCGCGGAATTTTTCAGAAACGCGCACGATCTGCTCAAGGGAAACAAACTGTTCATAGGGTATCTTTAAATTCACGTTGGAAATTACGTGTATATGCTGGGTAACGAATTTCTTCCGGTCACGATCCCACACTTTCAAACCATCATAACGATAGAAGAGGGTGGTCACGTAATGCACAACGGACAAGGTTTTACCGCCGCCAAACAATGCAGTATATGCAATGATTTTACCCGTGGGGCAGTTGCGCGCCGATTTATGCACTATGTATTCGTAGAGGTCTTTCACGGCATAAAAAACAGCAGCCACAGGGTTCTTTATAATCAGCCTGAGGGGGATAAACCGCACCCAGCAGAACACAAAAAGCACGATAACAATGATATATTTAAACATTACATTCCAGCCCCCTTCACTGCTTCCCTGACGATCGCGGAAATACACTCAAGCACCAACATGAAGACAAACAGGCACAAAAGGCTTGCGGGGGTCAGTTCACCGTAATCACACCCGGTAAAGATAAATTCAAGAATTTGTTCCATTCTTTTCACCTCCCATAAAGTTCTTGATAATCCGTTTTGCAAAACGGTGAAGCAGATCGAAGACCAGCACGAAGAACACCAGCAGGATCAGCCCGGTCATGCCGTCAAGACCATCCAGAATTTTATTCTGCTGGTCAACAGATTCCGTAAGAAGGGCAGTAGATCCGGAGTCAAGAGACACCTGAATGAAGTTTCCGGAAACAGTAAGCCCTGACATAAAATTATCAACAGAATCGGTATGGTTATGTAAAGTGTCCTTTATATCCAGTAATATTTCAGGATCAACAGCAGGAGCTTGTTTAGTTTCTTCACCTTCCGCATCTTCAAAACCATCTTCCGGTGTCTGTGTTTCTTCCGTGCCGGGACTCTCTTCATTTTCTGTTTTCGCCATAGTATCCCCGTCAGTCTCCGTGTTTTCCCCGTCCGTCCCGTCACTGCCAGAAGCACCATCAATAACAGTCTGATCAGTATCTCCAGAACCGGAATCAGGAGAAATGGAATCATCACCGCCATCATAAGGCGGTTCCTGATCGGCGGCGTCAGCGGGGGGATTATCTGTGTTACTGCTGTTATCATATAAATCAGCATTTCCATCATTCATTCATTGTACCTCTCTTTCTGTTAATCGTATGCGGTATATAATAGGAACAGCGGCTAAACGCCCCAAACATAAAGGATTCTATAATCCATCTCAGCCCATGGAAAAGGCACGTTATCCTAAAAAGTTTTTTCTTCAACAGTATCACCTCCCAAATCTATATTTGTCACAAGAAGAATCTCATCAACAAAAGAAAAAACAGTTTCCAACGCCAGTGCGGGGGCAGCAATATTATCTCTACGGAATAAATCATATACGTGATGCAAAATTACAAGCGCGGTAGCTAAACACATCCTGTCTTTTTCAGGAATCACATTTTCATCCAAACTTAACTCCTCCTTATTTGACTATGTAAGTTAAACATGATATCATTACCAAAAACATACGAAGGAGATCATCCAATGGGTAACGATAACAACATTAACGAAGATCAGGGTATCAATACGAATGCACTGCATAATTTGATGTTTTTTATTATTCTTGTACTACTAGTAATCATTCTTTATTTTTGTGTAAAGACTTATTTCAATACAACGAATCAAACAAATATAGAAAAATTGCAATATTATAATTCTCATTGGCAATAGTAATATTATTTAAATATTCCAAACAAAAACCAAGTTACAAGAAAAATTGCAAGCCCCCAAACAAAAACAGCGAATAGAGATACATGATAACCAAACAAATTTATTTGATATTGCATCACTGTCATACATAAACTAATAATCGACTTTACTGCTGACATATATTTACCTCCCAACAATGCGAAGCGCAATCGCAATTAAAACACCTGCGGCAATAAAACCAATAACCGGTAGCGGAAGAAATCCAATAATGGAATTAACCAATGCCGGAAGATCACCAAGCAAGGACGGAATACTTTTGAAAAAATCAAATAAATAACTAAATATTCCCGCTATATTAGTGCCTTCAAAGGGATTATCTGGATCCGGAATAGTAATGTCTCCACCTTGATCTACGCCATGATTACCGCCGTTTTCATCTGTTAAATCATCATCACGATCCCATTCCCCATCATCATCCATATCACCAATTTCAACATCTTCAATATAAGGCGATCCACTATCACCAAAACGGTTCATCGTGACTTTGCACCATTTACCAAATGTACCATTGCGAACCGGACGAAAATAATATATTTCTGTTTCATATGTTTTAAATATAAGAGGTTTATTTTCTAAAAAAGCAAACCATGCCTTCACTGCATCTTTTTGTCCAATGGTCCAAGAAGCACGTTCACTTGTTTCACCATTTTTATCAGTAAAATTAAATAAATTATCAAGCGCAGATATATTATCATGCCATGTTACATAATCATGAAAACCAGAGATTTTATCACCACCAATTTTTTTAACATAATTCCGGGTTTTAACTTCAATCAGATCTCCATCTTCAAGATTATCGGTTAACCAAAAAAACTTAATATATGTAGCTTCTTCCCCGCCTGATCCGCTAGGCGAATCATCTGCAGTTACTTCACACCGTATATCTTTCAAATACCAAGAAGAGTCAAGCTCTTCCTTAATCATGCCGTCCAGGCTTCCAGTTTCACGATATGCCAAGTATGCATCACGGTCTTTAAATATTTTCATTCCGCTTATGGATATTTGAACCTCTAGAAAACTATCAGAAGGCTCATAATAAGAAAATGATTGATACCAATATTCTGCAGATATATATTGAGTATCAAATAGTTTATCATTCCTATATTCCATTCTTACGCGGACAACATCAGAAAGATATTTTGATGACAAGCTTTCATTACCGTCACCACAAATAATAACTAAAGAAATAGATTGCGCACCATTGTCAAATGATGTTAAGATTCCTACTATTTCCGTATCATCTTTCGCCTTCGCCGTCATGTCAGTTATAGAATAATATCCGCTATTTTTATTCTTAGATTTACAATATATATGTATAGCATTTCCTTTTCCACCCGGCGCATTTTTCTCCACCGTGTCAGTTGTTTCAGTTGTGTCAGTTTCCGCAGCACTGGCTACAAACGGGTGGAACCAGAACAGGCACACAACAGACACTACATACAGGATCACCGGCACGATAACCATGCAGCGGTTCTTTCTTTCATTTCTATCCATGTTAATACCTCCGCTATTCTTTATAAAAATACGGACATGGCATTTTCATACCATGCCCGCATTGATCCGGCAGACCTTACGTTCCACCTGCTGCTGCTCTGCGTCCTTTACCGAAGAACTTAAACGCATAGCTGGCAAGTGCGAATGTAAGGATAATGTTTAAAGGGTAAACCTCAAACAATGCCATAACGCTGGTTACCAGAGACACCGCTGCCGAAGTTGTTGCAGTTAAATCTGCAGGAACAGCAGACGCACCACTTAACAAAGCTAAGCCCATATGCTTTTACCTCCTTCCGTTTTATACATACAATGTATGTACTATTCATTATCAGCTTCTGCTTCACGCATAGCCGCATAACGCTTTTCCATTTGACGCTGACGGCGTTTCACGCTGACATCTTTTACGAGCCCGACCGTCCCGATCACAAACGACACTACACATATTGCTAACATAACTTTTCCAGCTGTCATTCCTTCTTACCTCCCCTTATTTTGCTTTCTGGTCTTCCGGCTTCGGTGCTGCTTTCTGTCCGGAAGTGCTGTCTTTAAACGGCGGCTTGTCACCAATCTCGATCATCTTGACATCAACAAGGGTTGCCTTATCCTGAAAGCCGGGTTCATAAACAAATTCGACCCTGTCACCCGGGTGGATACCAAAATCAATGTTTGTAAACTCCCTGATGACGTCCTGACCTTCACAGTTTGTATTTTCCTGATCATACCGTGTATAATCTTTCAAGCCGGAAATATTAAACCCCGTGCGTCTATTGCCGTCCTTCCCCTTATATTCCGATGACTTTACACCTACAATTACAACCTCCATGCTCTTTTCCTCTCTTTCTTCTTTTCTTTTTCTCTGTTTACAGGTTGCTTTTTTCCTTCCGCTATTACCGTGATATACTAACGCCAGAAGGAGAGGGGGAAGCTTTTACACTTCCCCGTGAAAAATGAGAACCAAACAAAGGTTACCATCTTTCTATGTGAAGGGCTTTTCAGCCCCTTACATACTTTCTGCTGAATTATTAATCCTCTCACAATGATACTCAAAGATACGTTCAAGACTTTTCTTCGCAAAACCATATTCAACGTAAAGTTCTTTCAGATCATCCGTTAAAAAAAATCTGGAAAGATTCCCAAGTAGCATATCGCGTTCATTACAAATTTCCATATAATCCATACATACCACTTTCCTTCACTGATTGCGTTGACGCAACTGCCTGATTCTAACTTATTTCTAATTTTACCCAACCGCACGGTGAATCTGAAAAATCAAACAAACAATGTTCTTCATCTTCACAGACAAAAAGGCAGTCTTCACAACATACAGTCCCACAGTAATTCCGGATCAGGTTGTAGGCTTCCAGTGCGTGTTCTTTAGATATTGCTTCCATGTTCAAACCCCCGCAAATTTATTTCTGACCGCAGATAATTAACAACATACACGCAGTCCTTTATTGCCATATCCGGATACCTGCCTGACATGTAATAAAAAATTGATGATTCAAAAAAAGATTCCTCACTGACAAAACTTGCCCTTACTTCTCTAACTACCTCTGCTATTTCTGTTTTACTCATTTCTCTTTTCTCTCCCTTCTGTACCTTTTATTGGACTCTGTCCGTGATACAATAAAAACTAAAAACCCATCTGCAGGCGGGAAAAACCTTCACAGGGGACAAACCCGCCCGCCGGGGAACAAAGAAAGAAGGTGAAATATAATGGACGAGCTTATGCACGCATCTTTCACAGGAGCTATCATTGGTGTTTTTCAGGGATTGTATATTTTCTTCCGATCCGCAATCTCTTCTCCACCAATGATAATTTTGTTTATCCTGATCATTCTGAAAAGACTTTCACACAAACTCTATCACTAATTTCACGTCCCCCGGCTTTACCGCTGGGGGTTCTTCGTTTAAAATAAATTTTACAACCGGGGTGGACTGGCGGGCTGCAACAAAACACTTGCATTTTAACAGATAGTATGCTAAATTATTAATGTTGCGAATAAAGATGGTCCTCTGTTACAGAACGTATTAAGAACATCCATATATTTAGGAGGCAGATTATGAACGAGATTATCAGAGAAATCGAAGCTGAACAGTTGAAGGAAACAGTCAGTGATTTTAGCGTGGGAGATACTGTTAAAGTATACGGTAAAATCAAAGAGGGAAACCGTGAGAGAGTTCAGGTTTTCGAGGGAACCGTACTTAAGATACAGGGTGGAAGCAGCAGAGCGACTTTCACAGTAAGAAAAGTATCGAACGGCGTCGGTGTTGAGAAGACGTGGCCTATGCATTCTCCCAATGTCGAGAAGGTTGAGGTAGTGAGAAGAGGTAAAGTAAGACGTGCGAAACTGAACTACTTGAGAGACCGTGTCGGCAAGAGAGCGAAGGTTAAAGAGTTGGTAAAATAATTTCATCAGTCAGTGACAGATACCTTGAAGCAATTTGAGGTATCTGTTTTTTTGACGGAAGATTGCTTTTAGGTGCTGATGTTGGTATAATACGAAAGTGGCAGTCGGAAAATGTTTTGCCGGCAGAGAGACCGGTTCAGGATCATGCAGATGAGTATAAGCGTAATGAGGAACGACACGTGGCGAAAAGAAAAGGATTAACCTTTTATCAAAAGAAAAAGAAACTGAACCCGACATTGATTAAAGATATCTTTGAGATGATCGTGGGCGGAATGATTGCCGTTTTTCTGGCATTCGTTATCGTATTTTCGGTCGGGATGCGTACGAGCGTGGTAGGGGATTCCATGGAGCCGGTGCTGTTTAACGGACAGGAGATTCTGATGAACAGAGTGGTATACAGGCTCTCGACACCAAAGCGGGGAGATGTGATCGTATTTTTACCGAACGGGAACGAGAACTCCCATTTTTATGTCAAAAGAGTCGTCGGACTGCCGGGCGAGAAGATTCAGATTCTGGATGGGAATGTTTATATTAACGGTGCATTACTGGAAGAAGACGAGACTTTTGATAAAATGCTCGATGCCGGCATCGCGCGGAGCGAACTGGAACTTGCCACAGACGAGTTCTTTGTGCTTGGAGATAATCGCAACAGCAGTGAAGACAGCCGTTCCGGTAATATTGGCGCGGTCAAAAGAGACACGATCATTGGCAAGGCGTGGTTCCATATGGCGTCAGACCAGGACAGCATGGGGCTGATCAAATAGGCGTCGAAAGGATTGGAAGACAGATGAATTATCAATGGTATCCGGGTCATATGACCAAAGCAAAACGAATGATGCAGGAAAATATCGGATTGATTGATCTGGTGATAGAGCTGGTCGATGCGAGGATTCCGCTCAGCAGCCGCAATCCGGACATAGATGAACTGGGAAAGAATAAATCGCGGTTGATTCTGCTCAATAAATCAGATCTGGCGGACGCATCAGCAAACCGGCTGTGGATGGATTATTTTCAAAAAAAAGGATTTCATGTGCTGGAGATCAATGCCAAAAGCGGCCGGGGGCTGAAGTCGATTCACGGAATCGTCAGGGAAGCCTGTCAGGAAAAGATTGAGCGCGACAGGAAGCGGGGAATAAAGAACAGACCGATCCGTGCGATCGTGGTGGGGATTCCGAATGTGGGTAAATCCACTTTTATTAATTCTTTTGCGGGCAAGGCGTGCACGAAGACCGGTAATAAGCCCGGCGTTACGAAAGGAAAGCAGTGGATTCGCATGAATAAGGAGCTGGAGCTTCTGGACACTCCCGGTATCCTGTGGCCGAAGTTTGAGAGCGAGGAGGTCGGCAGAAATCTTGCGCTGATCGGTTCCATGAATGATGAAATCCTGCAGATGACAGAGCTTGCGGCAGACCTGATCGCATATCTGTTAAAATATTACAGAGATATTCTTGCGGAAAGGTACCGGATGGAAGATATGGATGATATGTCCACGCCGCTTATGGTGCTGACCCATGTCTGCGAGAGTCGTAAGTGCTATAAGAAGGGGCAGGAGGCGGACTACGAGAAAGCCTCCTCTATTGTGATGGAGGATTTCAGAAGCGGCAGGATCGGCAGGATTACATTGGAACTGCCGGATGCGGACGGGAATCAGCCTGAAACGGTATAAATCCAAGAAGACGGAATGACGGATGGAATTGAGGAATGGACATCATGAAGAAAGTATTAAGAGAGATATTGAGTACCAGTTTGTACATATTGTTTGTTTTGTGTGCAGTTTATCTGGTGATCCATTTTGTAGGACAGAGAACGCAGGTGCTCGGAAGCTCTATGGAACCGAAATTAAGCAGTGAGGACAATCTGATCGTAGACAAGATCAGCTACCGGTTTCATGATCCGGAGCGTTTTGATATTATTGTTTTTCCTTTCCGGTATGAGGAAAATGTGTTCTATATCAAGAGAATAATCGGACTGCCCGGTGAGACTGTGCAGATCGACGAGGAAGGCAATATTATCATAGACGGAGAAGTACTTGACGAAGGATACGGCAAGGAAGTCATACAGAGCCCGGGAAGAGCCTATGAGGAGATTGTCCTCGGAGACGACGAGTACTTCGTTATGGGAGATAATCGCAATAACAGTACAGACAGCAGGGACCCTTCGGTGGGTAATATCACGAGGGATGAGATTGTGGGCAGAGCGTGGCTGCGCATCTGGCCTTTCAACAAATTCGGATTCATTAAGCACCGTTAACAGAAGACAGCGCAGAAATGGAGATAATGATGACGGAGAAGATCGGAATCATAAAAGAAAAACTGCAGGCGGCTACGATGGAGGAGCTGCCTGTTTTACTCATGCAATATGAGCAGGATGACAGAGCCGGGGTGCGGGCGGCTGTAGAGAGAGGCAGAAAGTGTCTGGCAGCTTATGAGAAAGAAAAGGCCCGCTGTGAAACGCTTAAAAAATATGAGCGGGAATATGCGGCATATACTCATATATGCGGGATCGACGAAGTGGGACGCGGTCCGTTAGCAGGTCCGGTAGTCGCCGGGGCGGTAATTCTTCCAAAAAATTGTGACATTTTATATATCAATGATTCTAAGAAACTGTCCGAAAAAAAGAGAGAGGAACTTTATGATGTGATTATGGAACGGGCAGTTGCAGTCGGGCTCGGCTACAGTACGCCGGAACGGATCGATGAGATCAACATTCTGCAGGCGACTTATGAGGCAATGCGGCAGGCGGTTGCCAGTCTGCAGGTCACACCGGATCTTCTGTTAAATGATGCCGTCACCATTCCGGAAGTAACGGTCAGACAGATACCGATCATTAAAGGGGATGCCAAGAGTATCTCGATCGGGGCAGCCAGTATCGTGGCGAAGGTTACGCGGGACCGTCTTATGGTACAGTATGATGAGGTGTATCCGCAGTATGGTTTTGCATCTAACAAGGGCTACGGCGCACAGATACATATTGATGCCTTGAAGAAATACGGACCATGCCCGATCCACAGAAGATCATTTATCACGCATTTTATCTGACTGACAGGCGTAATTATCAGTATATTTGAGTCAGAGCAGGGGATATTCCCTGACCGCAGCTGGAAATAAAAGTCTTAGATGTTTATGGTGCGCGTCATCGCAGCAGATGGCTCTGGTATGGAGGATTAGGTTGAATCTGGGAAATATTATTAAAAAAGATAATCAGAATGTCCGGACAAACGATACGGTGAAAGTGACGGAGTCCATGACCAAAGGCGAGAGAGCCTACCGTGTGCAGAGTGAGATCAGGAATCTGGCGCCGGGGCAGACAATACAGGGATCGGTGGTGAGCCGGGAGGGAACGGCGGTGCAGATCGCACTCAGACAGGATCTGCTGATCAATGCGCGTATCGACCAGAGTATCAGTCTGGCTTTGGGTCAGAGTTTGAGTTTCGAGGTAAAGGCGAACAACGGATCAATGCTGTCGCTGACGCCGCTGTATGCCAATATGGCGAATGAGGCGACTGTCCTGCGAGCCCTGGATGCCGCCGGATTCCCGGATACTGCCAATAATATAGAGATGGTGGCGATCATGATGGAGGAGGGGATGCCGATCGATCGGGAATCTCTTGCAAACATCAGCCGGTTTCTTATGGAGTTTCCGAGACAGGACCCGGCGACGCTCATACAGATGGTAAGACTCGGTCTGCCGATTACGGAGGCGAATATCGAACAGTTTGAGCAGTATCAGAATGCGAATCATCAACTGCTTGGAAGTGCAGAGACGATTATGCAGGAGCTGCCGGATGTATTCCGGGATCTGATGAGTGAGGGCAAAACACAGCAGGCATATGCATTTTACGAGAATGTTCTGGATATTTTTACTGGCGGAGAGACAGAGGGCGTTGTCATTCAGAAAGGAGAAGGACAGACAGAGCAGACAGCCGGACAGACAGCCGGGCAGCCGGAAACTGTCATCACGCAGGAGAACGGGAATGCGGAGCAGGTGAAGGAAGTTATCAAAGGAAACATGAGTGAGACCGTCATCGGGATGGCAGAGAACGGTGAGCAGGCTGTGGAAGCGGAGCAGGGCAGGAACACTGTACTTACGCCGAGACAGTGGAATATGATCGGGAATCTGCTCAAAGAACTGGGCATGGAGGAAGATACGGCACAGCAGATCAAAAACGGAGAACTGCCGTCGAAAGAGGTGCTGGCGCTGATACGGGAGTTTATACCGAAAGGCGGTGCGGGTATGCTGCATGAGCGCGTGATGGAGCGTCTGCTCGGCGGCCGGGAATTTGAGAGTCTGCTGAAGTCAGAGATGGAGGGGCAGTGGACGATCAAGCCGGAGCAGGTGGCAGATCCGCATAAGGTAGAACAACTCTATGAGCGGATCAGGGAACAGAGCGCACGGCTGCAGGAGGCGCTGCAGACAGCGGGCAAGGCGGATATGCCCGTGGCCAGAAGTGTGCAGAATCTGCAGAGTAATGTTGATTTTATGAATCAGCTCAACCAGATGGTATCCTATATTCAACTGCCGCTTAAGATGGCTGGCAATCAGGCGCACGGTGATCTCTATGTGTACACCAATAAGAAGAATCTGGCGGCGAAGGACGGCAATGTCAGCGCACTGTTGCATCTGGATATGGCCCATCTGGGTGCGCTGGATGTGTATGTTGCCATGCAGCAGAATCGTGTGAGCACGAATTTCACGCTGCAGGATGAGAGCGCGCTGGATCTGATCGAGCAGCATATATCGCTGTTGGACGAAAGGCTTGCCAGGAGGGGATATGATTTGAAGGCACAGTTCCATATGAAAGAGGAAGATGTGGAAGAAGAGAGCGGGATCATGCAGACGATATTAAATCAGAGCAGGAATATATCCGTGCTCAGCAGAACATCCTTTGATATAAGGGCTTAGTATGAAGAGATTTTCTAAGACATCTGAAGAACGCTGTCTAAGAAAATCTAAAGCTTCATACCAGAGAATGCCCAGAAAACGGGCATTCTCCGCGCTGATATGAAGATTCTGCGTAATGGAAACGGGGAGGTAGATGACAGTGGCAAAGGAAGAGAATAAGAAACCAAAACAGGCGATTGCGTTAGAGTATGATCCTTCTGATGAGGCGCCGCGTGTCATAGCTTCCGGCAGAGGGGCGCTGGCGGAGCGTATCATAGAGAAGGCGATGGAGGCGGATGTGCCGGTACACCGCGATGACAAGCTGGCGGATACACTGTCCCGTCTGGAGATCGGCGATATGATTCCACCTGAACTGTATGAGGTTGTGGCGGAGATTCTTGTCTTTGTGGATTCCATGGATAAGATCAAGGCGAAAATATCCAAAGCGTAGGATAATAATACATGATATGAAGGCGCAGGAATGAGCGGTATGGCGGCTGGACAACAGATGAATACAAGGGAAAAAGGGGCACAGAAGGAAGAACAGGTCTGTGCCTATTTACTATCTAAGGGTGTGCGCATCGTGGAAAAAAATTTTCGCTGCAGACAGGGTGAGATTGATATCATCGGTTATGACGGAGCGTATCTGGTGTTCTTTGAGGTAAAATACAGGAGCAGCGCAAGCAGGGGAAGCGCCGCTGAGGCAGTGGGACCTGCCAAACAGCGTAAGATATGCAGAGTGGCGGATTATTACCGGGTTATCCATCATTGCAGTGAGAGCACACCGATCCGGTTTGATGTGGCGGCGATCGACGGCGGCAGGTTTACCTGGGTCAAGAATGCATTTTACTATGTGGCAAGATAGCATGGGAATAAACGGTGATAATGATACTGCGCAGGAGACAGATGCCGGCAGCAGGAAGAGAGCAGAGAGGATGGAATGTATGGCACTTTACAGGCATGACAGCAGGATGCAGATGAAACAGAATCGAAGCGGGGAAGTGGAATATCTCACATTTCCGCTTCTGGAGCAGACCGGCATGGTGCGGCACCTTTTCACTACGAGAGCGGGCGGCGTAAGCAGCGGCATATACAGCACCATGAACCTCAGTTATACAAGGGGTGACGAGAAGGAAGCGGTGGATGAGAACTTCAGACGGATTGCACGGGTGCTGGCATGTGAGCTGGATGATATTGTCTGCTCAGATCAGACGCATACCGTCAATCTTAAGATTGTGTCACGGGCGGATGGCGGCAAGGGAATCCTGAGACCGCGGGACTATACGGATATCGACGGTCTTCTGACGGATGAGCCGGGCATTGTGCTGGCGACTTTCTATGCGGACTGCGTGCCGCTTTACTTCGTGGATACAAGGCGGAAAGCGATTGCGCTGGCACATTCCGGCTGGCGCGGCACGGTGGCGCGGATGGGCAGATGTGTGACTGACAGGATGCGGGAGGCATACGGCACTGATCCGTCGGATCTTGTGGCGGCCATCGGACCGTCCATCTGCCAGGCGTGTTATGAAGTCAGTGAGGATGTGGCGGACGCTTTTGCGGAGGAGTTTCGCGGAGCCGGTCAGGCAGATGAGATCTTACAGCATAAAGGCGGCGGTAAGTATCAGCTTGACTTATGGCGTGCGAATGAGATCGTTCTGCAGGAGGCAGGCATTGCGGCGGAGCGGATTCAGGTGACGGATCTGTGTACATGCCATAACAGCGAATATCTGTTCTCTCACAGGGCAAGCCATGGTATGCGGGGAAATCTGGGAGCGTTTCTCGGACTTCTCCCGTAGATTATCCGGGAATAGGTAGACGATATTTGGAAAATATGACAGCGGAAACATCTTAATAAAAACTTAAAGGATTTCCCATCTTTTTCTTTAGGTTTTCATGATGTAATAAAGCATGCAGGACGATGAGGCAGTACGGGCTGCAAAGATTATGACACAGGCAGAGGGCGGAGGTGATAACATGGCAAATATATTAGTGTGTGACGATGATAAGGAAATTGTGGATGCGATCGAGATTTATCTCATGCAGGAAGGATACACGATCTTTAAGGCATATGACGGAGAACAGGCAATCAGGGTTCTGAAGGAGCAGCAGATTCACTTGCTGCTGATTGACATTATGATGCCGAAGCTGGACGGAATCCATGCCACATTGAAGATCAGAGAATACTCCAGCATCCCGATTATTATTCTGTCGGCGAAATCGGAGGATAATGACAAGATTCTCGGTCTTAACATAGGTGCGGACGATTATGTAACGAAACCTTTTAATCCGCTGGAACTTGTGGCAAGGGTGAAATCCAATCTGAGAAGATATACGACACTCGGTAATCTGAATACGGAAAATAATGCTTTTTTTCAGGTAGGCGGTTTGTGTATTAACGATGATACCAAGGAAGTGACGGTGGATGGGGAGAATGTAAAGCTGACACCGATCGAGTATAATATCCTCCTGCTGCTTGTAAAGAATTGCGGGCGGGTTTTTTCCATCGACCAGATCTATGAGAGTATCTGGAACGAGGAGGCTATCGGAGCGGATAACACAGTGGCGGTACATATCAGACACATCCGCGAGAAGATCGAGATCAATCCGAAAGAGCCGCGCTATCTTAAAGTCGTGTGGGGTGTCGGCTATAAAATCGAGAAACAATAGAGAGAATTTTATCATGTGATATGGAATCCAGCATGGCGGCGTGTATATGCGCAGCGGAATGGAGTAAAGATGGGAAAAGAAAAGAAGGAAAAGAAGACGTCAAATAAGGGTAGTCATGCGGTCAGGACAATGCTGCGTATTGTACAGCATCTGTGCCTTGGAGTCATGGTTCTTTCCCTGATCGTGGTGGTGTGCAATTCTACGGTCAGGGTACAGGGATTCAAGAGAAATTACGGATTCAGCATGTATGCGCAGGACAGGAGCCGGGCATATGAGGATTCGGATATTTTCAACAGTATTTTCGGGTATGCTGCGGCGGATATTATCCGCTACGGGGTTGTCAGCAGTCAGCTGGAGACGGACGGGACATTTGACGGCGATAAGGTGATAGACGTTACGGCCTATAATTATCGGGACATCGGTCTTCCGGAACAGTATGTAACGGCGGATTACAGGCTGGAAGACCTGCTGAAATGGACGAATTACGGATTTGAGTGGTCGGCTTCGGAGATGACGCAGGAACAGGCGGAGAGCTTTCTGGCAGACCGGACGAGACTGACGATCGTTGATCCTAAGAGTAAATACTATAATACTTCCGATGCCAGTTATCTGAAGTCTGATATAAACAGTTATACGTTTGTGAATGATGTATCTGCGAACAGGCTGTGGGTGGACTCGGAGGACTACGACGGCTTCGTGGATGAGTACAGATTAGAATCTGCACAGACCGGCACGGCCGATAACAGTGAGCCGGCAGCAGTGAGCGAGATTTCAACAGATTCGTATAGCGGAGAGAATATCGGGTATGACGAAGAGAGCGGGATGGAAACCTATAATATCATGGTCAACCGCTATAAGACGGTAGAGGATAAAAATCTCGAAGAGTATGTATCGGACTGGGATATTTACTATGATCTCTGTCATAATGTGCAGAATGCCGCGAAAAGTTTATCCTATAATTACAGTGAATATCTGAGCTACGGAGAGTATTACGGCAATAAAAGGTCCAACCTTCGTTATCTGATTATGAAAACTGTCGGAGATAATACACAGGTATACAGTAATCTGGAGGATGGGCAGGACAAAGAGACCATTGTAGAATATATGAATGTCGCGGTCGATGCAGATACGGAGCTGACGCAGAATGCAGGCAGATATATTTATTACAGTCCGGCTGATATGATCTATCGGACGAACACGACGGTTGCGGAATCGACGATCCGGGAGATACTGCAGAATTACGATTATGCTTATCCGGAGACGGTTAAGATCTGGATGGGAGTAGATACGACATACCCTGTTGATGATGCATTTAAACAGGGTGCCGTCGGATTCCGCAATTATCTGCCGTATTTCGGACAGTGGATTGTGGCAGCGATTGCCGCCTGCGCGATGTATCTGATCCTGCTGTTTTACCTGACGGCAGTGACCGGACATGACGTGGACGAGGAGGGAAAACCTTATATCCGCCTGCGGTCTTTTGACAGGATTCCTACGGAAACGTCGCTTTTGATCGCGGCCGGTGCCATGATTCTGCTGGTCTGGATCCTGATTGTCGTGAGGGAACTGACAAGCCGCACAGGTATTATGGAACTGGCGGACAGACTGCGGGAAGCACAGTGGCTTATGGGAGTGGTCGCGGCAGGCGTGTTTGCGGCGGATGCTGTAGTAATGTTTTTCTTCTACAGCTTGATCAGGAGAATCAAGGCGGGGACACTGTGGAGGAACAGCTACCTGCGCAGAGTGATATGCAAAGTTAAGAAGTTTGCCTGGATGATGTATGACAACGGGCATATTATGGTCAGGACATGGGTGCCTTACGGGATTTTTCTTTTCTTTAATTTCCTGCTTCTGCTGTGGGCATTTGCAGGAAGCGGATTTGGCAGAGTGATTGCGCTGCTGATTGCCCTCATACCGGATATGCTTGTGGGTAATCTGCTCTATTGTAATGCCAGGGAGCAGCAGGAGATTGTCAAAGGAATCGAGACAATTGCAGGCGGGCAGCTGGAACATCAGGTGGAGACGGAGAATCTGCATGGAGATAATCTGACACTGGCAAATTCTGTCAACAGCATCGGCAAAGGTATTAAGGAAGCGGTTGAGATCAGTATGAAGGATGAGCGCATGAAAGCGGATCTGATCACGAATGTCTCGCATGATATCAAGACGCCACTTACCTCCATCATTAATTATGTGGATCTGATCAAGCGGGAACAGGTTGATAATGAGAAGGTGCAGAACTATATCAGAGTGCTGGATGAGAAATCTCAGCGTTTGAAGCAGCTGACGGATGATCTGGTAGAAGCGAGTAAGATCACGTCCGGCAACATAAGCCTGCATTTTGAGAAAATTAATCTGACGGAATTAATGAATCAGACGATCGGGGAATTTTCCGAGAAGTTTGAGGAGAAGAACCTGACCACGGTTATGAATGTCAATGTGCAAAATGCCGTGATTGAGGCGGACAGCCGCAGAATATGGCGCGTCATGGAGAACCTGTTTAATAATATCTTTAAATACGCGATGGAGGGAACCAGGGTTTATCTGACGATATCCGAGATACCGCAGGATAAGGAACATATAGAAGTATCTATTAAGAATATCTCGGCATCACCGCTTAACTGCAACCCGGAGGAATTGACGGAACGGTTTATCAGGGGGGATGAATCGAGGACCACAGAAGGCAGCGGCCTTGGACTGTCGATTGCGAAGAATCTGACGGAAGCGCAGGGAGGAACATTTGAAATTCAGCTGGATGGGGATTTGTTTAAGGTCATACTGACGTTTCCCCTGGCAGACCAGTAAACAACGACGCCCGGTTCCATAAGGAGCCGGGCGTCAGATTTGAAGATAATTCCGCAGGAATCAAGAAATACATTTTATTCGAGTTTGCGAAGCAAATCTCGCGAAGATAATTTCGAAGAAATTATCTTCATAGATCCAGACCGCTCATTTCGCGACTGTTGTACTTAGCGAGAATCTGATGTATCTTATCCGTGGGCGTGTAGATGTTGGCCATCGATGCGTCGTGATTCATAAAGTCTATGATAGAAGCGATGAATTTGCTCATATCGGCTTCTACATAGTATGTCTTGCTCTTGAGCATGGGCGGCTGATAGCATAGATTCGTAGTAACGATTCTGTCAAAGTAGCACTGCTCATAGGCTTCGTCAAAGGATTCCAGACCGTTCGTAAAAAGACCGAATGTACAGCAGATAAAGACACGCTTGGCGTTCATCTTCTTTAACTGCTTTGCGGTGTCGATCATACTGCCGCCGGAGGAAATCATGTCGTCAATGATAATGGCGTCCTTGCCGTCGATGTTGTCTCCCAAAAACTCGTGCGCGACAATCGGATTTCTGCCGTCGATGATGGTAGAGTAGTCCCGGCGTTTATAGAACATGCCGGTGTCCACACCGAGTACATTGGCAAAATATACTGCGCGGTCAAGAGCGCCCTCGTCAGGGCTGATCACGATGGTGTGATCTTTGTCGATAATAAGATCTTTCTCTGTGCGCAGAAGAGAGCGGATGAACTGATAGGGCGGCGTAAAATTATCGAAGCCCTTGATCGGGACGGAATTCTGTACTCTGGGATCGTGGGCATCGAATGTGATGAAATTGGATACGCCCATATCCATCAGTTCTTTGATGGCATAGGCACAGTCTAAAGATTCTCTTCCGTTTCTCTTATGCTGTCTGCCTTCGTAGAGGAAGGGCATGATGACATTGATTCTGTGTGCCTTACCGTTGATGGCCGCGATGATTCTCTTGAGATCCTGATAATGATCATCGGGAGACATATGATTGACATATCCGTTCATCTTATAGGTAATACTATGATTGCAGACGTCCGTCAGAATAAAGATATCTTTACCTCTGACAGAAGAAGTGAGCATGCCCTTTGCCTCTCCGCTGCCGAAACGGGGACATTCCGCCTCCATGAGGTAATCTTCCTCCATATATCCGTGAAAAGCGGGATCCTTCTTGAAACTGTTGTCCAGACTCTTGCGGAAATCAACCAGATAAGCGTTGACTTTATGTGCTAACGGCAGGGCGGCTTGGGTCGTAAGCAGTTTGACCGGAGCCACCGGCATGGCATGTTTGAGTTCTTCTGTATTAGGCATGATACCCTCCTGTTATGAAAAGTTAATTGTAAAGCGATTTACTTTTTTTATATCATTATGCTAGTGACACGTCAAGAAAATTCTAGTAAGATAGTAGCGTGAACGAAAATATCGTTCCCGGCGTGAAAAAAGCATTCACGCGGAAGAACCGTCCGCAGGGCGGACTTGCTGCAAACAGCATTCTTCCCACGTTTGGCGTCGCCGTGCAATTTTATCTCACGCCAGAGAATGCCTGTAAAGAGGAGAAAACAGTGAAAGAGATACAACATGTGATCCGCAGTGTGGAGAGCGGTTCTATTGCAGAGGAACTGGGAATTGAAGAGGGAGACATACTGCTTGCAGTGAATGGCAGTGAGATCGAGGATATCTTTGATTATCAGTATCTGACGCAGGATGAGTATATAGAGATGCTGATTCGCAAGAGGAGCGGGGAAGAGTGGCTTCTCGAGATCGATAAGGACTATGATGAGGACCCGGGTATTATTTTTGAAAACGGACTGATGGATGAATACCGGACCTGCCGTAATAAATGTATTTTCTGCTTTATTGACCAGATGCCGAAGGGTATGAGGGAGACGCTTTATTTTAAAGATGATGATTCCAGACTTTCCTTTTTACAGGGCAACTATGTGACGCTCACTAACATGTCGGATGCGGATATCGAACGGATCATCAGATACCGTCTGTCGCCCATTAATATTTCATTTCAGACAACCAATCCGGAACTGCGCTGTAAGATGTTAAACAACCGCTTTGCCGGACAGGCGCTTGAGAAGGTACACAGACTGTACGAGGCAGGAATCAGCATGAATGGACAGATCGTGCTCTGCAAAGGAATCAATGACGGGGCAGAGCTGGAGCGCAGCATATCGGATCTGACTGCATATCTGCCGCACCTGGAAAGTGTATCGGTGGTTCCGGTGGGGATCTCCAAGTATCGGGACGGCCTGTATCCATTACAGCCTTTTGAGAGAGAGGACGCGGAACAGGTTCTAAACTGCATACACGGCTGGCAGAAGAGATTGTATGAAGAACATGGCACACACTTTATCCATGCGTCGGATGAGTGGTATACGCTGGCGGAAGAAGAACTGCCGGAGGCGGAGCGTTATGACGGCTATCTGCAGCTTGAGAATGGGGTAGGGATGCTTCGACTGCTGTTAGATGAGTTTGAGGAGGAGATGGCGCGGATCGGGGAGGATATGGACAAGGACACCGAGGGCGAAGAGTTGTCACTGGTGACAGGCAGACTTGCCTATCCGTATATTCTGTCTATGGCGGGGCAGATAATGGAACGTTTTCCGCAGTATCACATACATGTCTATGCGATTACAAATCATTTCTTCGGAGAGCGTATCACCGTGTCCGGACTTCTGACAGGACAGGATATGATCAGGCAGTTACAGGGCAGACCTTTGGGGGACAGAATCCTGCTTCCACAGAATGTACTGCGCAGCGGCGAGGATTATTTTCTGGATGACGTCACAGTACAGGATATGGAAAAAGCTTTACAAGTACAGGTAGATATTGTAAAATCAAGCGGGTATGAGTTTGTGCATACCGTGTTGGGAAAATAGCAAAATGGAGCGGACATATGAGTAAGAAGAGAAAGCCGATCGTTGCGGTGGTGGGCAGACCTAATGTGGGTAAATCCACGCTGTTTAACGCACTGGCCGGTGAGAAAATATCGATTGTCAAGGATACGCCGGGTATTACAAGAGATCGCATCTACGCGGATGTCGCCTGGCTGGACATGAACTTTACACTGATTGATACGGGCGGTATCGAGCCGGACAGTAAGGATATTATTCTCTCCCAGATGAGAGAGCAGGCGCAGATCGCCATTGATACGGCGGATGTGATTATTTTCATGGTAGATGTGAAGCAGGGACTGGTGGATGCGGACTCTAAAGTGGCGGACATGCTGCGGCGGTCACATAAGCCGGTCATCCTGGCGGTGAATAAAGTAGATGATTTCAACAAGTATATGGCGGATGTGTATGAGTTCTATAATCTGGGAATCGGTGAGCCGTATCCGATCTCTTCCGTCAACAAACTGGGGTTTGGTGAATTACTGGATGAGGTGTCTTCCCACTTCGACAAGGAAGCGGCAGTGGAGGAAGAGGACGAGCGCGTCAAGGTGGCGATCGTCGGGAAACCTAACGTGGGGAAATCTTCGATCATCAACAGGCTGATCGGAGAGAACCGCCTGATCGTATCCGATATTGCCGGAACGACAAGGGATGCCATAGATACGGAGATCACGCATAACGGCAGGGAATATATCTTTATCGATACGGCGGGACTGCGCAGGAAGAATAAAATCAAGGAAGAACTGGAACGTTATATGATTATCCGCACGGTTGCGGCGGTGGAGCGGGCCGATATCGTGGTGCTGGTGATCGATGCGACGGAAGGCGTGACGGAGCAGGATGCCAAGATCGCCGGGATTGCCCATGACCGCGGCAAGGCGACGATCATAGCGGTGAACAAGTGGGATGCCATTGAGAAGGATAATAAGACCGTAAATGAGTTTACACAGAAGGTCAGACAGGTGCTCTCCTTCATGCCGTATGCGGAGATCATGTTTATTTCGGCGGTGACCGGACAGAGACTGCCGAAGCTCTATGATATGATTGATGTCGTAAACGAAAATCATTCCATGCGCGTTGCCACGGGTGTGCTCAATGAGATTATGGCGGAAGCGGTAGCGTTGCAGCAGCCGCCTTCCGATAAAGGCAAGCGTCTGCGGCTGTATTATATTACACAGGCAGCCGTGAAGCCGCCCACATTTGTCATTTTTGTCAACGATAAGGAACTTATGCATTTCTCGTATACAAGGTATCTGGAGAACCAGATCAGGGAGACCTTCGGTTTCCGGGGAACGCCGTTTAAGTTTATTATAAGAGAGAGAAAGGAAAACAAATAAAAGTGGAACGGATAATTTGTTTGGTGATCGGATATGTGTTCGGCCTGTTTCAGACCGCTTATATCTATGGAAAACTGCATGGAATTGATATCAGAAATTACGGGAGCGGTAATGCCGGCACGACCAACACGATGCGGGTGTTAGGCACAAAGGCCGGACTATTTGTACTTTTATGCGACATCGTAAAATGTATTCTGGCAGTGGTGGTGACGGGGCTGATCTTCGGGAAGACACATCCGGATATGGTGTATCTGCTCAAACTCTATGCGGCGGCAGGCGCGATCCTGGGACATAATTTTCCGTTTTATCTGCATTTCAAGGGCGGCAAAGGAATTGCGGCGACGGCGGGACTGATTCTTTCTTTTCATCCTTATCTGATTCCGATGGGTGTGATTCTGTTCTTCGGCGCATTCTTCACGACCCACTATGTATCGCTGGGGTCGCTGCTGGTGTATGCGGGATTCTTCATTGAACTGATCGTGCTGGGACAGCTGGGGATCTTCGGGATGCCGCAAAATGTGCTGATTGAGATGTACGTGATTGCGGGGGCGCTCACAGTCATGGCGTATTATAAGCACAGGGAAAACATTAAGAGACTGCTTAGCGGGACAGAACGCAAAACGTATCTGTCGCACAAGAATAAAGAGGACGGGGGAAAAGAAAATGGCTGAAATCAGTGTGATCGGCGCCGGAAGCTGGGGAATTGCGCTTGCGCTTCTCTTACATAAGAACGGGCATCACGTGACAGTGTGGTCGATCGTGGAAGCGGAGATCAGGATGCTGCAGACCGAGCATGAGCATAAGGATAAGCTGCCGGGGGTACGCCTGCCGGAGGATATGGAGTTCACCACGGATCTGCAGGCGGCGGTGACGGGTAAGGATGTGCTGGTACTGGCAGTGCCGTCCCCTTATACGCGAAGTACGTCGCACAATATGCAGCCTTATGTGACAGAAGGACAGCTGATCGTGAATGTGGCGAAGGGGATTGAGGAAAATACCCTGCTTACCTTGTCACAGATCATCGAAGAGGAAATTCCACAGGCGCAGGTTGCGGTTTTATCGGGACCGTCTCATGCGGAAGAGGTGGGGCGGGGCATACCGACGACCATAGTGGTGGGAGCAGCGAAGAAGGAAACAGCGGAATATTTACAGAATATATTTATGAATGAAGTGTTCCGCGTGTATATCAGTCCCGATGTGCTGGGGATCGAGCTGGGTGCTGCGCTCAAGAATGTGGTGGCGCTGGCGGCGGGTATTGCCGACGGTCTCGGATACGGCGATAACACGAAGGCGGCACTGATTACGAGGGGCATCACGGAGATTGCAAGACTGGGGGTTGCCATGGGCGGCAGATTCGAGACATTCTGCGGGCTGACCGGCATCGGCGATCTGATTGTCACCTGTGCGTCCATGCATTCCCGCAACAGGCGCGCCGGTATTTTAATCGGTCAGGGCTACACGACCAGACAGGCGATGGATGAAGTCAAGATGGTAGTGGAAGGTGTCTATTCCGCTAAGGCGGCTATGGGTCTGGCGAAGAAGTACGGCGTACAGCTTCCGATCATCGAGCAGGTCAATTCGGTGCTGTTTGACGGACAGTTAGCGGATGAGGCTGTCAAGAATCTGATGCTTCGTGATAAGAAAATAGAGAATCCCATTATACCGTGGGATAACGAGGAATAAGATAAATGCCCCGATGAACTTTAAGTTCGCCGGGGCATTATGTATATAAAAATTTCCTCCGCTTATCCGCTTATATCATACTGCAGATTTCGGCAGTCGTTTTCACTTTGTTCATGGAATAGAGATGTATGCCGTCTACACCGTGTTCTTTCAGGTCACGAATCTGCCGCACGGCATAATCGATCCCGGCTTTGCGCATGTCTTCCTTATCGTCTCCATAGGTGGCGATGATGTCCGCCAGTTCTTTCGGAACAGATGAACCGGACAGCGATACGGTAGTGCCGAGCTGTTTCGCCGTGGTGATCGGCATGATGCCGGCATGAACCGGAATATTGATACCGAGTGCACGAGCCTTGTCCAGAAACCGATAGAAGTACTGATTATCAAAAAACATTTGCGAGATCAGGGAAGTGACACCTGCATCTACTTTCTCTTTCAGGTGCCGTAAATCTTCCTCGAGGCTCGGCGCTTCGAAATGCTTCTCCGGATAGCAGGCGCCCGCGATGTCCAGAGTTGTGTGTTCTTTCAGATGGCGTACGAGATCGGCAGCATAATGAAATTCCCGGTTATCAAACTGCTCGTCCGTCATAGTCTGCGGTCTGTCGCCGCGAAGCGCCAGAACACGGTTCACACCGGCAGCTTCTAAAGCGGTACAGTTTCTTTCCAGATCTTCTCTGGTAAATCCGACACATGTGATGTGCGCGATCGCGTCTATCTGCAGTTCTCTGCGGATAAAAGAAGTGATCTCGATCGTCTTGCCGGCTCTGGAGCCGCCGGCGCCGTAAGTACAGCTTATAAAATCGGGATTCAGCTTACTCATTTCCCTTAAAATCTGATATACGTTTTCAAATTCTTCATCTTTCTTCGGGGGAAAAACCTCGAATGACAGATGAGATTTCTGTGGCGTTGGATTGTTTTGTGTCATATGCAGCTTCCTTTCCTGTAAGCATTTCCTGGATTGTGTGACCGGCAGCAGTTGTTACTGTTCACTCCGTTTTGTCCTGTGTGAACAGTAATCAGCAGTTCAGTCTTACATTATTCTGCGGGTAAAACCGCTTGCTTTTACACTTGAAATATCGTAACATAAATTTATGTGATAGGCAAGAATAGCGTGAACGAAAATACCGTTCCCGGCGTGAAAAAAGCATTCACGCGGAAGAACCGTCCGCAGGGCGGACTTGCTGCAAACAGCATTCTTCCCACGTTATGAGATTCCGTAAAGCGAAATCATGGGGAGTGTGGGATTAGTATATATAATGCGAAAGGATCAGAAATATGAGTGAGCAGAATACGAGTTTTAACAGCACCACAGACTATGTGGCATCACAGCAGTTACTGGCGAGCGTCAATGTGGCGATTGCGCTTCAGAAGCCGCTGTTAGTCAAGGGAGAGCCGGGGACAGGCAAGACCATGCTGGCGCAGGCCGTGGCGGATTCTCTCGGTAAGAAACTGATCATATGGAATATCAAGTCAACCACTAAAGCGCAGGACGGCTTATATATGTATGATACGATTCAGCGTCTGTATGATGGACAGTTCGGAGAGGAAGGGGTTGACGATATCGCCCATTATATCAAGCTGGGTAAACTGGGCGAGGCGTTTGATTCGGATGAGCAGGTGATCCTTCTGATCGACGAGATCGACAAGGCGGATCTGGAGTTTCCCAATGATCTGCTGTGGGAACTGGACCAGATGGAATTCTATATTCATGAGACGAAGCGTACGGTGAAAGCGAAACACAGACCAATCGTGATCATCACGTCGAATGCCGAGAAAGAACTGCCGGATGCATTTCTCAGAAGATGCATTTTCCATTACATTGATTTCCCGGATCAGACCTTGATGGAGGAGATCGTCAGGACGCATTATCCGGATGTGGAGGATAAACTGCTGCATGATGCGATGGAGGTTTTCTACTGGATACGTTCCATGAAGGATATTCGCAAGAAACCGAGCACTTCCGAGCTGATCGACTGGATCAATGCGCTGCAGATCGGCGGAATACCCACGGACAGACTGCAGAAGGAACTGCCGTTCATTGGCGTGGTTGTCAAGAAAGACGAGGATTTGGAGACAGTCAGAAATAAAACGGATTACTGATGTGTAAGGGGGTTCTATGTTCAGTAAATTTTTCTATACTTTGAAGGACAAGGGACTGGAGGTTTCCTTAAGCGAGTGGCTGACGCTGCAGGAAGCGCTGCAGCAGGGGCTTTGCAACAGCAGTCTGACGGAATTTTACTATGTGTCGCGGATGATACTGGTCAAGTCCGAGACAGAGTATGATAAGTTTGATATGGCTTTCGATGAAGTATTCAAGGGGATTATGTCGGAGAACGAAGTCAGTAAGAATATGATGCGCTGGCTGGATAAACCGGAGATGCAGGAAGTCTTTGAGGAGATGCGCCATGAGATGAATCAGGAAGTGGTCACAATGGACCAGGAGGACATAGAGAATAAATTCAAGGACAGGCTGCGGGATCAGGACGAGGAACACAACGGCGGCAGCTTCTGGATCGGTACGATGGGTAAGACGGCCTTCGGTAATATGGGAGGCAACATGGGCGGTATCCGCGTGGGCGGCACAACAGGATACCAGTCGGCGTTTCAGGTGGTCGGTGCCAGGAAATACAGGGATTTTCGTAACGATAAGGTGCTGGACAACAGGCAGTTCCAGATGGCGCTCAGAAAACTCAGACAGTTTTCGGCGAAACTGGATATTCCCAAGACGGAGCTGGATATCGACGGCACGGTGGATGCTACCTGCAATAACGGCGGCTGTCTGCAGATCGTGATGGAGAAACCTCGTAAGAATGCGGTGAAGCTGCTGCTTTTAATGGATTCCGGAGGCACGATGATTCCCTATACGACGCTTTTAAATGATCTGTTTCACTCTGTATATAAGTCTAATCACTATAAGGACGTCAAGACTTATTTTTTTCATAACTGTATCTATTCCAATCTCTATAATACGCCGGAGTGTGAGAACGGAGACTGGATCGAGACGGAGTGGATGTTCCGCAATCTGGACAGCGACTATAAGGTTATCATTGTGGGAGATGCCGCGATGGCGCCGGAGGAACTGTATTCCGCAACGGGTAATTACAGGGGGCCCAACGGCGGGCTTTCCGGCATGGAGTGGCTTATGCTGATGAAGAAGCACTATAAGAAGATCGTATGGCTGAACCCGAAGATGGCGCCGGGACATGCGCCCTGGCGTGAGGCGGAGACGGCGATCAAAGGATTATTCCCGATGTATAAACTGACGGTGGACGGACTGAATCAGGCGATGGTTAAGCTGATGGTAAACCGGTAATCAATTAAGGAATGGATAAGGGGTGAAGATATGTATCGCGTAATGATCGTGGATGACAACATGGCTAATTTAATCATGGCAAGGAAAACATTGGAGGAGGAATATGAAGTGATTCCTGTGTCTTCAGGAATATCCGCACTGGAGTGTCTGGGTGACATGCCGGAACTTCCCGATCTGGTGCTTTTGGATGTAGACATGCCAAATGTGAACGGGTTTCAGGTTATTTCGGAGATGAAGAATATTCCGAAGCTGGTGAATATTCCTATTATTTTCCTGACGGCGCAGGATGACGATACCACGGAACTGGAGAGTTATAATCTGGGGGCCATGGATTACATCAGAAAACCTTATACGGCGAATCTCTTAAAGAAGCGCGTCGATATACAGATTCAGCTTCTCGCACAGCGGCGGAAGCTTGCGGAGATGAATAAATCCCTGAACAATCTGGTGCAGGAAAAGAATAAAAAGAACCTTGAACTGCAGTATTCCGTTGTCGGAATGTTTGTGGACCTTCTGACAAAAAGGGACGGTTTCGGCGGGGACCACGCAAGACGCGTCGAGAAATATATGGATGTACTGATCAGTGCCATGGTGCGCAGCGGTAAGTACGGACTGACGGCGGACGACGGAACAACCATATGCGTGGCGGCGCAGATCCATGATATCGGTAAACTGTGTATTGCCGACCAGTACTTGAATAACGTGCGGGCGAGCAATGAAAGTGAGTTTGAACGTGAGGCGGTTAAAACACATACGACGCTCGGCGCGGATACACTTTCCAAGGTCACCCAGCTTAGCGCCGGCGAGAATAATTTCATGAACTATGCGTTCAATATGTGCCGCAGCCATCATGAGAGGTGGGATGGCAAGGGCTATCCCGACAGACTGGCAGGAGAAGATATTCCGCTTGAAGCAAGGGCGCTTTCGATAGTGAATACATATGACAATCTGCGCAATATCACGGTGAAGGGCAAGTCGCTCAGTCATCAGGAGACGATCATGAAGATCAAATTCATGAAGTTTACATATTTTGATCCGGCGCTTGTGGATATCTTTATTTCCGCCGAAAGTGAGATCAAAAGTGTTGCGGGATAAAATGAACAGAAGGGGACCGGTATGACAGCGAAGCAGCGGTTGGAGAAATACATAGATATAGAATTGCCGGCGGAAGAGTTATTATTTCATGTGGCAATGGTGTTGAGTCTGGTGGAGTGCTCAACACTGTCTCTTTTCACGCTGCTTCTCAGGCTGGACGTCCGTGTACCACTCCTGCTGGCGGCGGGCATTGGTTTTACCCTGGCAGCGATGTACGCAGAGCGGCGGGTGGGTCAGATCAGACGGATCTCCATGGGATACCTCTGTGCGATGCACTTTGTTATTGTACCGCTGGTATCCTTTTTTGTGCCGTATGCGGTCTATGATTTTCCGGTTTATTTTCTTACCGGTATTGCATTTACGGTTATTCTTTTGAAGAAAAGATGGGCGGCGGTGTTTGTCGCGATCGATATAGCGATTGACCTTGTCTGTTTTCAGAATATGATTCGGGCCGTGTCTGCTTCGGAAGCAGTGTGGAGCGAGAGCGGGTTTTACAGAATGATCCTGCTTATCAGAATCATTGCGGCGCTGTTCCTGACGGGTACGGTATGCGGATTGCTGATATCCTATCGCAACAGAGTGCTGCGCAGGGAGATCGACAAAAGCACGGAGATGGAACAGCGCGCAGAGCAGCTCAGCTATGCAAAAAATATGTTTCTGGTCAATGTATCCCACGAAATCAGGACACCGCTTAACGCGATCTTGGGAATTACGGAACTGCTGCCTGATCTGGACGTGGAGGACAGCGTGAAGGAGAACGCGTTTCATATGGCGAACTCCAGCAAGGCGCTTTTATCGATCACCAATGAACTGATGAATTTCTCCAGGCTGGACGACAGTGATCTGTCCGTTGCGGACAGACCATATTACATAGGCGATATCTGTGATGAACTGATCAATGTGATTTCGGTACGGTTTGCAGATCGCCAAATAGAACTGTACGTTGAGGTTGATCCGGACATTCCGGCACAGCTGTGCGGAGACGTAACGATCGTCCGACAGGTGCTTTTAAATATGATGAGTGGCATCATGAAGTCAATAGACAGCGGGGAAGTGTATCTGCAGATTCGCAAGGAGAATCTGGAAGATCAGCAGATTCGGCTGCTTATTGAGGTGTGTGCCGAGGGAATATTTCAATATTCCTATCAGGAGCGGCTGTACCGGGAACAGACCCGGGAACCTGACTGTGATGAGTTGATCATGCCGCTTCCGCATCGTTTGATACAGCTCATGAACGGTGAACTGTCCATAGAGGAAGAAAACGCGCGGAGAAAGTATTCTTTTGATATGGTACAGGGATATAGGGAGGGGGCGCGGTTAGTGGAAAGACCGCTAAAAGGCAGTCCCTGTGTCCTGTTTTATGAAAACACGGCGCGGCAGAGCAGTATGTTTGCCGGAGCGCTGCGTACAATCAGTGTGGATTTTCATCAGGCGCTATCGGACGAGGACTTTCTCAGTGAATGTGTGAATGAAAAGTACACGCATGTCATGGTTGCGGCTGAACGTTATGACATCATGAAGGACAGACTCGCCGGGCTGCTCGGCCCGCAGTCGGTCATACTGATCGGTTCCAATATTCTGATCTATGAGGAGACGCTGATCAGAACAACATTTGACAGACCGGTTAATTGTCTGAGTCTGGAGGCGCTTCTTACGGGCAGACAGAACAGTACGATACGCCATATCGGCTACAGAGGCGGCTTTATCTGCCCTGATGCGCATATTATGGTCGTGGACGATAATCTTGTCAATCTGGAAGTGGCCACAAGCCTTCTAAAACGCTATAAGGCGAAGGTATCAGTGGCGGCAGGCGGCCGGGAATGCCTGAAAATGCTGCGGCAGGAACCTGTGGATTTCATTTTCCTGGATTATATGATGCCGGAGATGGACGGTATCGATACCCTGAAAAACATCAGGGCGCTGCATGATCCGCAATTAGAGCGGGTGCCGATCGTTGCGCTTACGGCGAATGCGGTCAGCGGTGCCAGAGAGATGTTTCTGGAAGCGGGATTTGACGAATATATCTCCAAGCCGATCGAGCGGGATAAATTTGAGAAAGTTCTGCGATCCTATCTGCCGGAGGAGAAGATTATTTATACCAGTGATAAAGAGGAAGCAGTGCGGTAGACTGACTGAAATCGGTTTAGGACGGTAGAAGTTATGAAGTATAAATTAAATCGTATATTCGAGGAAAAACTGTCAGGCATGGGGCTGGTGGAATTTAACTTAAACCTGTTTCTTGCCATGGTAGTGATAGAGTGCTGTATCATACTGCCGGTCGTGCTGCTTGCCGGTAATCTGGAAAGTATCGTTGCGCCCATGCTCTTGATTGTGGGTGGCTGCGGTCTGCTTCTCTTATGGAATCTCCGGTACAGAAGACATAATCTGACAGCGGTGCTGACACTGGTCATACTGGATGGCATTGCGATTCCTATGATCCTGAAAACGAGCAGCGGAGCATTCTGTGTAGCGATCATGTGGTTTGTGGCAAGCATGATTATTGTGTATTCGGTATTTGAAGGCTTTGTGTTTCTGCTGGCGCTGATGCTGTTTACATTTGAGTACTGCTATCTATACAGCGGCGTATTTCTGTCCAAGGGGGACGTGGTATATCGCATAAATGAGAACTTTCATTTTACGGATCTGGCAATCAGCTTTGTCGGAACAGCGTTTTTTGTGATTATGCTGATCTATATTCAGGAAAAATTCTACCTGTATCAGCAGTGGAAAATCAGGCGGAGCAGCCGCAAAATTGAACGTGCGGGAGCGGCTAAGAGACAGTTCCTGGCGAATATGTCTTACGAGATAAGAACGCCCATGAATTCGATCATTAACCTGTCTGAGATTATGTTAAAAGGAGAACAGGATGACGAGACGCGCAGCGATATCAAAACGATCAGAAGCGCGGCATACGATCTGTTATCCATTATTGATGATGTGCTCACATATGCAAGAATCGATGCCGGAGATATGCATCTGATCAAGGCCCCTTACAGTTTCGAGAAACTTGTCAAGGGAATCGTGCGCACGATCTCGGAAGATTTACAGAAAAAGAAATTGAGTCTGGACATGAAGATCGACGGAAATATTCCGAAGGAGGTTCTGGGTGACAGTGTCACGATCCGGCAGATATTTCTGTATCTGCTGTTTATCTCCATTGATTTCACGGCCAGCGGAAGAATAGTGCTGGAGGTCAGATGCGAGAAAGACCCCGAGGAAGGAGTGGCGACGTTCCATTGCATGGTTGCCGATACCGGTAAGGGATTGTCGCAGATCGATATACAGTCGCTGTTCGGCATGTACGAGACATATGATTCCAGACAGGCCAGCAATCTGAAAGGCGTCGGACTTAAATTTACTGTCTGTAAAGAACTGCTCGCCATGATGCAGGGTGATATTAAGGTGGAGAGTATTGAAGGGATCGGTCTGTCAACGACATTTTCCTTCCGGCAGGAGATCGTTGATGCTTCGCCTATGATTCGTTTAGAGAGCGAGGAAAAGCCCAGTGTGCTGATCTATACGGACAATGACACCGGCATTGCAAAATGGCAGGATATCATGGAAACATTTGATGTCAGACCCGTGTACAGCCGTAACTATTATGGATTTGACCACGCTATTCAGGAGAAACATTTTGATTTCATATTTGTGCCGGATGAGGTATATGAAAACCTGTCCAATATTATTTCCCTGTACCGCTGCGAGGAATATACTTATGTGATTGCGGATTACGGGGCTGTTTACGGTGATTACGGTAAGTGCCGGCCCATATATCGCCCGTTTTCGTGTATTACGGTATCTATGGTGCTGAACCGCAGATGGAACAAGGAGGATTATAAGAAGAGCGCGCTGCAGGGAACTTTCACGGCGAAAAATGCACGCGTACTTGTCGTAGATGACAATGCGGTGAATCTGAAGGTGGCGGCGGGGATATTCAGTAAATACGGGATCGACATTGCGGTGGCGACCAGCGGTGAAGACGGTATCAGGAAGCTGGAGAGTGAGAAGTATGACCTGGTGCTGATGGATATGGTTATGCCGGATCTGTGCGGCGATGAAGTGCTCAGACTGATACGCGCCAAGGAGGATCATTATTATAAAGAACTGCCTTTTGTGGCTCTGACTGCCCAGAACGGAGCGAACGTCAGAGAGGAGATGCTGGAACTCGGATTTCAGGAGTATCTTGCGAAACCGATCAAGAGAAGATATCTCGAAAAGTGTCTGCAGGAGTTTTTACCGGAGAGACTGATCGAACGTGTCAAAGTCAAAGAGGGAAGAGACGGGGAAGAGAGCGGCAAGCATGTATCAAACAGCAGTGAAAAGAAGACGGAGAGCGGACTGAATACGGATAAGGGGCTCCTGAATATCGGCTTTAATCAGGAGGCGTATGCGGCGATACTGAACACTTATTACGCGGAAGGCATGAAATATCTGAGAGTGCTGCCGGATCTGCTGGAAGTCGGAGATATACAGCTTTTTACCACCGACGTGCACGGGATCAAGAGTTCCAGCGCAGCGATCGGCGCCATGGAGGTGTCGGCGCTCTTTAAGGAACTGGAATTTGCCGGCAAAGCGGGCGATACCGATATGATCATGAGAAAATTTGACGGTTATCTGGATAAATTCAAGGCGATACTGGAAGAGGTAAAAGCATATCTGGTGAGCAGGGAAAGCTTCATTGACGGGGATACCGGACCGGACCCGGAGGAGCGGGAAGCGGAAGAACTGACGGCTGAAATGCTGCAGCAGCTGAAAACGGAACTGGATAAAATGAATCTCAAGGTAACGGATCAGCTTGTGCCGGAAATGGCATCCAGAAACTTTGGCGCAGATGTAAACACAAAGATGAAAAATTTGAAGGCAGCCTATGATATGTTTGATTTTCATCAGGTTAAGGCGATTCTGAATGAGATGATGCAGCCGTGAGGTTTTGGTTTAACAGCAGTCGATATTGTGAAAGGTTTCGAGAAAGTGAGAATTAATAGTTGACAAAGCTGAAGGATTCATATAAATTATAGTCAATAACAAAACAAACAGGTTTGCCACAGGGAGTTGGCCGGTAAATCTGGCAAAGAGATAATTTCACAATAAAGGCGTTGATAAGAACAAGTAGCAGACTACGGAACGAACAGAAAGCAGCCGGTTGATGAGAGGCGCGCGGGAACTTTTCTGCGAATACATCTTGGAGCTTCACGACAGAATGGAGAATCCTAGTAGGTTGTGACGGAGAATGCACGTTATAGCTAAAGAGTATCAGGAGGAGACGGCGATACAGGAAGCTGTCCCGGAATCGTACTCGTTGAGGCCGGCAATGCGAGTTGGCGGTGAAAATAGGTGGTACCACGAGAGCAACCTCGTCCTATGTGTTTCGGACACACGGGATGAGGTTTCATTATTTTACGGGAAAGGAAGAAAACAATGGGAATCTATGAAGAACTTCAGGCAAGAGGACTTCTTGCACAATTAACGGATGCGGATGAGATCCGCGAACTGATTAACGACGGAAAGGCTGTATTCTATATCGGGTTCGATCCGACGGCGGACAGCCTGCATGTGGGGCACTTTATGGCATTGTGTCTTATGAAGAGACTGCAGGAGGCGGGCAATAAGCCTATCGCTTTGATCGGCGGCGGTACGGCGATGATTGGTGATCCCTCCGGCAGAAGCGATATGAGAACGATGATGACGAAAGAAACCATAGAGCATAACTGTGAATGCTTTAAGAAACAGATGAGCAGATTTATCGACTTTTCTGAGGGCAAAGCGCTCATGGTCAATAATGCGGACTGGCTGCTTGATTTGAACTATGTAGAATTTATCCGCGAGATCGGAGCATGCTTCAGCGTCAACAATATGCTTCGGGCGGAATGTTATAAGCAGAGAATGGAAAAAGGATTAAGCTTTCTGGAGTTCAATTACATGATTATGCAGAGCTATGATTTTATGGAACTGTATAAGAGATACGGATGTAACATGCAGTTTGGCGGTGACGACCAGTGGAGCAATATGCTGGGCGGTACAGACCTGATCCGGAGGAAGCTTGGTAAGGATGCGTACGCCATGACGATAACACTTCTGATGAATTCCGAGGGAAAGAAGATGGGGAAGACACAGAAGGGCGCGGTATGGCTTGACCCGAACAAGACTACGCCGTTTGAGTTTTACCAATACTGGCGGAATGTGGCGGATGCGGATGTGCTTAAATGCCTGCGGATGCTGACCTTCCTGCCGCTTGAACAGATCGACGAGATGGACCGCTGGGAGGGCAGTCAGCTGAACAGAGCCAAGGAGATTCTGGCGTATGAACTGACGAATCTCGTTCACGGAGAGGACGAGGCGAAGAAAGCGGAAGAGGCGGCGAAAGCTCTTTTTGCCGGCGGCGGAAGCTCGGAGAACATGCCGACTGCAACACTGACAGATGATCAGCTCGCGGATGGAAGCATTGATATCTTAGGGGTCTTAGTGGCTGCAGGACTGGCGGCTTCCCGTTCCGAGGCGCGCCGTGCGGTTGAGCAGGGCGGCGTTACGGTCAAGGGTGAGAAAGTGACGGATATCAAGGCGGCTTACACAAAAGAGATGATTGCGGCGGAAGAGTTCATTGTCAAAAAAGGGAAAAAGAGTTTCAGGAAAATTGTTGTAGAATAGACAAGAGAAAGGAAGCGGCGAAATGGAAAAGAGAGCAAAAGGAAGAACACTCATGTCATACGCACCGGATATCAAGGTCGTTGACTGTACTCTGCGCGATGGAGGACTGGTGAATGATTTCTTCTTTACTGATGAATTTGTAAAGGAGCTGTATCAGGCGAATATTAAATCGGGCGTGGATTATATGGAATTCGGGTATAAGGCATCCAAGGAACTGTTTGACGTGAAGAAATTCGGCAAATGGAAATTCTGTGATGATAAAGATATCCGTGCCGTCGTGGGGGACAATAAGACGGACATGAAGATTGCAGTGATGGCGGATGTAGGCCGCTGTGATTTCAGAAAAGATATTCTGAATAAAAAGGACAGTCCGATCGATCTCGTAAGGGTTGCGACTTACATTAACACGATTCCGGCGGCAATCGAGATGATCGAAGACTGTACGAAGAAGGGATATGAGACTACCGTTAATATCATGGCGATATCGAAGTCCAACGATGCGGATATCGATGCTGCATTAGAACTTCTGTGTCAGAGCAGCGTGGGCACGATCTACCTTGTGGACAGTTATGGCTCTCTCTATCCGGAACAGGCGAGGCGCCTTGCTGACAGATATCTGGAGGCAGCGAATAAGTACGGTAAGAAGGTCGGCATACATGCGCATAATAACCAGCAGCTTGCGTTTGCCAATACGGCGGAAGTGGTTATTATGGGCGTCAGCTACCTGGATGCTACGGTGAGCGGTCTCGGACGCGGCTGCGGTAATTGTCCAAGCGAACTGCTCTTAGGCTATTTGAAAAATCCGAAATACCGGATCAATCCGATTCTCAAATTCATAGAAAAGCAGATTGTGCCTTTGCGGGAATCCGGCGTCGTGTGGGGCTATGACGTACCGTATCTTCTGACAGGAATCCTGAATCAGCATCCGAAGACAGCAATCCAGTTCAGGAAGGAGAAGAGACAGGATTATAATGATTTCTATCTGGAACTGCTGGATAACTTCTAAGAAATCAGGTCATTTTGAAGCTTGATATTTGCGACTTTGCGTCAGCAAAGTCATGCCGCTTGTCGCGTAAACGCTCTGGAATGGAGATTAACATATGAAGAAGCTTGGAGATTGGGATGATGAACTGATAGATTTGGATGATGAATCAGATGATACGTATGCGGAGGATTATGATGAGGATTACGATGCGGACGGCATGCCGCTTCCGGACAGAAAAATTGTGATTCCGGTAGTGATTGCGGCGCTGCTGATTATCGTGACCGTGCTCGGTATTGTTCTGACAGTCGTGCTAAAATCAGGGGATAAGACGGAACCGGTTATCCGATCAGAACATTCAACGGAAGCGGAGGTACAACAGCCGGAAAACGATCCGGTACAGACCGAAACGGCGGAAGAGCATGTGCTGCCGGAAGGGGAACCGGAAAAGGAAGATGCGTCGGAGCCTGCGGAGTCCAAAGACCCGCAGGGAACAGCCATGAGTGCGGAACAGGGAACGGAAGTGGATGTGGCAGCACTGTTATCAGCGAATCGCGTTGCGGAGACGAATCAGGTCACTATTGGTATTGATGTGGCAAGATACCAGGGAACTATTGACTGGGTGCAGGCGGCAGCCTCCGGAATCGATTTCGCCATGGTGCGGGTAGGCTATCGGGCGGACAGCACGAGAGAGATCTGTGCCGATACAAATGCGAAATATAATATGCAGGAGGCGCAGAAGAACGGGATCAAGGTGGGCGCTTACTTCTTTTCTACGGCAGTCAATGAACAGGAGGCTGTCGAGGAAGCAGACTGGGTGGCGGACTATATTGCCGGCTACCAGATTACATATCCGGTAGCATTTGACTGTGAGGGATTCGACCAGCCGGACAGTGCACAGTATGGTCTGACGAATGCAGAGCGCACGGATATTGCGATTGCGTTTCTGCAGGAAATATATAGCAGGGGTTATACACCGATGTTTTATGCTTCCATGGGCGAATTGTCCGGCAGCGCGAAGTGGGATACGGAGAGACTGGAGAATCAGTATCGGATATGGGTATCACAGTATCCGCCGGTACCGTATCCGGAGACCGCCAGGTCTTCTTACGGCGGTGTACATGCTATGTGGCAGTATACAAACCGCGGCACGGTGGCGGGAATCGACAGACCGGTGGATGTGAATGTGGCATATTTCGGATATGAGGGCACTGCGGACGCACAGAGTCCGGACACGCCGGAAGAGGTGCAAGCCGATGTGGAAGCATTGATGAATTTTACGGAAGTGAATGAGACGGTGACTGCGAAAGATTCAACCAATCTTCGGAATGTTCCGAGTCAGGGGGAGGAGAGCGTTGTCGTGTACACGCTGAAGAACGGTGAGACGGCAGCGAGAACCGGTGTCAGTGACAGCGGCTGGTCGCGGCTTACCTATGACGGGCAGACTGTCTATGCGGTGTCAAGTTATCTGACCACAGATCTTGGTTATCAGGTGCCGATACAGGAAGGCGCGGGCAGCGGCGACGGGTTGAAGACGAAGTTCGCAGAATGCAATGACCAGGTAACGGCGAAGATTGAAGTCAATCTGCGGGCGCTTCCCAGCGTAACCAATCCGGATGCCACGGTGGCGGCAGTATTACATAACGGGGAATATGTAACCAGAACCGGTATCAATGAAGAGTACGGCTGGTCGCGGGTGGACTATAACGGACAGACATTATACTGTATCAGCAGCTATTTAATGAACTGACGAAACCAAAATATTATGGAATGCTTGATCCGGCAGAGGTTTATAGCACAAATACGGGAATATAAGGCTGAACTTAAAAAAGATATATGACAGGGATTATCTGTCATATATCTTTTTTAAGTGTTCCAGTTTAGCACCTGCATTCATGAGAAGTGCATCTGCGATGGTGAGCGCGACCATTGCTTCCACGACGACAACGGCGCGGGGAACAATGATGGGATCATGCCGGCCTTTAATGGATACTTCTATGTTTTCTCCCTGTTTATTGACGGTTTTCTGCGGGGAGAAGATAGACGGCGTTGGTTTTACATAAGCGCGCAGCAGGATCTGTGATCCGTCGCTGATACCGCCCAGAATGCCGCCGGCGTGGTTTGTGCGTTTGACAACCTGCCCGTCCTGCATATAGAAAGCATCATTATTGTCGGAACCGTGGCGGGAGGCGACTGCTGTGCCGTCGCCGATTTCTACGGCTTTGACAGCGCCTATGGACATGACCGCTTTCGCCAGATTCGCGTCCAGTTTCTCGAAGACGGGGTCGCCAAGACCGGCGGGAACACCGTCGATTGCACATTCGATCACACCGCCGGCGGAATCATAACTCCGCATACAGTCTGCAAGAAAAGTTTCCGCTTGAATCGATGCATCCGTGTCAGGCATACAGGTAGGAGTCGAGAGGATGGCGTCCCGGTCAAATTTATCCATGTCAATTTCAATCGGACCGATTGATTTTGTATATGCCGTCAATGTAATGCCGAATTCTGCAAGAAGTCTGGCGGCAACTGCGCCTGCGGCAACACGTCCGGTTGTCTCTCGGCCGGAAGAACGCCCGCCGCCCCGGTAGTCGCGAAAGCCGTATTTGGCGTCAAATGTATAGTCGGCGTGTCCGGGCCGGTAATAATTGGCAATCTCGCTGTAGTCAGAGGAGTGCTGTGAAGTATTGCGCACCATCATGGAAATTGGCGTTCCTGTGGTGCGGTCTTCGAAGATTCCCGAGAGTATCTCCACCTGATCCGCTTCTTTCCTCGGTGTGGAGATTCTGGTCTGTCCGGGCTTGCGCCGGTTCAGATAAATCTGGATATCTTCGGCGGTTAAAGGCAGACCGGCGGGACAGCCGTCTACCACGACGCCGAGTGCTGCGCCATGGGATTCTCCCCATGTCGTAATCTGAAAAATGTTTCCGTAAGATGAACCTGCCATGTTTATAATCCTTTCCAACTTGTATATTCACAAAAAAATTAGACGTTAAAAGATTTAATTGTGTGGCAAAAGATTAAGAAGCGTGAAATATTTGGAAAATAATATGAAGGATAACCTGCATTACAATAATAACAAACGGTATGTTAAATTATGGATTAATTTCCAAACATATCTGATAACTTCTGCTTTGCCTATACGGAGTATATCATATTTCAGTATAGAAATAAATATTTAGATCGTCCCTCAATAGTAATCCGAGATTCCCGTCCAATGGGGAAAGTGGGGTACAAACAGGA
>CALGVA010000039.1 GCA_937920345.1 uncultured Lachnospiraceae bacterium
TGTTTGTACCCCACTTTCCCCATTGGACGGGAATCTCGGATTACTATTGAGGAGGAACCGCCTGTTCTTTCTATAATTTATGGAAGGCGGGACAACGCTTCTCGAAGGTCGTGTAGTATTTGAAACCGCAGTCCTTCAGTACGTCGGCGGCCCGGTCAAAGGCATGGGCGATCTGCGCCGGCGTATGAGCGTCCGAACCGACTGTGATGATCTCGCCGCCCAGTTCACGGTAACGCCTCAGTACACCTGTGCAGGGATTCATATCACGCATGCCTTTGGCGAGCGGGGCAGTGTTGATCTCGATGCCTTTTTCCATGGAGATGATCTGTTCCAGTATCCGGTCGAAAATATCCCGGTACACTTCATAACAGTATCCCTCGTCTTTGTGCGGACCGTACCGCACGACATAGTCAAGGTGACCGTATACATCGAAATTGCTGTAACATTTCAAATTTTCGAGAATCGACTCGAAATATTCCAGATAAGCTTCCGACTGTGCCCTTCCTTCATAGAAAGACGGGTAGTAGGGGTCCCGTCCGTGGCAGATATGGGAGGAGGCAATGATAAAGTCGTAGTCGTGGGCCTTTACGAAAATGTCGTTCCTGTGCACCAGATGCGGCTGCAGTCCCAGTTCGGCGCCGAAGCGGAGCGTGATCCGGTCAGCATATTTTTCCCGGAGCTTCAGGAAATCATACAGGTATGCGTCCGGATTTACTTCAAATTTTCCGGGCGGATCGTTCTCTGTTGCAGGATAGTCGAAGTCGTTGTGTTCCGTAAAGCACATCTGCGTCAGTCCGCGATGGATTCCCTGTAGAATCATCTCTTCCATGGGCGTATCGGAATCGCCGGAAAAGGAAGTGTGCAAGTGGCAGTCTGCTGTGATCGGCATGGTATCCTCCTTCGTTTGCGTCGGTTTGTTTCGGGTTTGGTTCATGTGTCCAGTATAGGAGATAAGAGGGGAAAAAACAATAGAGAGCAAATCATCATTTTTGGTTTTCGAATTATTTTTGAATTACGTCTTGAATTTTTGGGACAAATTGGGTAAAATAAATCTGCTGACTAAATTTTACCAGTCCTGTGTGTATGTGATGCATGAGGAGGGGTAAAATTATATAAAAAACATTATTTAGGAGGGACTAAAAATGGCAGTAAGAGTAGCAATTAATGGTTTTGGCCGTATCGGTCGTCTTGCGTTCAGACAGATGTTCGGGGCAGAAGGATATGAAGTAGTAGCAATCAACGATTTGACAAGCCCGAAGATGCTGGCACATTTGTTAAAATACGATTCTTCACAGGGTAAATATGCTCTGGCAGATACCGTATCCGCAGGCGAAGATACCATCACGGTTGATGGCAAGACACTTAAGATCTACAAAGAGCCCGATGCAAACAACTGCCCTTGGGGTGAGTTAAAGGTTGACGTTGTATTAGAGTGCTCCGGCTTCTACACAAGCAAAGAGAAGGCACAGGCACACATCAATGCCGGTGCTAGAAAAGTTGTTATTTCTGCTCCTGCAGGTAACGACCTTCCTACAATTGTTTACAATGTAAACCATGAGACATTGAAGGCTGAGGATACAATCATTTCTGCAGCTTCCTGTACAACAAACTGCCTGGCTCCTATGGCAAAAGCACTGAATGATCTGGCAGGCATCAAGTCCGGTATCATGAGCACAATTCATGCTTACACAGGCGATCAGATGATCCTTGACGGTCCTCAGAGAAAGGGTGACTTAAGAAGATCCCGCGCAGGCGCTGTAAATATCGTTCCTAACAGCACAGGTGCTGCGAAAGCTATCGGTCTGGTTATTCCTGAGCTGAACGGCAAGCTGATCGGTTCCGCACAGCGTGTTCCTACTCCTACAGGTTCTACAACAATCCTTGTAGCAACTGTTGAGAAGTCTGTAACCAAGGATGAGATCAATGCAGCTATGAAGGCAGCAGCTACAGAGTCCTTCGCATACAATGAGGATGAGATCGTTTCTTCCGATATCGTTGGAAGCACATACGGTTCTATCTTTGACGCTACACAGACAATGGTTGGCGAGGACAATCTTGTACAGGTTGTTTCCTGGTACGACAATGAGAACAGCTACACATCTCAGATGGTTCGTACAATCAAGTACTTCTCTGAACTGGCATAAGAAAGTTAATACAATACGAGATGTAAATTTGAGAGGCTCGGCCGTTGGGCCGGGTCTCTTTTTCAAAGTGAAATTCAATCAAATTAGGAGGACATAACAATGGCATTAAATAAGAAATCAGTAGATGATATTAATGTGAAAGGCAAACGCGTTCTTGTGAGATGTGACTTTAACGTACCGCTCAAAGAGGGTAAGATCACTGACGAAACACGTATCGTTGCGGCGCTTCCGACGATCAATAAACTGATTGCTGACGGCGGCAAGGTTATTCTTTGCTCCCACCTCGGCAAAGTTAAGAACGGTCCCAATGAGGGCGAGTCCCTTGCACCTGTTGCAGAGAGACTTTCCGAGAAGCTTGGCAAGCCCGTTAATTTCGTAGCAGACTACAATGTAACCGGCGAGGCGGCTACAGCGGCAGTTGCAGCAATGAATGAGGGAGATGTGGTTCTGCTTCAGAATACCCGTTTCCGTGGTAAAGAGGAGACCAAACCTTCGGATGCAGGCGAAGCTTTCGCAAAAGAACTGGCTGATCTGGCAGACGTATATGTATGTGACGCTTTCGGTTCCGCACACAGAGCACATGCTTCCGTAGCAGTTGTGACAAAGTATATCTCTGAGAAAGGCGGCGAGAATGCAGTAGGATACTTAATGCAGAAGGAGATTGATTTCCTGGGCAATGCGGTTGAGAATCCGGTAAGACCTTTCGTAGCAATCCTCGGCGGCGCTAAAGTAGCTGATAAGTTAAATGTTATCAACAACCTGCTTGAGAAATGCGATACACTGATCATCGGCGGCGGTATGGCATTCACATTCCTGAAAGCACAGGGCATGGAGATTGGTAACTCCTTAGTGGATGATGAGAAGCTTGATTACTGTAAAGAGATGATGGCAAAGGCTGAGAAGCTTGGCAAGAAGCTGCTTCTTCCGATCGACACAACTGTAGCGGCAGGCTTCCCGAACCCGATCGACGCTGAGATCGAAGTAGAAGTCGTTGACGCTGACAAGATTCCGGCGGACAAGGAAGGCCTTGACATCGGTACGAAGACGGCTGAGATGTATGCGGATGCTGTGAAGTCCGCGAAAACGGTAGTATGGAACGGACCGATGGGTGTATTCGAGAATCCGATCCTTGCAAAAGGTACGATTGCTGTAGCAAAATCTCTGGCTGAGACTTCCGCAACGACGATCATCGGCGGCGGTGACAGTGCAGCAGCTGTTAACCAGCTTGGTTTTGCAGACAAGATGTCCCATATTTCCACAGGCGGCGGTGCTTCCCTTGAGTTCTTAGAGGGTAAGGAGCTTCCCGGCGTAGTGGCTGCAGATGACAAATAAACGGCTGATGAAGCAGGAGCAGCAGTGATGCCAAGACAGAATAAAGCGTGCCTGAGCACCTGGCTGTGACGGTACGCCAGGAGAAAATGGCAGATTCATACAGAGGGTGCTTCAGGGCATTCTTACGCAAAATAAAAAATATTGAATATCATAAAGGAGATTACAGCAATGGCTAGAAGAAGAATTATTGCCGGCAACTGGAAGATGAACATGACTCCCAGCGAGGCAGTTGCGCTTTGCGCGACATTAAAGGATCTGGTAGTGAACGATGCAGTGGATGTGGTTTATTGTGTACCGGCGATCGACATTGTGCCTGTGGCGCAGGCTGTTAAAGGCACTAATGTGCATGTAGGCGCTGAGAACTTCTATATTGAGGATAAGGGCGCATACACAGGTGAGATTTCTGCTCCTATGTTAAAGGATGCAGGCGTAGAGTATGTGATCATCGGTCACTCTGAGAGAAGAGAATACTTTAAGGAGGACGACGCTTTCCTGAACAAGAAGGTGCTGAAAGCTCTGGAGGCAGGTCTTGTTCCGATCCTCTGCTGCGGCGAATCCTTAGAGCAGAGAGAGATGAATGTGACCATGGACTGGATCAGACTGCAGATCAAATCCGATCTGGCAGGTGTTAGCGCAGATCAGGTGAAGGGTATGGTTATCGCTTATGAGCCGATCTGGGCGATCGGGACCGGCAAGACTGCTACTTCCGATCAGGCGCAGGAGGTCTGCAAGGGCATCCGCGACTGCATCGCAGAGATGTATGACGAGGCTACTGCAGAAGCTGTCCGCATTCAGTACGGCGGCTCGATGAACGCATCCAATGCGGCAGAGCTTCTCTCGAAGCCTGACATCGACGGCGGTCTGATCGGCGGTGCTTCCTTAAAGCCTGACTTCGGACAGATCGTGAACGCATAACGGCAGGTTTTCAGCAAAAATTTTATTGCTGTAAAGAATATTTATTTCAAGGCCCTACGAAGTCGTGACGGTGAGAATTAAATAAAGGAAATACAGATTTTGACATAAACGCACTTTCGTCTGTGACTGCATCATGGACGAAAGTGCGTTTTTGCTCATTCCCGAATCAACCGCTTCTCCCGCCACCTGCCGCTCTGCCAGCGCAGGAACATGGCAACCGCGCGGACGCATTCATCCAGCGCCATGCCGATATAGGCGCCTGTCACAAGCAGCCCCAGGTGTATTCCGAAGAAGTATGTGCCGCCCACGGCACACAGATACATGAAGACTGCGGCAATGACAGTCGTAAATAAAGCGTCCCCGCTGGTTTTCAGGGCATTGCCGAAGACCAGATTGCTGACGCGTCCGATTTCCAGTGCGATATCAATCGCCAGAAGTCTGGAAACCAGAGATATCATTTCCGCATCTTCCGTAAACAGCCGCATAAACAGACCGGAGGAAACTGCAATCAGCGTTTCCACGACGGCTGCGGCTATAATACCGATTATCACAGCTTTCTTGGTTCCTCTATCACATTCGTCAAACTGATTTGCGCCAAGCCGCCATCCGGTCAGGATCGCGTTTGCCTGCGCGAGCGCAGCACCCACGCAATAGGAGAAATTCGTGATCTGCATGGCGTAGGAACGGGCCGTCACATTGAGGCCCTGTGTGTCCATCTGATTCAAAAACCGGATGATCAATGTCATGGCAATATTATAGAGCGCCGTTTCCGCTGCAGAGGGCAGTCCGATTTTAATGATCTGTCCGAATACTTCTTTATTCGGAAGTCTTTCCGGATCTTCATATGCATGAACAAGGTGTCTGGAGAAAGCAATCAGCATAAGCAGATTCAGCAGGCGCGATAATACGGTCGCGATTGCGGCGCCTGCCACACCCATGTTTAATCCAAAGATAAAAACGGCGTTTAGTATCAGGTTTAACATGTTTGCCGCAATCGTAGCCGCTAGTGTCTGTTTAGTGTGTCCGAATGCGCGCAGGTAACTGGAGAAAATGGGCATGAGTGCATTGATTATGCAGCCGCCGCCTACGATTTTTAAATATGTGACGGCATGTTCCATCAGCAGCGGTGCAACGCCCACGAGTCCTAAAATCGGCTCCGCGCAGAAGAACAGCAGTATGGCCAGTATCACGCCCAGGATGCCGTTGAAAAGCAGACCGAGCTGCCTTGCCTGATATGCCACTCCGATTCTCTTTGCGCCGATATATTGTGTCATGACGGCGATCATGCCCGAGGATATAATCGAGAACATAATGATAAAAATGCCGATGTATGTATTGGCGGTTCCGACTGCCCCTACCGCTTCATCGCCCACCGAAGAGAGCATCAGTGTATCTACCATTCCGGCGAGCATAAAGCCGAAGATTTCCAGACAGATCGGTACGAACAACTGCCCTAAGCGTTTTCTGTTTTCTTCCATAATTTTCTCCATGTCAGAATTTACTGCAGCGTTTCCGAAGAATACTTCCGGATGTATGAGCCGGATTCCGGATCTGGCTCTGTGATTACGAGTTTCTGCATTTTTATCATTTTAGCCCGTTTGCAATAGAAATACTTGCATTTTATCAGCTATAAATTGCATTATTTCTACTTTTTTGCTATACTCGGTCTTAGTGAAACACATAAGGTAGGGAGGCGGATTTATGATTTTGGAATTAAAAGAAAATATACCGCACGGGACAGAGGAATATCCATACGACCAGTATTATATCCATAATATCAAGCGGCAGTTTCAGTTTCCGGCGCATTGGCACGATGAATTTGAGATTATCTATATCAAACAGGGGCAGCTGCAGATTTGTATTGAGGAGTGTGAGTATTCCGGTAAAGCAGGTTCGGTTTTTCTGGTCAATCCGCGGGAATTACATTTTATGGGATCGGCTGATCTCTCTGTTACTTATTATACGCTGCTGTTTCCGCTGGAATTTATCTCGTTTCAGTCGGATGATGAACTGGAGAAAACCCTTCTGCAGCCGTTGCGCAACGGTCAGCTTTTGATGGCAAATCAGATTACGAATGAAACGCTGCTGCGACAGGCGGGACATTTGTTTGATGAGTTGATTGCCCTGAATGAAAGGCAGGCAGCACAATACCAGTTGAAGACACATATCATGCTGCTTACTTTTTTAAGCAGTATGATAGAGTATGATCTGGTCATACAGCCGAGATCCCGCGGCAGCCAGACCGGAAGGCAGAAGGAACTGCTTCTTTATATCAGAGAGCATTATACGGAACCGATCGCTTTGCATACCCTGGCAGACCAGTTTCATTTATCGGAAAAATATATTTCACGGTATTTTAAAGAGCATTTTTATCTGACTTTTTCCGACTATCTGAATCATCTGCGTTTAAGCTGTGCCAAGAGACTGCTGGAGACAACGGAGCTTTCCGTGACGGAGACAGCGCTCCGGTCCGGCTTTTCGAACGTCAGTTATTTTATACGGACATTTAAGAAAACGTACGGCAAGTCTCCTTTGAAGTACCGGAAATCGATTTCATGAAGGCTTTTTACACCTTCACAATACGAAGGATATTTGCTAAAATAGCACCATAGGACTACTGACATGGAGGATCGGTATGACACACAAAGAGAAGGCAGTACAGTTATTACATCAACAATACCATTGTTCACAGGCATTATTCGGTGCGTATGCGGAAGAACTGGGTCTTGATTTAAAGACGGCGTTTAAAATCAGCACTTGTTTCGGCGGCGGTATGCGGCAGGGCGGAACGTGCGGCTGTATTACGGCGGCATTACTGGTGCTGGGTCTTGCCATGGGATTCTATGACGCGCAGGATAAGGAACGGGAAGTATACGGTAATAAGAAAACGGAAGAGTTTATAAGGCGATTTACAGAGCGGATGCAGGGTGATGTTTTTTGCAGGGATATTCTCGGAAAAGATATATCTAAGCCGGAAGAGATGGCGGTTATCCGTCAGGAAGGGCTGATTCTGAAGAAGTGTCCGAGAGCGCTCAACGCCAGTATTGAGATCCTGGATGATCTGCTGGAACAGTATTGCAGGGATATGACCGAGAACAGTATTGATCTGCAGGATATACCGGAGAGCGATGAGATGGAGAATGTGCTCAAGAGCATCGGCAGACTCAGGCGGTTTCGCCGTAATGCCAATCAACTCGTGTATTCGGCAGCGAAAAACGTCGGGTTCATTCAGTTTGATATCCGTAAATTTAAAATTGTCAATGATCTGTACGGCGAGAAATTCGGGGATGAGATTCTTGATTTTATAACAGACAGGCTCGCCGAACTTTGTCATGAGAATCAGTTATACATTAATCTGCGCAGCGATGTTTTCATGGTAGTGATGGAATATGACAGGGAAGAGGAACTGATGGAGTTTATCCGGAAACTGGATGCGGCGGTCGGCAGCTATAAGAATGTAAAGATCCAGCTGTCCTACGGCGTATATTCCGTCGAAGACAAGGAGATGGAACTGCGGCAGATGGAGGATCGCGCTGCGATGGCGAGGAAAGCGGCCAAGAACAGTATTGTCTCCAATATTCTATTCTATAAGGAGCAGTTTAAAGAGTCGCTTTATAACAGGAAATTTATTGAAGAGAACATGCAGACGGCAATCGCGGAGAGACAATTCATGATGTATCTCCAGCCGAAGTACAGCATTACGAGGAATGAGATCATCGGTGCGGAGGCGCTGGTGCGGTGGAAACATCCGGAGCGGGGCATGATTTTCCCGGATCAGTTTATTCCGGTCATCGAAGAAAACGGATTTATCAGGAAAGTCGATTATTACATATGGGAAGAGGCGTGCCGCTTTATTAAGAAATGCGAGGAGGCAGGCATTACGGCGTGTCCGATTTCTGTCAATGTGTCGCGTGCGCATCTGAGTGACGATGAATGCATTATCGTGTTGTCAGATCTGATCAGGAATACGGGAATCTCCAGGGAACTGCTGGAACTGGAAATCACAGAGACTGTGGATGACCAGCAGGTGAGCATGAAGGCTTTCCAGTTGAAAGAGGAAGGGTATACGCTGCTGATGGACGATTTCGGAAGCGGGTATTCTTCTTTGAATATATTGCTGGAGACACCTTTTGACGTAATCAAGCTGGATAAGAAATTTATGGAGAACATGATGCTGTCGGGCAAGGGGCGGCTGATCCTGGAGCAGGTGGTTTCCATGTCTGATAAGCTGGGGCTTGGACTGCTGGCTGAAGGCGTGGAGACGAAAGAGCAGGTGGAACTGTTACAGAGCATCGGGTGTGATCAGGTGCAGGGCTACTATTATGCGAAGCCCATGCCGAAGGAAGAATTTTATGAACTCCTGATGAAGCAGAACTAGACAAATATCTGTAAAAAAGTTATACTGAATTATATTTCAGCTTTGATACAGGGGGACGGGAGAGGTTACGGGATATGGATTATAAAGCAATTCCTTTTGAAAAAAGAATCAAGGAAAATATCAGGAATTATGCATTGGATAATTTGTATGCACTGGATACGCTGACAGAATATTGTAAGGCGCTCTGTGCGGCGACAGGCGTCGCGCTTCTGATCACGGAGCGGCACGGGGAGAAAGTGGTATCGGTAGGCGGATTTGCGGGATTTACGCCGGACGTGGTGGGAGAGCCGGGACGGAAGGTAAGAGTGTACGGCAGGACGATCGCGCATTTGTATGCCGAGACGGATCAGGTGCCGGAAGAGAAAAAGCGGTCGGTAGAGCATCTCCTGGACGGATTCGCCAATATACTTTCCCAGTGGGGAGAAGAGGCGTATCTGCATACGGAATCTTCTATTTATATGGATGAACTGGAAGACAAGGTAGGGGTGAAGCATGTACAGACTGCCAGGGGCGAGAAGGAGGATGCGCTGACGGGCGTATATCATAAGTTCTATTTCGAGGAACGTATGCAGGTGATCGACCGTGCGGAAGTGGTGCCGGTGGCGGTTATTAACATCAATATTAACGACTGGAAATTTGTCAATGATCACTTCGGCGATGAGGAGAGCGACAGGCTGATCAGAACGATTGCTGATATTGTAAAACAGCAGGCAAAGCCGGATTATGTCATCGGCCGGGTGGACGGCGACGTGTTTGTCACCCTGATTCCGGGCGCAGAGGACGGAGAGGCGGAAGCGTACTGTGCCGGTGTGCAGGAAGCGTGCTTACGTTTCGAGGACCCGGTTCTGGCACCCTCGGCGGCATGCGGGATCGTATATAAGACGAACGTGGAGGAACGAGTGAAAGATAAGCTGCCGGATGCGGAATACGAGATGTTTGATAATAAATTTGAGATCAAGAACGCGCCCGGATACCGGGAGCGGCTGGAACATGGCGTATCATAACGGCGGGAGGGAAGTACAGTACGAAATCAATATTAGAATACATACTGCGGAAGCAGTTTTACAGAAGACAGGAGCGGTAGAGACATACGCTCCTGTTTTTGGGTATTTTTTTGACATGTTTCCAAAATGCGACTTTGGAGCATTTTGTGTGCATCAGGAGTGACAGTGAAGCCGAAGGCTGAACTGTTACAATTTATAAAATAAAAATTAAATCCCTTATTATGGTAGAAAACGAGATAAAAGGAGTAAAATAAAGAAAACAAGAGATAATAAGAGATATGATGATAAAAATGAATGTAAATCAATTTGCAAACCCATGCATATGAAGATAATATATGTTTTAGTTATTAGCACTCAATCATAAAGAGTGCTAATAATACAAAATAAAAAGGTAAGAACAAAGGTTATTAATAAGGAGGCAGCAGATATGAAATTAACACCACTTGGCGACAGAGTTGTATTAAAACAGTTAGTTGCAGAAGAGACGACCAAATCCGGAATCGTATTACCGGGACAGAGCAAAGAGAAACCGCAGCAGGCAGAGGTGATTGCAGTAGGGCCCGGCGGCGTGGTAGACGGCAAGGAAATAAAGATGGAAGTCAAGGTCGGCGATCAGGTGATCTATTCCAAATATGCAGGCACGGAAGTGAAGCTGGATGAGGAAGAATACATTATTGTGAAACAGAACGATATTCTTGCTGTCATTGAATAAGGGACAGCATCGGGAAAATCATGCTGAAGCAGCGTAATAACTGCATTCAGGGAACGCAGATCTGTAAATACTATGAAATAACAGTAAATGAAACAAGTAAGAATCCAGGAGGACATTATCATGGCAAAGGAAATCAAATACGGCGCAGAAGCCAGAGCAGCCTTAGAATCAGGCGTAAATCAGTTGACAGACACAGTAAGGGTGACCCTTGGACCGAAGGGAAGAAACGTGGTGCTGGATAAATCATACGGCGCTCCGCTTATTACAAACGACGGTGTTACCATCGCAAAAGAGATCGAACTGGCGGATGCATTCGAGAACATGGGCGCGCAGCTTGTGAAAGAAGTGGCAACCAAGACCAACGACGTGGCAGGAGACGGTACGACAACCGCTACCGTACTGGCACAGGCTATGGTGAACGCCGGTATGAAGAACCTGGCGGCAGGCGCTAACCCGATCATCCTCAGAAAGGGTATGAAGAAGGCAACGGACTGTGCAGTGGAAGCGATTGCCAAGATGAGCTCTAAGGTAAACGGCAAGGAGCATATCGCAAGAGTAGCTGCTGTTTCTTCCGGCGATGAGGAAGTAGGACAGTTAGTGGCAGACGCTATGGAGAAAGTGTCCGGTGACGGCGTGATCACCATCGAGGAAAGCAAGACCATGCTGACAGAACTGGATCTGGTAGAAGGTATGCAGTTCGACAGAGGTTATATCTCCGCATATATGGCTACAGATATGGATAAGATGGAAGCGGTGCTTGACAATCCGTATATTCTGATCACAGATAAGAAGATTTCCAATATTCAGGAGATCCTGCCGCTCTTAGAGCAGATCGTACAGTCCGGCGCGAAATTACTTATCATCGCTGAGGATGTGGAGGGAGAAGCGCTTACGACACTGATCGTTAATAAACTGCGCGGCACATTCAACGTAGTGGCAGTGAAAGCTCCCGGCTATGGCGACAGAAGAAAAGATATGCTGCAGGATATCGCGATCCTTACAGGCGGTCAGGTGATCAGCACCGAACTCGGTCTGGAGTTAAAGGATGCCACGCTGGATCAGCTTGGACGTGCGAAATCTGTTAAAGTGCAGAAAGAGAATACAGTCATCGTGGACGGTGAAGGCAATAAAGAAGAGATTCAGGCAAGAATCGGTCAGATCAAGAAGCAGATCGAGGAGACGACCTCTGATTTCGACAGAGAGAAACTGCAGGAGAGACTTGCGAAACTGGCGGGTGGCGTAGCAGTGATCCGTGTAGGCGCGGCGACAGAGACAGAGATGAAAGAAGCAAAGCTTCGTCTGGAGGATGCGCTGGCAGCAACCAGAGCGGCGGTAGAGGAAGGCATTATCTCCGGCGGCGGGTCCGCATATATCCATGCTTCCAAGGAAGTTGCGAAACTGGCTGACGCACTGGAAGGCGATGAGAAGACAGGGGCGCAGATCGTACTCAAGGCACTGGAGGCTCCGCTGTTCCACATTGCAGCCAATGCCGGGCTGGAAGGTTCTGTTATCATCAATAAGGTGAGAGAGTCCGAGGTTGGTATCGGTTTTGACGCTCTGAAAGAAGAGTATGTGAACATGGTAGACGCAGGTATCCTTGATCCTGCCAAGGTGACAAGAAGTGCACTGCAGAATGCGACCAGTGTAGCTTCCACACTGCTGACCACAGAGTCTGTTGTGGCTAATATCAAGGAAGCAGAACCCGCTATGCCGGCAGGCGGTCCGGGTATGGGTATGATGTAACAGGTACAAAGCAAAACGGGCGTATCGTCTAAACGGCGGTATGCCCGTTTTTTATGCAGTAGAACGGTATTTTAAGAGGGCGGGTATAAACTTACCCGTTCTGCAATCATCTCCGTCAGATCATTGTTCCGCCTCGTCATCTGCATTTGCACACCGGTTTTTCGGAAGCGTCTTTGTTAGAATTACGGTATAGGAGACAGTCAGCGCAATCATAACAAGGACGTGGATCATATGCTTTTCCATAGAAAGGCCTGCTTTATTTGCAAAAGTACTGAGGGTATTTATCGCAGAGTGCGTAATTATACAAGGGAGCAGACTCCCGCTGCGATAAAATATCGTTACCCACAGAAAACCTACCGCAACTGCAAAGCCGATCTGCATTAAATTGTTCGCCAGATCCATACCACTTCCATTGAATAAATTCAGCAAATGCCCTATGCCAAAGGTCACGCTCGAAACGATAATCGCAGATTGTAAATTGTCTTTCGCCATTGCCTTAAAAAGAAAGCCTCTGAAAATCACTTCCTCCAAAAATCCAACACAAAGCATACAGACAATGCGGCAGGCAGTGCCCGCCAGTGAATCATTAACAGCAAAACCGTTCCAGAGATTTTCTGAGGCCAGTATGATCAGCGGCACATAGTAAAGTAATTGACGGGCAGGTGCTGAAGATCTGCATAGTCCATACCGTTTCCATAATCTGTTCTTCCAAATAAAAGCAATCAGGATAACTGTCTGTAAGACACAAAAAATGGCATTTGCAGAATATGTAATCCCGATTTTTTCATTCAACGGATATGCCAGGGATTGCAGAACACAGTAAATCACAATCCAGACGATCGCAAAGGTTATTTCACTTTTTCCATATAATTTTTTCATTTCGTATCCTCCTGTGTGGCCAGTATTGCACCATGATAAGCCTGTTCCAGATGAGCTTCTATAAGATCCTCATCATAAGCCAGTGAATTGTTCGCAATCAAACTTGCATACCCGTGGACAAATAAGAAAACGGTCAGAAAGATTTCTTTTACCTGCTCTATACTGCCTCCTCCAACGGCTTCCTGCATTGCCAGAATAACAGGCATAAGCTCCGGAGCGTCTATCATTTCAGGCAGCGTGGTCCCATTGAAACCATTCGACTGAAAAAGGAAACGAAACAAATGAGGTTCTTCAATCGCGAAGCGGATATAATTCAATCCAATCCCCAGCATAACGTCTTTCTGCGGGTTATGAATATGCATCAGATATTCCGAATGATAACGATCTGCCTTTGCATAGACCGTCTTTTTTAATGCCTCAATCGTCGCAAAATGATACATAACGGGCTGCGTGGAACAATTCAGCTTTTCCGATACGGTTCTCGCATTGACATTTTCCACGCCTTCGCTGCGAACGATCTCGAAAGCAGCGTCCACAATCATATCTTTTGTAATTTTTGCTTTTGGCGGCACTTGATACACCTCCTTTATATAATTATTGTTATATAACCCTAATTATAATTAACGACCGGGGTATTGTCAATAGAGTTCAAAGAAATTTGGAAGGTATAGGTAACAGTTCAGCCTTGCACTATTCCGCGAGTAAAATCGTTCTGTATGCGATTTTATGAGTTGTGAAAGCGCCAAAATGCGACTTTGGAGCATTTTGTGTGCATCAGGAGTGACAGTGAAGCCGAAGGCTGAACTGTTACAGGTACTAAAAAGGGCACTCTATGGAACTTGCAGAAGCAGCGTGAGCATAATTTACATAAATCCTGGCAAGAATATTTTGACTTGCTTATGATTTGCGATTATAATAAGGAGTAAACGGTATATATTGTTACACTTTCGGACACTGTGAGCGGTAACGATATAGGACAATTCAGATGAGCGGCTGGTGAGGCTATGACAGAAGAAAAGAGAGAAGTCATCATTGATGACGGGAGAATCGAATCGATCGAGGAATTTCAAACTCCGGAGGCGTTATACGAGGAGCTTATTACCCGTGTGCGCAAATATCATCCTTCCGATGATATTTCACTGATCGAGCGGGCCTATCAGACAGCTTATGACGCGCATAAGGATCAGGTGCGCAAATCCGGTGAGCCGTATATTATTCATCCGCTCTATGTGGCGATTATTCTCGCGGATCTGGAGCTGGATAAGGAGACGATCGTGGCGGGACTGCTGCACGATGTGGTCGAGGACACCATCATGACTGATGAGGAGATCAGTGAAGCGTTCGGCGGGGATGTGGCGCTTCTTGTGGACGGCGTCACGAAACTGGAAAAATTGAATTTCCACGGAGAGAATCCGGCAGACCGGGACCGGGATGCGGAGAAGCTGGAACGGCAGGCGGAAAACCTGCGTAAGATGTTTCTCGCTATGGCGAAGGACATCCGTGTTATCCTGATTAAGCTGGCGGACAGACTGCACAATATGCGGACACTGCAGCATATGAGGGAGGAGAAGCAGCAGGAGATCGCCAGAGAGACGCTGGATATCTATTCTCCTATCGCCCAGAGACTCGGTATTTCCAAGATTAAAGTAGAACTGGACGATCTTTCTTTAAAATATCTGGAGCCGGATGCTTATTATGATTTGGTAGATAAGATTTCCATACGCAAAAATGTAAGGGAACAGTACATTCAGACAATCGTGGATGAAGTCGGTGAGCATATAGAAAAAGCGGGCATCAAATCACAGATCGATGGCCGTATCAAACATTTTTTCAGCATATATAAGAAAATGAAGAACCAGAACAAGACCATAGATCAGATCTATGATCTGTTTGCAGTACGCATTATCGTGGACACTGTGAAGGACTGTTACGCGGCGCTGGGTGTGATTCATGAGATGTATAAACCGATTCCGGGGCGTTTCAAGGATTATATCGCGATGCCGAAGGCGAACATGTATCAGTCGCTGCACACGACGCTGATCGGCAGCACGGGGCAGCCTTTCGAGATACAGATCAGAACCTATGAGATGCATAAGGCCGCGGAGTATGGTATTGCCGCCCACTGGAAATATAAAGAGGCTTCTGACGGCAGGAAGGTGGAAACCCAGGAAGAAGAAAAGCTTGTATGGCTGCGCCAGATTCTGGAATGGCAGCGTGACATGTCGGATAACAAGGAATTTATGAATCTCTTAAAGAGTGACCTGAATCTTTTCTCCGACAGTGTATATTGTTTTACGCCTACGGGAGATGTGAAGAATCTGCCGGCAGGTTCCACCACGATTGATTTCGCCTACAGTATACACAGTGCGGTGGGGAACCGGATGATCGGCGCCAGGGTTAACGGTAAGCTGGTAACCATTGACTATGAGATTAAGAACGGCGATCGTGTGGAGATCCTGACATCGCAGAATTCCAAAGGACCAAGCCGCGACTGGCTGAATGTGGTTAAGAGCACGCAGGCGAAGAACAAGATCAACCAGTGGTTTAAGCATGAACTGAAAGATGATAATATTGTCAAAGGCAAAGAACTGATCGCCAATTACTGTAAAGCAAAATCCATCAATATGACGGATGTGATGACCTCACAATATCAGGAAGCCATCATGAAGAAGTACGGGTTTCAGGATTGGGAGTCGGTCTTGGCTGCAATCGGGCACGGCGGACTCAAAGAGGGCCAGATCCTCAATCGTATGCAGGAGATGTACGAGAATGATCACCGGAAAGAGATGACCAACGAGGAAGTCATGGCGGAAGTGGCGGAGAACGCCCAGTTCAGCAAAAACCGTATGCAGAAGAGTGCGAGCGGTATCGTGGTCAAAGGAATCCACGATGTGGCGGTACGTTTTTCCAAATGCTGCAGCCCTGTGCCGGGGGATGAGATTGTCGGGTTTGTGACGAGGGGCAGAGGCATCTCGATTCACAGGACGGATTGCCTGAATATTATGAATCTGCCGGAAATCGACCGAAACAGGCTGATCGATGCGGAATGGCAGCAGGCGGAAGCGGCGGTGGGAAGTTATTTTGCAGAGATCAGTATCTTTGCGAACAACAGAAACGGGCTTCTGGCAGATATTTCCAAGGCGCTTACGGAGAAAGAGATCGATATCCTTTCCTTAAATACGAGGGTGAGCAAACAGGGGACGGCAACGATCATGGTCAGTTTCGAGATCCGCAGCCGGGAAGAACTGCAGCGTATTATTGATAAGATCAGAACGATCGAGAGTATTATTGATATAGAGAGGACAACGGGGTAACAAGGCAGCATAAAGGGAGAAAACAGGAGCATGAATGAGATTAAGATCGGCAGACTGATGTTAGGGATCTGCCAGACAAATTGCTATTTTGTGTATCGTGAGGGAACGAGGGATGTGATCTTCTTCGATCCGGCGGATAAGGGCGATTACATCTATGAGACGCTCAAAGGAAAAGGGTTTGAAGTCAAGGGAATCCTGCTGACGCACGGGCATTTTGACCATATATGGGGAACCAATAAGCTGCGGGAACTTTCGGGCGCGCCGCTCTATGCTTATGAGGCGGAGAAGGTACTCTGTGAGGATGCCGTCACAAATGTGTCGGATCAGGTGGGCAGACCTTATACGGTGGTTCCGGACCGGTATCTGCATGACGGGGAAGAGATTACCATTGCGGATATGACTTGTAAGCTGATCGCTACGCCGGGGCACACGGTGGGAAGCTGCTGTTATTATTTTGAAGAAGCGGGTATACTGATTGCGGGAGACACGCTTTTCCAGGAGTCGGTGGGCAGAACGGATCTGGCGACAGGCAGCATGAGTGCACTGACCAGATCAGTCAAAGATCGTCTTTTCATACTGCCGGATGAGACAAAGGTCTATCCGGGGCACGGCGAGATCACGACGATCGGGCATGAGAAGCAGTATAATCCGTTTGTACAGTAGGTGATGGGGTGCCGCCCGGTGCAGAATCGGTTTTACAGCGGCCGCCTTGTGGTTTTGTAAAAGAGATATGAACTTGTTAAGAATATTATGAGTCCGGATGCAGGATAACGTGAATAGGCGATTACAGAAACTGTTAATCGTCTATCTTGATGTCCGGGAGACGAAACACCGGACAGACAAGACTGTCAAAGAATACAGGACAGCGAATAGAGACAGTACTGCCGTTATACCGGCGAGGCAATATACCGGAAGTATTGAAGGAAGGGCGAAAAGGATTCCATGGAAAAAGAAACCGCCTCCGGCGCAAGGTTACGGGTGTTAAACAGGGATGTAATCAAATATATTGCGATGTTTACCATGCTGTTGAATCATACTGCCTGTACGTTTCTTACACCAGGGACGCCTCTGTATGAAATTTTTGAAGATATCGGTTTTTTTACGGCGCCGTTGATGTGTTTTTTTCTGGTGGAAGGGTACGATTATACGCGCTCTAAGGTGAAATACGGGCAGCGGCTGCTGTTGTTTGCTGTGATCTCACAGATTCCGTATACACTGGCGTTTCATTTCGGCAATCTGAACATGCTGTATACATTGTTTTGCTGTTTTCTGATACTGGTCGTTCTGGATAAGGTACAAAATCCGATGGTCAGACCTGCACTCTGCCTTCTGCTGGTGTACGTTACAGCAGTCGGAGACTGGGGCGTCCTCGCGGCAGTTTATACGATTTTATTCTATCACAGCAGGAGTGACAGGAAGAGAACAGCCTGCAGTTTTGGAATTGCTTATGTACTTTTCACTATGCTGAATCTGTTATCCCGGACATTTACAGCGGGCAGTCTGACCTTCAGGGAAGTGATACATGCGCTGCCTGCCGGGACAGGAATTATCGCAGCGGGGGTGGCGGTACTGGTGTTTTATAATGGAAAGAGAGCCGAAAGGGGCAGAAATTTTGCAAAATGGTTTTTCTACATATTCTATCCGGCGCATCTGCTGATTCTGTATTTGATTAAAATGTATCTGGGTTCGATGGGTGTAGATTGATAAATCATGCTGATGCACGGTCAGAATATGCCCTATCGATTGTGTGTGCTGGAAGCAATATAGGGGATGGATATCAGGCCGGACCGGGCGGTTAATACGGGAGCAGGATTATGGATCAGAAGAGCCGAACAGAACGACAACTTCATATACGGGAAATTGCCGGTGAGATCATGCATCTTGCGCACGACGGCATACTGGTCAATATGCGGTTCCTAGATGTGGCGCTGTCGAAACTGAGGGTGGCGTGCAGGGAACAGACGGGAGCACATCTTTTTGATGGCGCCGTGCTCTATTATGATCCCGTGCGGCTGCTCGGGCAGTATAAGGCTGCTCAGGGGTATGCGGCAAGGCTGTATCTGCATACGCTTCTGCACTGCATATTCTACCATGCCTTCGAGACGGATAAGCTGAATCGTCAGTATTGGGATATGGCGACGGATATCGCGGTGGAGCATACGATTCTGGACATGAATCTGCATCTGACGGCGTTACCGTCTGACGATGAACTGCGTACACGTCTGGAGATTCTGTCAAAACAGGCAGGCGGGCTGACGGCGGAGAAGCTCTACCGGCACTTCCGGATCGAGGAGCCGTCCGGGAAGGCGAAGGCGGAATGGCATAAGCTATGCCATTATGATGAGCACATCTACTGGGACAGACGGGAGGAACTGGAACTGTCTCAGGCCGAGTGGCGCAAAGTGAGCGAGCGAATCAAGGCTGATCTGAAAAGCTTCAGCAAAGACAAAACGCGCGGCGGGGTCGTGGAGCAGAATCTGAAGGAGGCCACAAGAGAGCGGTACGACTACACGGATTTCCTGAGAAAATTCATGGTCAGGGGAGAGTCGGTACAGGTGAACGACGATGAATTTGATTATATATATTATACTTACGGGCTGGATACTTACGGCAATATGCCGCTGGTGGAGCCGTTGGAGTATAAGGATACCAATAAGATCAGGGACTTCGTGATCGCGCTGGACACGTCGGCATCCTGCAGAGGTAAGGTGGTACAGGGGTTTTTGCAGAAGACCTACAATATCATGCAGGAGAGTGAAAATTTCTTCAGCAAGATTAACGTGCACATCATTCAGTGTGACAGCGAGGTGCGGCAGGATACGAAGATCACGTGCAGAGAGGAATTTGATGATTTCATGGCGAAAGGGAGACTGACGGGATTCGGTTCCACGGATTTCAGACCGGTGTTCGAGTATGTGGAGAATCTGCGGGAGAAGCATGAATTTGACGATCTGAAAGGCATGATCTATTTTACGGACGGTTACGGCATATATCCGGAGAAAATGCCGGATTATGATGTGGCTTTCGTGTTTCTTCATGAGGATGACAACGCGCCAAAGGTGCCGCCGTGGGCGATACGGCTTGTGCTGGAGGAGGAAGACCTGGAGGAACCGGAAGAAACTGTATAGCACCGGGCTGCACGGAGAAGCAGAATAAGGACAGCGCAAGGCAGAATAAAACGGATTTCGAATCCGGGTGATAAAACATGAAGCAGGAGAAAGCGGTAGCAGAGAATGAATATTAAAGAAGCGAAAAATTATATTAAAGATTCCGTCAGGATATATCTGAAAAAGGATGCGGAAGGAGAGTACCGCATTCCGATCGTGCGGCAGCGACCGATTTTCCTGTTAGGCGCACCGGGCATCGGTAAGACGGCGATTATGGAGCAGATCGCGCAGGAACTGGGGATCGCGCTTGTGTCCTATTCCATGACCCATCATACGAGACAGTCTGCGCTGGGGCTGCCTTTTATCATGCATAAAGAATATGAGGGCAGGTCTTATGACGTATCGGAATATACGATGAGCGAGATCATCGCCTCGATCTATGATGTGATGGCGGAAAGCGGCATCAGGGAGGGAATCCTTTTCCTGGACGAGATCAACTGTGTGTCGGAGACACTGGCACCGTCTATGCTGCAGTTTCTGCAGTACAAGGTGTTCGGCAGACATCAGGTGCCGGAGGGCTGGGTCATCGTGACGGCAGGTAATCCTCCGGAGTATAATAAGTCGGTGCGGGAGTTCGACGTGGTGACCATGGACCGCTTAAAGATTCTGGAGGTGGAGGCGGACTACGGAATCTGGAAGGAATATGCCAGAGAACGAGGCGTGCATACGGCGATCCTGAATTATCTGGATATGAAAAAGGAAGATTTCTATCAGGTGGAGACGACCGTGCGGGGCAGAAGCTATATTACCGCAAGGGGCTGGGAAGACCTGTCGGAGATGCTGACATTGTATGAGGAGGAGAACATCGCGGTAGAAGAATCCTTCGTAGGGCAGTATCTGCGCAATGAGCGGGTAGTGAAGGAATTTACCGCATACTATGATCTGTATCAGAAATATAAGAACGATTATAAAGTGGAAGAGATTCTGTCCGGCACCGTCAGCGAACAGGCGAAGGATAAGGCGCGTAAGGCCGATTTTGATGAGCGGCTGTCCCTGATGGGTATGCTTATCGACAGACTGCAGCAGGATATCAAGGAAAATATGCTCGCTTCCGAGATTCTCGGCGAGGTGATGAATCCGCTCAGAGCGCTGAAGGCAAAAGCAGAGGCGGGCGGGAGTGCGCAGGAACTGATCCGGCAGATCGGGCAGCAGATCGAGGGCAGACACAAGTCGATGGATTCGCTGCAGAAAGCCGGTGCGCTTTCCGTGCGGGATAAGCGCAAGAACAGATCGGTTATCACATTGCTGCAGGAGTGCGAGAAGCGCATGAGACAGCAGGACGCAAGGGACGGTGCGGAGACTTTTGCGCAGGCGAAGCACTGCTTCGAGGCGGAAGTGGAGAATTATAAACAAAACACGGCACAGGTGAAGGAGAGCATGCATTATCTCTTTCAGTTCGTGGAGGATACGTTCGGTTCCGGTAACGAGATGCTGATCCTTGTGACAGAGTGTACGGTGCAGGCTGACTGTGCGAGGTTTATCAGTATGTACGGCTGTGAGGATTACCAGCGGCATAATGAGGAACTGATGCTGACAGAGCGGAGCGGCGGGCTGCTTGAGCAGATCGAGGCGCTGGGGGAGTTGGAGATTTGATGAGTAAGGAGTTTTGATATGAGCAGGGATTTAACATCTTCGCAGATTGATCGACAAAATATTTTAAATAATAAAAGAGCATTATCAGAAATTCAAAGGCAGACGCAGTTTCAAGGGATTATATTTGAAGATAAACTGTGCTTTACTAAAACGATGGTAGCAACTTATTTTGGTGTGGAAATCAGGACTGTGGAGCGATATGTAAGTGAATATCAGTCGGAATTTGAGGTTAACGGTTATGAAGTTCTTAAGGGAAAGCGACTGAAAGATTTTTTACAGTGTATTGCTGATCAGGATGTTCCCGACATTAATGTCGGGAACATCAGTAATAAAACGCCACAACTCGCTATTTTTGATTTTCGCACGTTTCTTAATCTCTCTATGGTGATGGTTGAGAGTCCGGAAGCAAGGACTTTGCGGCAAATTATGCTGGACATTGCTATTGATACTATAAATCAAAAAGCAGGTGGATCAACCAAGTATATTAATCAACGCGATCAGGATTTCATTGGGGCTTTTTTGCAGGAAGAGAATTATCATAGAGAATTTACAGATGCCTTGCATGATTATGTTTCCATGGGTAAGGCAAAATACGGCATATACACCAATAAAATTTATCAGAGCATTTTTAAAGAAAAAGCTGCTGAGTATCGGCAGATTTTGAAACTGTCCGCAAAGGAAAGAATCAGGGATACTTTTTATTCTGAGATTTTAACGCTGATTTCCTCATATGAGTGCGGATTGGCAGAGATGATTAAAACACAGTCGGAAAAATTAGGAAGACCATTAAATAACTGGGAGGTATCAGATCTGTTTGAAGCTTTTGAGAAACTACCTCTGTGGAAACCGCTCATTGTGTCAGCCAGAACAAAAATGGCAAGTAGAGATATGGCATTGAGAGAGGCTTTTCATTTTCAACTGAAGGAATATATTAAGCCTCTCGAAAACGAAGAATATGAGAAATTCCTGGGTGAAGCCGGGGACGAATTGGAAAAACTTATGGAAGAGCATCAGGATGTATTGCGCCGCTTGAAGGAGAGTGAATAATGGAAAAATATAATTATATTACTCCGGAGATGGCTCGGTCGACTCATGCTAAAACTATAAAATACAGCGGTGGCGGCACATTGGCGGAAATTGATTTTGGAAAATTAGAAAGTGTCCTATATAATATTCAAAATGATGATTGGTACCCCGGTTTTGAAGATAAATTGACACATCTATTCTTTTGCACATGTCAATTCCATTGTTTTGCTGACGGAAACAAGCGGCTTGCAATAACACTATCAACATTATTTCTCTTGCAGAATGGATACATGGCCGTTGCAAATACTTTTATGCAAAAGATGGAAAATATTAGTCTTAATGTAGCGGCAAGTAAAATTGATAAAGAATTACTTCATAGAATAATAGTTGCTGTTATGAATGAAACTTATGATGATGATGAGGAATTAAAACTAGAAATATTTAATGCTATAAACAAAAATGTGCAGGATAGTAAGCTTAGTTGAAATGGCAGGATAAAGCGGTATGCAATATAAGGAAGAATCTACGGAGCATGGTTCCATACAATATGATTTGAACAGGCAGGCCGGGACAGCGGTTGTGTCCGGTTACCGGGGCAAGGATACGGAGCTTATCATTCCGGACGCGGTGGATGGCTGTACGGTGGCTGTGATCGGCAAGAAGGCTTTCCTGAGCAATAAGCTGCTCAGGCAGATTACCTTGCCGGAGACGATTGTGCGGATAGACGACTGGGCATTTGCCTATTGTGCTAAGCTGACGAAGATCCTCCTGCCGTATCATCGTATAGAGACCGGACAGGGGATATGCAAGGAATGCTTCCGGCTGGAGCAGATTGTCAATGAGAATGCGGATGAAAACGAGAAAAGAACGACGGATGTTGCATGGCTGCTGGCGGCAGTCATGAGCCGGCTGGATGCGTTCTATCTTTTTGACTTTGAGAATGCGGGGACGGATGAGTGGCTCGGGCAGTGGGATAACAGGATGCAGTCCGTTATGAGAAAAGAGGATGCGGAAGGATTCTCCAGAATGCTTCTGTGCGGCGAGGAGGATTACGGAAGCAAGGAAAATAATCTGGACTATTATAAGGAGCAGCGCAGGCGGGAGAAGGTCAGACTGGCTATGCTGCGCCTGATGCATGACTATGGACTGGCGGAGGCTGTCAGGGCGGAACTGGAAGCTTATCTTCTGGCACATATCAAGGGACAGCAGACGGAGGAGACATGGAAGGTCGTGTTGGAAGAGTACGGGGATGACCTGCGGTATTATCAGTTCCTGACGAGACTGGGCGGCGTCAATGAGGATAACTTTCAGGCAATGATGGAGGATCTGGGCGAGTCGCATACGGAAATGAAGGCATACCTGATGAAATATCACAGTGAACAGCATAAGGAGGAGGATGCATTCGGGGCATTTGTGCTGTGAGATATGTTGGTCATTTTCCCGTGTATAGACAAGAGCTATTTGACATATGATAGCACGCAATGAGGCATACAGCAATTCATCCTCAGACGAAAATTCCACGTGTTTCGTAATACTTCCGGTAATAGCTTTCTAAACAATATATTCTTGATATATGTAAGGATCTGTGCCAGGAGGGAGAGATAAACTATCGGGATCAGCACTCCGGTTGGGTAACAAAATTTCTGTTATCATTTTTTTACCATATCGCCCGACAAAATCTTCCGGTTTTAATGTAAGTTGACCTAGTAGTTAATGATGGTTCCAGAACTGAGCGTGAATTAATAGGAGAGAGTAGAAAAATGCTCTCTTTTTTTGATTTGTAGGTATAATATGGTATAATATACTAAAAAAATAGGAGAAATAAGCGATAACAACTAAAGAGATTTGTGAAAAATATGGTATTGAATCTTCTGATTTGGAGGAGATAAGATTTTCATTTGGCTATAAAAATGTTAAATTTTTTGAGAATTTGAAAACCTTTTTCCAGTGTCATGACAATATATATACGCAAGGGCAAATCTTTGCAAGTCGACTTGAAAGAAGAAGGAGGATGGCTGCTATGAATAATGACGAATTCGAGCGGTTTGTCCTGAAGTTTGGAAAAGATATTCTGCGGTTTTGCCGGATGACAGCCGGAAATGCGGAAAATGGGGACGAACTGTATCAGGACACTATGCTCAAACTGCTGGAGAAAAAGAAAAGACTGGACTCTATGCAGAATACAAAGAGTTACGCTTTATCCACTTCAATTTATCTTTGGAAAAATAAGAAGAAAAAATATGCAAACAGGATGAGGCTGGTTCCGATTGACAGTATGGATGAGATGTCTGATGAGGGATATGGGTTTGCTGATTATGATAACGAAGTTTCCCCAGAACATATTGTATTAAAGCAAAATGAGATAGATATGATTCAGGGATTTGTTAAAACTATGCCGGAGAAGTACAGAATACCAATCTATCTGTATTATTCAGCAGATATGCAGATAAATGAGGTATCTAAGATTCTTGGACTGCCGGAAGGAACCGTCAAAAGCCGGATGCGGAAAGCAAAGAAAGAGTTAAAAGAAAAATTGGAGGCGATAGGATATGACAGATGAAAAATTGGATCAAATCTTAAAGCAGGCCCTTGCTCCTGAAATAGATGACAGAGAAATCCGGATACATAGAAGGAGGAAGGATACTATGAAAAAATTCGGCAAAATAGGAAAAGGTGTGGCAGCGGCAGTGGCAGCGGCGGTTATTGGAACCTGCGGACTGGGATACTTTAATCCGGTACTTGCAGCGAAGATTCCATTGATTGGAAAGATTTTTGAGAAGGTTGACGATGATGTCACATATTCCGGAGACTATACGGATAAGAAAACTGTCCTGACAAATGAGGATTCTGTGGGGAACTTGGATACATCGGACTATACCGTATCTGACAAAGGAATCACACTGACTGCATCAGAAGTCTATTGTGATGGATATTCCATATTTCTTACAGTTAATATTGAATCAGAAGATGCAGATTTCACGCATATTCCGGAACATTATACAGGCATGAATGCTGCAGATAACCAGACAGCCGCAGGATTTTATATAGACGGAACATGGAGTGTGGATGGAAGTTCACCTGAGTGGCTAGAAAATACATTTGATGGAGAAGTAATCGACAGCCAAACATTCGCAGGTATGCTGAAGATAAATCTTGCGGAGAAACACACAGGAAGCGGCGAACTGAGCTTAAATATAAACGGTCTTGGTTATGATGATGACAGGATGCTTGACGGCGAAGAAATATCGGCATCTCACTGGACGGATGGCGGCTGGAATATTGTTATTCCGTTTGCGGTAAACGGAACAGATGTAAGAATGATTAAAGTGGGTGAGAAAAAGGGGAATATAACGCTTGAAGATGTAGTGGTATCTCCTTATCAGGTAATTGTCCGTGCGACAACACCGGGAGAGCAGAGAGAACTGACAGACGACAGGAGAGAAAAACTGCTTTCAAAAGATCCCGATATGACAGATGCAGAGATGTTTGAACTTCTTGGGTGGTCTTTTGAACCCTGTTATACAATTTGCTTTAATCAGGATGGGGAACTGCTTTATTCAGACACGGAAATGGCTGGCAGAGCCGGATTTGCTGTTCAGGGGAAAGAAATCAAAACATTGTATGTCTTCATTTTTGACAATCTTGACGACTGGTCTTTGATGGAACAGGAAGGAATGAACAGCAGTGCTGCAGACCGGGCTGTCATTTCAAAGGAAATCCGTGTAGAGTAAGTGGGCAGAACTTTTTAAAATTAAGGAATATATGATACGTAAACGGATCAGGTATTAAGGCGGAAAGCGTTTGTTGGAAGAAAACCAATGAACGCTTTTTCTTGATAGCAGGTTAAAGGTAAAGTACAATAGAAACGATATTGGTTAAAGGAGCGATAGAATGTACAGAGTCGGGATATGTGATGATGATAAAATTTTGTGTTCCTTGCTGGAGGAACAGATTCAAGGGCTATCGGCAGAATTATCAGTAAAATTTGAAATAGAGGTATGGTATAGTGGAGAGAGTTTGGAGTGTGATTTGAAAAAAGGGGTAGGATTGGATATCCTTTTTCTTGATATTGAATTGTTGCAGAAAAATGGCATTGCAATAGGAACTTTTATCCGTGACGAGATGAGGGATACAGATACCCACATCGTCTATATTTCTTCAAAGCAGAGTTACGCGATGGAACTTTTTAAAATGCAGCCATTGGAATTTCTTGTAAAGCCAATTTCCGCTGTACGGTTGCGAGAAGTGCTTGAAAGAAGCATGAAAAGGAAAAAGTATGCGGAAAGCTGCTTTGAATATCAAAGAGGAAGCCGGATTTTTCGTGTGCCGGTTAAGGAAATATTATATTTCATGAGTATGGATAAAAAGATTTTGATGATAAAAAAAGATGGACAGGAGGAATTTTACGGGAAACTGAAAAATGTCATGGAACAGCTTCCGGCAGGATTTCTGATGATACATCAGTCGTATGTGATACATCAGGAATATGTGAGTGAGTATTCTTACGAAAGCATAAAAATGATGAATGGCGATGTCCTGAGTGTCAGCAAACCATACAGGAAAGAAGTCAGGGCAAAAATCAAACAGTATTTGAAGGAAAAGATGTACAATGTATTATAAAATAGGATATGAATTGATGGTGGTTTTGATAGTAGGGATTTTACATACGGCATTATTGAAAAAGGTTCTGGATACCTTTTTGCCCTCAGGGGATAAGAGCAGGCTGATATGGAAAATCGTCTTTGCGGGATACTATCTGTTGACAACAGCCGCCTACAGCGTATTCCATGTATCATTTTTCTATGAAATGTGTAACCTGGCGGGTATCATTGGCGTGACGTATTTTTACCGTGGGGCATGGGAGAAAAAAATATGGATTTCCCTGGTCTTTTTCTGCATGGATACAGGCAGTGGGGCAGCTGTATTTTTTGCCGGTTCAGAGATGATCAGAATGCAGCAGAGTGCGGTTTCTTCCTTGCTTTTGCTGATCTGCGTGATGGTTGTCTGCCATATTCCTGATCCGAAAGAAAGCAGGGAAAAAGCGCTTGATAAAAAGCAGATGATGTTGCTGTCTGTAATTCCGATGTTGAGCGTGACGGTATTTCGGGGGTTGATGTATGGAAACATTGGCAGTCTGACAGCGGTATTTGTTTGTGTTGTGGTTTTGGCGCTTAATCTGTGTGTGTTTTATTTGTATCATATTTTGCTAAAAAACTATGTACAGCTAAGGGAACAGGATATTTATAAACAGCAGACGATTGCTTATCAGAACCAGTTTGAGATTATGAAAGAGTCGCAGAGCCGTATCAGGGCATTAAGGCATGATATGAAAAACCATGTGCTGGCGCTTGAAGGATTGGCAAAAGGTTCAAAGTCGGAAAAACTGATCGAATATCTTGATGCCATGCAGGAGTTTATGCAGACGCCGTCAGAACATATTTATACAGGGAATGAAGCTTTGGACAGCCTGTTGAATTACAAGCTGCAAAGGGCAAAAGAAGAATTAAAAAAAGTGGAAACGGATATTGTGCTTCCGGAGAAGATGAATCTGCACTCTTTCGATTTTAATGTCATTGTTGGAAATCTATTGGACAATGCGATAGCGGCAGCTGTTCAGACAGACGAGCGGTTTTTGAAAATCAGTATGCGGATGGAAAATAGTATTTTGTTTCTGTATATGGTAAACAGCTGTATGGGGATTCCCGATGGTGTATGCGAAATACGCAGACTGTCAGAAAAGTCTCTTGCAGGGCATGGCATAGGACTTACAAACGTCCGTCGGATCGTGGAAAAATATCATGGCGATATAGAAATGCATTGTAAAGACAACGATATGGAAACAGAGATTATGCTGTATATGAAAAACCTATAAAATATTGAAAAAGCTGTCATATGTTCATGGCAGCTTTTTCATAAAGGTCTTTTGGTCTGATTTCGGAAAAAATATGGTATAATTTCGCCGGAATTAAAAAAAGCAGATGAAAAAGTGTATAATCCCTTATAACCCGGATGGGGCATTTACAGGAGGAATATACAATGAAGAAAAGATTTTTAAGCGCACTGATAGCAGGGATATGTGTATTGACGGGCTGCCAGAAAGCGCCGGAAGTGTCTGCGGACAGCGATGTTTATCACGCAAAAAGTTCTTTAGAAAGTCTAACTATTAAAAGTCAAGACCTAAAATGAAAATTTTTCGATGAAGTG
>CALGVA010000040.1 GCA_937920345.1 uncultured Lachnospiraceae bacterium
TGCACGGTGGTGTGAGAGGACGGCTAATCAATTAATGGTTAGCCTCCTACTCAATTCTGACAGGAGCTGTAAGGTACTCTTATGTTCTTGCGAGGATTCTTGACAAGCTACGTTGGTCCTGTTAAAATGAAACAAGATTCATTTTTAAAGTTCGGAAAACAAATATCACGGGAGGGCGTTATGCCGAAGGTAACGGAGGAATACATAATAAAAAAGAAAAAAATGATAACGGACGCGGCGTATGAGTTGTGCCTGCAGAAGACAGTCAGCACGGTCACCATGCAGGATATTATCGACCGTACCGGATTCAGCCAGGGAGGAATCTATCGGTTTTATAAGGATATAGACGATATTTTTGCGGACATGATCCGGCAGATGCGGGAACGGGTGAGCATCAAGGGAAAGATTGATGAGATTCTGGCACAAAAAGACCTCCTGCCGCCTGCGGAAATTACGAACAGACTTTTCGAAATGCTCGCGGAATTTATGAGCAGTGAACTCATGGGAATCGAAAAAATTGACTTCGAGTTTTCCGTGCTTGCCATGAATGCACCGGGGAGAACCCGAAAGATCATGGGGAACCTTGCCGAAGCGGGCAATATGGAGTATCTGACCATGCGAACGATGGAGTACTTACAAGAGCAGGTCAGGCGGGGCAGAATCCGCCCGCGGGTAAGCGCGGAGGAACTGCTTGCATTTATTTCCTCGGCATACGGTGGTATCCAGATGAACTGTATCGTCCATCATTGCTACCGGCATGAGAGGAACCCTCTGGCAGAGTTGTATCAGCCGCAGGTTCAGCTAAAGACGCTGGCGCAGACGGTGAATTATCTGATTGGGGAAGAAGGATGACGAGGAGGAAGGAGAATGAAAGAGAATATGAAAAAAGACAGAACATACACGGAAGAATACGTATCTATTGCAGGCATCGACCATTACCTCCTGCACTACCGGTCAAAACCGGAAGATCCGGTCATACTGTTTATCCATGGCGGGCCGGGACAGACGGAGAGCTTCTTTGCTTTTATTGTGGAAGAGTATGCGGCGCGCAATTATAATATTGTCTATTATGACCAGCGCGGAGCGGGCAAAACATGGCTGAAAAACAAGAAAAGCAAGCCCGATACGGAAATTCTGAAAAACGATCTGCTGGAAATGGTGCTATATGTGAAGAAAACATACAATAAAGAAAAAATTGCCATTCTGGGACATTCCTGGGGAAGCGTTCTCGGCAGCATGTTTGCGTTGGAACACCCGGAGCATACCTCGTGTTACATCGGCTGCGGGCAGGTCATCAACATTATGGAAAATGAGCGGACGGGTTATGCCATCCTGAAAAGTACGGTTGAAAAGAGCGGTAACCGCAAAGACATCAGGAAACTGGAGAAGATCGGAGAGTATCCGACGGATTATTTCGACATGAATGTATATCGGAAGATGGGGCAGATCAGGAGTCTGCAGGGGAAATACGGACTGGCGCAGGATTTTGGAAAGACGGTTATTGATCTGTGGCGCCGTTCACCGGTTATGGGGATAAAGGATCTGCTTCCTTTCATGACAAGTATCATGACCAATATGCAGGTAATGAGTGAACTGCTGTTTTTTGATCTGCGGGAAAAAGGAGACTGCTATCAGGTTCCGGTCTACTATGTGCTCGGGGAGAAAGACTGCCAGACACCGGTTGAGATCAGTAAGAAATACTTCGAGGAACTGCAGGCGCCGGATAAGAAACTGTACCTGATTCCGGATGCCGGACATGCGCCGATGATCGACAATGTGGAGGCGTATCGGAAGGCCGTGGGGGAGATTGCAGTGAAGATGGGATGACAAAAGAATGCTTTGTGTCTGCGTATTGCTTGACACAAACTTGTTCATGCGTAGAAAGCAGCGCTGAAATGGAGGAAATCATGAAAATTAGAAAAGCACAGATCAGTGATGCGGGGGCGGTAGGTTTCGTTCATGCAGCAGCATGGAAACAGACTTATGCCAATGTTTTTCCGATGGAATATCTACAGGCGGACACATCGGAGAAAAGAAAGCAGGAGTTTTTAGATTCATGTAAGAATCAGAATATTTTCTATTATTTGATCGAGGAAGCCGGTCTGGCTGTCGGGGTTCTTAAGGTCATGAAGCAGACGGAAGGCTATGAAATATTAAGCCTGTATATACTTGAGGAATATCGAAATAACGGAATCGGTAAGCAGGCGATTCTGTATTTGAGCGGGCAGTTCGGCGCAGAGACCATGCAGTTATGGGTATTAGAAGATAATAAAAGAGCCAGGTGTTTTTATGAAAAAAATGGTTTTAGAAGCACAGGAAATACAAGAATAATTGAACGGGGAAAGCCGTATGTGCAGGTGCAATATACCAAAGAGGCGGGTCGTTTCCTTTCGGAAGGCTAAAATAACGGAAAGGCGGATCAATTCTTGACACGCCGTTTCCCGCAGCGATATAATAAAACTCCACCCGTTTTGACCGTCGGGTGGAGCTTGTAAAGTGAATAAGGTATTCTCCGGCTGTTACCGGAGAGACAGGACCTACTTGGCAAGACATTTATAACTGTGCATGCAGAAATATTACTACCAGGAGGAAGCTATATGATTACGATGGAGCATATATGTAAATCGTACAGAGTAGCAAAAAGAAACGCAGGTATGAAAGAAGCCTGCAAAGCGCTGTTCCGGCGGGAGATGGAAGTCATTCAGGCGTTGTCTGACGTCAGTTTTACCATTCAGGACGGAGAGATGGTAGGGTACATCGGACCCAACGGAGCAGGTAAAAGTTCTACGATCAAAATCCTAAGCGGTATCCTAACCCCTGAGAGCGGAAGCTGCCTTGTGGACGGGCGTATCCCATGGAAGAACCGGACGGAGCATGTGCGGCAGATCGGCGTGGTGTTCGGCCAGCGTTCACAGCTGTGGTGGGATGTCCCCGTGATTGATTCCTTTGAACTTTTAAAAGACATCTATGCGATTTCCCCGAATGTATATCAGAATAATCTGGAAGAACTGACAGAGCTGCTGCACTTGCAGGAGCTTCTTAAGATGCCGGTGCGGCAGTTGTCTCTTGGACAGAGGATGCGTTGTGAGATAGCGGCATCTTTATTGCATTCCCCGAATATATTGTTTCTCGATGAACCGACCATCGGTCTGGACGCGGTATCGAAACTGGCGGTGCGTGAGTTCGTTATGCGGTTGAACCGGAATCATAAGACGACAGTGATCCTGACGACCCATGATATGCAGGACATTGAGGCGCTGACAAACCGCATCATTTTGATCGGAAAAGGGCGGGTGCTCATGGACGGCACGCTGGAGGACATGCGGCGGCTGGCGGTACAACATGACCAGACAATGGAGAAACCGCAGGCAGATACAGGGCTGGGCTTACAAAAGACAGAGAAGGTTGACTGTATCGAGAAGAGTCCTGTATGCAAAGAAATGGTGGAACAAAGTACAGACAGTCTCGAACGTATCGTTGCCGGCCTGTATCAGAAGCTGGATATTGTGTAGGGGGACGGGATGACAAAATATAAAACTTATTTTTCTTTTTTTCGTATTCGGTTCAATATGGGACTGCAGTATCGCGCTGCCGCGGTCAGCGGTGCGGCGACACAGCTTCTGTGGGGGCTTATGGAATGTCTGGCGTTTATGGCGTTTCAGAAGTCTGCCCCGGAGGCTTATCCCATGGCGATGTCTGCGACGGTTTCCTACATATGGCTTCGAGAGGCGTTTTTCTCCGCATTCACGACATGGAATGCAGACAGTGATATTTTTGAAAGCATTGTAAATGGCGGAATCGCATATGAACTGTGCCGGCCGGTTTCCATTTACCATATGTGGTTTGCGAAGACAACCGCGGGCAGGGCTGCCGGCGCGGGACTGCGCTGCGTTCCTTTACTGGTGATCGCGGCCATACTTCCGAAACCTTTCCGGCTGTCGATGCCGGCGGGTCCGCAACATTTTCTGCTGTTTGTGATAACGCTGTTTCTGGGGCTTGGCGTGACGGTGGCGTTTTGCATGTTCACGTATATTCTGGCATTTTTTACTATATCACCCCAGGGGCTCAGGGTGTTGTTTACTTCTATGGTTGAATTTTTATCCGGCGCGATCATTCCGCTGCCGTTTATGCCGGCCGGCGTCAGACGGGTTCTGGAAATGCTGCCGTTTGCGGGTATGTTTAATGTACCGCTCCTGATTTATAGCGGTGAACTGTCGGGGGCGGAGATGCTGTCGGGCATTGGACGGCAATGCTTCTGGCTGGTTACGCTGGTGATTTCGGGGCGGGTTTTGTGTAAGGCGGCGGGGCGGAAGATCGTAGTACAGGGCGGATGAAGGTTATCTGGCGCCGGCTGAAGCGGGCGCAGGTCATTACGGCAGAATGCTCTGACATCCAGGGCAGAAAGACAGGAAGGTGCGGAAGTGAAAACTGAATGGAAAATGATGCGCATGAAAAACAAGAGTATTAAGAACGGCATAGGGCTGTATTTCCATTATATATCTATCGTACTGCGCGGTACGATGCAGTATAAAGCGTCTTTTTTTCTGCTGGTGGCCGGGCGGTTTCTCCTGTCATTTAATGGAATACTGGGCGTGTACTTTATGCTGTCGCGGTTTGGGCATGTGAGAGGATATACGCTTGGAGAAGTGCTGCTGTGTTATTCCATTATACAGATGGATTTCGCACTTGCGGAGTGTATCGGCGGCGGGTTTGCGGCGTTTGCGAGCATAGTGAGACAGGGGGAGTTCGACCGGATTCTGCTCAGACCCCACAGCGTGATCCTGCAGGTGCTGGGAAGTCAGTTCCGGATTGACAGGATCGGTCTGGTCCTTCAGGCTGTGATTATGTTCGGGTACGGAATAGCGGTGAGTTCCATTGTATGGACGTGGATGAGAGTGGTGACGGTTATTTTCATGCTGATTGGGGGAACGCTGCTTTTTATCAGCTTCTTTGTATTGCAGGCGGCATTTACATTTTTTACGCTGGAAGGAATTGAAGTGTTTAATGTTCTGACATACGGCGCGAAGGAGCACGGGAAATATCCGATTGATATTTATGGAAAGAAAATGATGAGGTTTTGCACTTATGTGATTCCATATACATTGATACAGTATTATCCGCTGCAGTACTTGCTGGGGCGCAGCGACCGGTGGTACTATGGAATATATCCGCTGTGTGCGCTGTACTTTTTGGCCATTTGCTATGCGCTGTGGCGGTTTGGAATGCGACACTATCAGTCGGCGGGATCTTGACGGCCAACGGGGGGATGTGCAGTGAGCAAACGAACTATTTATATGATCATGATATTTTCGTCACTGGTTTGCGCATGCGTGTGCTGCGGCGGGCAGGCAGAGGACGGCAGGAAAAGTGCGGATTCCGAAACAATCCGGGAAACCGTGACAGGGAAGGAAGATGATGCTGCCGCAGACAGGGAACAGCCGGTGGAGACATCTGTGAGTGTGGTGCAGACAGACCCGGAGAATGCAAGACTGCTGTGCCTTGCAAATGCGGATACGGAGACACTGTTTGGTCTGAACTTTGGTGACAGAGTCGATTACAGTCGGTTTGAAACGTGTGGATTTCATGGCAGCCAGCCGATATTTCGTGAGACGAATGGACCTGAGAACGGTCTCTATTTCTATTTCCATGGGGAAAATCGTGGTTTTAGCGGTTTTATGGTCAATGATGAGAGGCTGGACTTTCTCGGACTTGACCGGAAAACGGATAAGCTGGACAGGCTGACCGGCCTTTTCGGAAGACCGGATGAGCTTGAGAAGGATGGCTCTGTCATGAGCGTAAAGTGGAACTTTGGAAAAGCAAGGCTCGAGGCTGTTGCAGAGAACGACCACATAAATTATATCAGATATCTGGCGCCGGACGGTGCAGCCGACGGTGAGGATATACCGTGGGAACGGTCGGATCTGGCGCAGGACTGTCGGGCACCTTACGATTATACGGAAAATATCTATCAATGGGAGGCGACGCACGGTTCATATGCTAACGCGACGGAGGCTTCTTATCATCCCTATGACGACGATTACGATGCAGGTCAAGTCCGTGCGTTTATCGAGGAATATCTGGAGAAGCAGGGCATTCGGAAAACAGAGCCGGACGGAACGGTCTGTAATCAGCGCGGGGAACCGCTTGTGGAGTATTATATAGAAGAGGCCACGAACCAATACTGTTTTGTGGTTCATCTATGGGGCGATTACTGGATCGACTATGCGGCCGGGATCAGCGAATATCAGGACGCGGTATATTGCACGGCGCATGTTGTGCAGGACGCGGATCGAATCGGTACTTTTCTGTACGGCAGTAATGAGGAGCGGGGAATTACGAGAGAACGGCTGTATGATACGGAAGGAATGTGCAAAGCGGATCTTTCTTATCAAGTCATGCCGGATATGCCATTTGCCACGGTAACCGATTACTGGTATCTTGACAGCGGATATGATGCCGGGAGCGATGTGCTGTGCAGAGGGCAGAAGTTCTGCTTTGACGAAGGGCGCAGCGAGGTTGATGAAGCGGGGCGTTTTATTCGATATCAGGGACTTTGTGGCGCGGACGATGAGGAAGAAGCTGCCGCCTTATCCGGAGCATCAGAGCTTTATGCCCTGAAAGGCGGAACAGATATTATGGAAGGATTTTATGATTATCCGTGTACCCTTTTTTATAATCAAAAGGGGATGCTGGAAAGGATCGAGGAAGATCTGCTTCCCGATGATGAGGAAAAAGGACGGGAGGATTCGGGACAGGCAGAGTTTCGATATGATCATAAAGGGGTTGTCAAAGAAGCTGTCTATCAACGCTCTTCATGGACACAGGGTACGACTGATAGCAGCGGAATGATCGAGTATGATGAACAGGGCAGAATGATTTACAACAGTTACTACATTACCCATGGCGGACATAAGGATCTTTTCGTATATGAAGAGGGCGCCGCAAGGCCGTGGGCACGTCTCAGATGGTGCAGCTTTGCGCCGGGATTTCCGGATGTGACGCTGTTTTTGAAAAGTAAGTAAATGACATATTTTCGCGGTCTGCACCTTTTTACGGTAAGTTGCAGGGGCGTTCCGGAGGAGATTATGAGGTGGTTTAAAAGGATCGGTATTGCGCTTCTGCTCTTGCCTTTCGTATTAATATCAGGCATTATCGTGTTTGAAATCTTCGGTATCTGTGTGAACCATGCGGCCACGGACCGGCAGACGAAGAAACTGCAGACAGATTTGGAGAGCAGGATTTCTGATCTTGAAATATTGAATGTTCATTCCGAAACCGGTAATCTTTCCGGGACGGGAAATCATGTGGAATGTCTGTCGATGATTGATTTTGCAACGGGAATGACGGAAGACGAAGTAACAAGTGCGCTGTCAGACACCTGCGATTTAAACCGGGACGGTATTTCTATAGAACAAAAAGAAGACGGGACCTATACGGTATATCTGGAGACATCAGCACCGTTTCCTGATAACATAGAAGGACATTAAGCTCCTGGCTGACATGCGGGGCAGCCTGCGTCTCTTTCTGCCTGAGAACTAATGTTTAATACGAAATATCCGACACATTCATTGTAGTATATGATAATTTGGGATGGCAATAGATGAAAATACAACTGGAAAGAAAATATTACATAGATAATTTAAGGTGGCTGGCCATCCTGCTGCTTTTTCCGTTTCATGCCGCACAGATCTGGAGCGGAGGAGAATACAGCGGGTTTTATATATGGTCGCACACGGATGCGGTTCTCTATGCATTTTCAACTGTGGTATATCCGTGGTACATGACGCTCTTGTTCGTCATTGCGGGCATAAGCTGTAAATATGCGCTGCAAAAGAGGACATACAGGCAGTTTGTCGCGGAGCGGACGAAAAAACTGCTCGTGCCGTTTTGCTTCGGTGTACTGGTACTGGCTCCGGTTATGACATTTGTTGCGGAAGTATTTTTTAACGGATATAGCGGTAGTTACTGGCAGCAGTATGGGCTGTTTTTTACAAAGGAAACCGACCTGACGGGATATCATGGCGGTTTTACACCTGCGCACCTCTGGTTTCTGCTATATTTGCTTGTGATTTCTCTGACGGCGCTTGCGGTCATTCGACTGCAAAAGAAATATCTGCCGAAATTGCAGGTTGACGGTGTGCCGTATGTTTGCCTGATTCTGCTGTTCGTGCCGGAATGGCTGAGCCAGTATATTCTGAATATAGGCGGGAAAAGCCTGGGGCAGTTCATGATCCTGTTTCTGTTCGGCTATTATATTTTTGCGGGGGAAAGGGTTTTACAAAAAACAGAGCAATACCGGTTTGTAAGTCTGACATTCTGGGTTCTGTCAGGAAGTCTGTATACATATCTGTACTGTTTTATAGAGGTTAGAAGTGTGTGGATGACGGGACTGTATATGTTTTTCGGCTGGATGGGGATTTTGACGCTGCTCGGCATAGGGCGGGCAAAGCTGGATTTTCATAACCGGATCAGTGATTATCTATCCAGGGCGTCCTTCCCTGTTTATATTCTTCATATGCCGGTTCTGGTCGTGACGGGTTTCTTTATTCTGCAGCTGCCTGTAGGGGCTGCCGGGCAGTTTTCACTGATTGTAATGCTTTCTGCGGTTGCAACATTTATCATATATGGGATCGTAAAAAGAGTTCCGGGGCTCCGGTTTTTCTTTGGGATAACGGGGAAAGAACTTCTAGACATGCAAAGCAAGTCCTAATTACAGCAAAAGCTGTATCGTAAAGTCGGCATAGCTGACTTAGAAGCTCCGGAAGTTACTTTGCAACTTTATCTCAAACAGAAGAATGCCTGAAAAGTGGCATTTTTTCAGACAAGTCTGCATGTCTGCACGATAAATCCCACTTATAGGACGTACAGGGATGTAGAATGAAGTCAACTTTTGAAAAAGAAGCCCCAATATGCTGTTTTAGTTGACTATGAATATGCCGGAAACCCATGTATGAAGGGCAGCCAATATCTGGACGCGTCAGATCATGTGATAGTTCTTACAGTGAGAGTAAGAAGAATATGGTGCGCGGATTTCCGGAGAAGATTACTGATTCGGGATGTGCTGCTGTACCTGCTTTTCAAATATAAAATGGTTTGCGTAACTTGCGGTTTATCGGGAAAGACAAAACTGGTGCCTGGAGGCATAATAAAATATGTTAGAAAAATGGGTTTATGCAACGATAAAACTCAAAAAATTTGGATATTGACAAATGGTGAAAAACAGTGATAGAATAAAAGTCCACCGCCGAAAAAGAGAGTCTGAGAAAAAAATAAATTAAAATTTTTTCAAAAAGATATTGACGAGCGGCTGTGGGTATGA
>CALGVA010000041.1 GCA_937920345.1 uncultured Lachnospiraceae bacterium
GTAATAGCCCCTTATAGGGGCAGAGCAGGCTACCGGCTAAGCCGGTAGTCCTGACATCATTTTGTCTTTTGTCCCTGTTCTATTTACGCTTTCCCAATAGATCCAAACAATTCCATTTTTTCTTTTACAGTCGCTTTAATTGCTTCTGCACCCGGTGCAAGAAGTTTACGAGGATCAAAACCTTTTCCTTCCAGGTCTTTTCCTGCTTCAATATATTTACGAGTAGCTTCTGCAAAAGATAACTGACATTCTGTGTTTACATTGATCTTTGCAACTCCTAAAGAAATTGCTTTTTTAATCATATCAGCCGGAATGCCTGTACCGCCATGAAGTACTAACGGAAGCTCTCCTGTAAGCTGCTGAACAGCATCTAAAGTCTCAAAGCTTAAACCTTTCCAGTTTGCAGGATATTTACCATGAATATTTCCGATGCCTGCTGCAAGGAAATCTACGCCCAGATCTGCAATTGCTTTACATTCCTTAGGATCTGCACATTCGCCTGCACCTACAACGCCGTCTTCCTCGCCGCCGATAGAACCAACTTCCGCTTCGATAGAGCATCCTTTGTCGTGAGCAGCTGCCACTAATTCTTTTGTCTTTTCAACATTCTCTTCGATCGGGAAATGAGAACCGTCAAACATGATAGAAGAAAATCCTGCTTCCAGGCATTTAAAGCAGTGTTCATAGCTGCCGTGGTCTAAATGAAGCGCTACCGGAACTGTAATATTCTGATCTTTGATCAGACCGTTTACCATGCCTACTACCACATCATATCCGCCCATGTATTTACCTGCACCCTCGGATACGCCAAGAATGACCGGAGAATTATTTTCCTGTGCCGTTGTCAGAATCGCCTTTGTCCATTCAAGATTATTGATATTGAACTGTCCAACTGCATAATGACCTGCTTTTGCCTTCTCTAACATTTCTTTTGCTGAAACTAACATATTTATCCCTCCATAACGTTATCGTTTTATCGTTACCATTATACTCCATTACACACAAAAAAGAAATAACATTCGCTAAAAATTTAACAAAATATAATAGCGGAAGATCACTTTTCTTCCGGCACGATAATCTCTATTGCCCTTTCACAGTTTCTGATTGTTACTTTTCTGTGGCTGCCGCCGTATTCTCCATCCAATGTCCATGCGATTTCTTCTGCGGATTCAAAAAAAATTTCCGAAGACTTAAAGCAGTACATGTATTCTGTAGCAATATCTCTGTTCAGAAGCGCTGCCATGATCTCGTTCAATTCTATAGGATTTCTCGGCATTTTTACCAGCGTTATCTCAAATACGCCGTCGTCCAGGCTCACATTTTTCCCGGTAATTCTTTTAAAACCTCCTACAGAAACGGAATTAGTCACCATGCCAAAGACAAAATCGTCCTCTATTTCCTCTCCGTCGTGTAAGACTTTAAAATGAAAGGTTTTAATTGCAGGGATACGCTTCATTCCTTCCAGCAGGTATGCCATATGACCAAGCAGGTTCTTGGTTTCCTGTTTTGTCTCGTAAGAAACATCTGTAAACAAACCAAATGCAGCAATATAAACAAAATTATCCTCATTAAAAGCGCCTGCATCGCATAAAAACTTTTTTCCGTTTACTACGGTCTGTGCTGCGGTTTTCATGTTTTTTGGAATTTTCAGACTGCCTGCAAAATCATTTGTACTGCCTGCCGGTATATAACCAATCGGAATCTTTTTTTCACACTGCATCATACCGGTCACGATTTCGTCAAGCGTTCCGTCTCCTCCGCTGCATACGACAATTTCATAACCTTCCTCCCTGTCCCTTACCATTGAAACGGCCTCTCCTGCCGCCTGCGTCGGCATAACAGTAGTCTCGTATCCGCCCTTTGCAAATACATCTATAATATCCAACAAATGATTTTTGATCTGTGCCTTTCCCGCCTTGGGATTATAAATAAAAAGCAGTTTCTTCTTCATATATACTCCCGTCCGCGTGCTGCCGCACGCTCCATACTTCCCTTTTCTTACAATATATCGTTTTTCCTTTTTAAAATCAATGCTGTATATATATTTAATGATTTATTAAGAAAGATACGAGCATACCACAAAAAAAGAAACTGCCGCATCGCGACAGCCCCTCCCATATCTATTCCGCCTTTAAAAATTTTTCAATCTCGTTCATTGCCTTATCTTCGTCTTCTCCTGTTGTTGACACCCTGACTGTTTCTCCATTGTCAAGTCCCAGACTCATCATGCCCATAATGCTTTTGGCATTGACTCTTTTGTTTCCTGATTCGATATAAATATCGCTCTCAAACTGACTTGCCACCTGGACCAGCAGTGCTATCGGCCTCGCCTCTAAGCCTGTCTCCAATCCAATTACAATTTCTCTTTCACGCATACTTTACTTCCTCCTCTTTCTATGCCCTGATCTTCTCTGCAAGCTCACTTAATTTTCTCAGCCTATGGTTCACACCGGATTTTCCTACCGGCGGGTTCAAATATTGTCCAAGTTCTTTCAATGTAGCGTCGGGATAATCTAAACGTATTTCTGCCATTTCCCTTAAACTGTCTTGTAAGTTATTAAACCCGTAGTGATCACGAATGAACAAAATGTCCTCTATCTGCTTTGAGGATGCATTTACTGTTTTCGTAATATTTGCCGCTTCACAATTAACACGTCTGTTGATGGAATTCCGCATTTCCTTAACAATACGGAAATTTTCAAATTCCATGAGAGAAACGTGAGCCTCCATAACATTGAGCAGGTCGGCAATACTTTGTCCTTCTTTTAAATACACAACGTCATATTTCTTCCGCAGAACAATCTTGGCGTCTATTCCAAATCCCTGAATCATGTCGCGTATCTGTACTGCCTGCATATTATTAGTACATACAATTTCCAGATGATAACTTTTCTCCGGATCGCTCATAGATCCTGCTGCCAAAAAGGCGCCTCTTAAAAATGCGCGCTGACAACATGAATTTTTTATGAGCATTGCGTTTGCCGGCTGGTGAAAAGATAGTACTTCGTTACTCTCGCCTAATAGTTTTACAGTCTGCAATACTTTATATACTAACTTTTTTTCTTCAAGTAAAAAGGAGTATGAATGGTTCCTATTCTCTTTTTTTAATGTCTCCCGAACAACATCAATAC
>CALGVA010000042.1 GCA_937920345.1 uncultured Lachnospiraceae bacterium
GCAAAAGATTATTTGTTGAAAATTGTTGAAGATGAAGTGAAACATGAAACTGCTGTCATGATCAAAGAATTGGAGAGCAGGGCAAAGGAAGAGGCAGACAAGAAGGCGAAGGAGTATGTGGTTACAGCGATTCAGAAATGTGCAGCAGACCATGTATCCGAGTCAACCATCTCTGTCGTGCAGCTTCCTAACGATGAGATGAAAGGCAGGATCATCGGTAGAGAGGGACGTAATATCAGAACTCTTGAGACGATGACAGGTGTTGATCTGATCATTGATGACACGCCGGAAGCAGTTATTTTATCCGGTTTCGATCCGATCCGCAGAGAAGTGGCAAGAATTGCGCTTGAGAAGCTGATCGTGGACGGACGTATCCATCCCGCACGGATCGAAGAAATGGTAGAGAAGGCGCAGAAAGAAGTAGAAGTGATGATCAAGGAGGAAGGTGAAGCTGCTACGCTGGAAGTTGGTGTACACGGCATTCATCCTGAACTCGTAAGGTTACTCGGTAAGATGAAATTCAGAACCAGTTATGGTCAGAACGCACTGAAGCATTCGATTGAAGTTGCTCAGTTATCCGGCTTGTTAGCCGCTGAGATGGGCTTGGATGTCAGAATGGCGAAGCGTGCCGGTTTACTGCATGATATCGGTAAGGCTGTGGATCATGAGATGGAAGGTTCGCATATTCAGCTCGGCGTGGATCTTTGCAGAAAGTACAAAGAGTCTCCGACAGTTATTAATGCGGTTGAGTCTCATCACGGAGATGTGGAGCCTCAGACTCTGATCGCATGTCTCGTACAGGCTGCTGATACAATTTCTGCTGCAAGACCGGGTGCGAGAAGAGAAACATTAGAAACATATACAACAAGACTAAAACAATTAGAAGACATTACAAACAATTTCAAAGGTGTTGATAAATCTTTTGCTATTCAAGCAGGTAGAGAGATTCGTGTTATGGTAGTTCCGGAACAGATTAACGATTCTGATATGGTATTACTCGCGAGAGATATTTCTAAACAGATTGAAGCTGAGTTAGAGTATCCCGGACAGATCAAGGTAAATGTGATTCGTGAGAGCCGTGTCATTGACTATGCGAAATAGTATTGATAGCCCCGTAGAGAGATCTGCGGGGTTTTTCATATCATCAGGAAAGCGCATTTTATGACATTAGTATAGTTCTAGTCACGTTATGTACACAATGACCATAAATAAGCCGCTTTTATCAAGAAAATTGTCTTATCTATCTACTTGTGAAAATACAGAAACTATAGTAAAATAACTAAAAGTGTATGATTGTATACAATTATTCAATGCGTTGACTGATGTACCACAAAGATGCGTTGATTTTTGATAATCTGCAGGCGGAGAAAGGAGTATGGTTAGAACAATGAAAACATACAAAGAGATGAGCAGGGAAGAACTTGTGTCACTGAAAGCGGAACTGGAGAAGCAGTTTGTGGATGCGAAGGGGAAAGGATTGAAGCTGGACATGTCCAGAGGGAAACCTGCGCCTGCACAGCTTGATATAGCAATGGGGCTTATGGATGTTTTGAATTCCGAATCGGATATGAATACGGAGACGGGAGTGGACACCAGAAACTATGGTTTAGTGGATGGTATTCCGGAAGTCAAGAGATTCATGGGTGAGATGATGGAAGTACCGGTAGAAAATGTTATCGTGTACGGCAACGCGAGCCTGCCGATCATGTATGATACCGTGTCGCGCTCTATGACGCATGGCATTCTCGGCAGCACGCCGTGGTGTAAACTGGATAAAGTCAAGTTTCTGTGTCCGGTTCCCGGATACGACAGACATTTTAAGATTACCGAGCATTTCGGGATTGAGATGATTAATATTCCGATGACGCCTGCGGGTCCTGATATGGATCTGGTAGAAAAATACGTGCAGGAAGATGCGGCGGTAAAAGGCATTTGGTGTGTGCCCAAGTACTCTAACCCGCAGGGAATTTCCTACTCTGACGAGACAGTGAAACGTTTTGCAGCTCTTAAACCGGCCGCAGAGGACTTTAGAATATACTGGGACAACGCTTATACGATTCATCACTTATATGACGACAAACAGGATTATATCCTGGAGATTCTGCATGAGTGTGAAAAAGCAGGCAATCCCGATATGGTGTTCAAATTCAGTTCGACCTCCAAGGTCAGCTTTGCGGGCGGCGGTATCGGCGGATTCGCGGCTTCCAGGGCAAATATTGAGGATGCCAAAAAGAGCATGTCCGTACAGACGATCGGTTATGATAAGATTAACCAGCTCCGCCATGTCAGATATTTTAAAGATCTGGATGGTATGATGGCACATATGAAGAAGAGTGCCGACATCATAAGACCTAAGTTTGAGAAGGTTTTAAGTGTTCTGGACAGAGAGCTTGACGGGCTGGAAATCGGCAGCTGGACGAAACCGCTCGGCGGGTATTTCATTTCTTTCGATGCGATGGAAGGCTGTGCCAAAGCGATCGTTGCAAAGTGTAAAGAGGCGGGCGTTGTTCTGACAGGTGCCGGAGCGACATTTCCTTACGGGATCGATCCGAAGGACAGCAACATCCGTATCGCGCCGTCCTATCCTTCTATGGAAGAACTGGCAGCGGCGGTGGATCTGTTCGTACTGTGTGTCAAGTTAGTCAGTGTAGAGAAACTGTTGGAAGTATAAGCGCAGTGAAAGTAAGAGGTATATATGGATAAGTACGAACGCATCGGCAGAGAACTGGTGCATAAGGGCGCAATCATAGACTATTATCAGGATACGATCAGGATTCCCAACGGCAATATTGCCAAATGGGACTATATTCGGCATAAGGGAGCCGCTGCTGTGGTGGCCGTGAAGGATGACGGGAAGCTTCTGATGGTCAGACAGTACAGGAACGCGCTGGATCGAGAGACGCTGGAGATTCCGGCGGGCGGTCTGAATGATGTGAATGAGCCTACGGATCTGGCGGCGGCGAGAGAGCTGGAAGAGGAAACCGGATATAAGGCGGGGAAACTGGAACTGCTATTATCTCTTCGCACGACGGTTGCGTTCTGTGACGAGAAGATCGATGTCTATGTAGCGACTGATTTAAAGCGCAGCGCACAGCATCTGGACGAGGATGAATTTCTGGATGTGGTAAGCTGTGATGCGGAAGAACTGCTGCAGATGATCTACGACTGCAGGATTCAGGACGGTAAGACCGTTTCGGCGATTCTGGCGTATTACAATAAATATTGTAACGGGATAAACTGACAGCAGGCAGATGTATCTGCAGAGTGTCCTGGCGGATGCTCTTGTATAGAGAAATTCAGGCGTACATGGAACTGATAAAGGAGAAATGACTTATGAATGAAACTAAAGCAAAAGAACTGGCACATGAACTGGCGATGGAATACCTGAAAGAGAAGAAAATGCTGAGTAATCCCATATTGGATAATATTCCTAATATGGTGGCAAAATTTGCGGATATCAATAAGTCCTTCTATGAAGCGATTATGGATAACGAGACACTGCGGGATCTGCATTAAATAGACGGATGCCATCATAGAAGTATTCGGATGAATACCGGAAATGAAAGATACCGGCGAAAGTGAAATATTTGCTTTTGCCGGTGTTTTTGTGTTATGACAATACGAATACAGGTGTTGCGGTACGCTTGCAGTCATTCAGTGCGCTTGCAGGCATTCAGTGTGCTTGCAGGCATTCAGTGCACTTGCAGGTATTCATTGCGCTTACGAAACGGACACTGTTCGGAGAAAAAAGCTGCATGTACACCGTTTTATGGACATATACATAGGAAGAGTCATGAAAGAGGGAGAATAAAGTGCAGCAGCCTTCACAGAAAAACTTCTATTATGTGATATATCTGTTTATGATCGGGCTTTTCCTCGGGATTCTGATTGTCAATGCGGGGTATGATACATGGATCAGGAACGGCAGTCTGTTGGGAACGGAAATGATATTGCGCCTGAAGAACAGTGTGCCTGACGGCGGAGAACTCTTCGGCTATATTATGAAGCACAGATTGTTCACGGTCTTTATGCTTGGCATTTTGGGGACTACCATGATCGGGGTTCCGGCGGTATGCGGATATGTGTGTTATACCGGACTGGCAGCGGGATGCCTGCTTTCGGTCGCGGTAATCCGCTATGGAATACGCGGGCTTTTGCTGATGGCGGCGGGCGTGTTCCCGCAGGGGCTTCTGCTGATTCCCGCCTATATCGCATTATTTATCTGGACGCTAAACGTGAATCGGCTATTGTATGTTAAAGGGCCGTACGGCGATCACTATATCAGAACCGGCAGGCAGAGTTATTTGAAAAAAGGAATAGAAATGATCAGTATCGTTGTAGTTGTCATAATAGGATGTCTGGTGGAAAGTTATGTTAATCCTAAAATGCTGCATTTTATCCTGAAGATTTTTTAAAAAATTTTTTATATGCGGTTTTTCAATATATAGTAGACATAAATTGTGAGGTTGCCGATATGTTGTGCTTTCCTGGAAATATGGCTGAAATGCCCGTAAAATCGGGAAAAAATCCATTTGCTTTTCTTTAGAATTCTGATTATAATGATAGGCAGACGATGAGATGATTTACATAAGAGGGGTCGCTCAGGGAAGGATTTCCGGTTTCATGGAAAAAGAGATCAAGGCATTTATAACGTATTTACATAATGTGAAGGGGACTTCTGCGAATACAGAGATGTCATATAAGAGGGATCTGGAGAAAGTGCAGAATTTTATGGCACAGCGGGGGATTCAGGAGATGGGCTCTGTAACAGGGGCGGATCTGGAAGATTATGTGAAATATCTGGAGGACAATAAATTTGCCGCGGCGACTGTATCCCGAAACATTGCATCGTTAAAAGCGTTTTATCATTATCTGGTACAAGAGGGAACCATAGAGGAAGATATATCTGGACCGTTAAAGGCACCGAAAATCGAGAAGAAAGTGCCGGAGATCATGTCGCCTGACGAAGTGGTACGGCTTCTGGAGCAGCCTTCCGGAGATACGCATAAAGAGATCCGGGATAAGGCGATGCTGGAACTTCTCTATGCCACCGGAATCAGAGTGACGGAGCTGATTACGCTTAAGGTCTCGGATGTAAATCTGCCGATGGGAGTTATTCTGTGCCGTGACCGCAATAAAGAAAGGGTAATTCCTTTCGGGACAGAAGCGAAAAATGCCATGATGCGATATCTGGACGGTACGCGGGACGACATGCTGGAGAATAAGAACTCCGATGTGCTCTTTGCAAATTGCTCCGGGCAGCCGATGAGCAGGCAGGGTTTCTGGAAACTGATTAAATATTATGCAAAGAAAGCGGATATCAAAGCAGACATTACGCCGCATACGCTCAGACATTCTTTCGCAGCGCATCTTGTGGAGAATGGAGCGGATCTGCGGAGCGTACAGGAGATGCTGGGGCATTCCGATATTTCTACGACGCAGATATATGCGCACTTAAATCACAGCCACATCCGCGAGGTGTACGCGAAAGCACATCCGCGTGGATAGCGTGTATAAAATCAAGATCATGCGATGAGGGCATGGGACTGTTTCAGCTGAAACACCCCGTGCTTTCTATTGCTCTACAGGAAATTTCTGGTCTTTGTGCGGCCGGGTGGATTGACGGGAAGGGAGGACTGTACAATGTATAGAATACTTATTATCGAGGATGATAATACGATCTCAGAGGAGATCGGAAAATATCTGGACCGCTGGGGGTATGAGACAGTGTGCGTGACAGATTTTGAGAATATACTGCCGCAGTTTCTTTCCTTTGATCCGCAGCTCGTGCTTCTGGATATCGGGCTGCCCTTTTACAATGGATATTACTGGTGCAGTGAGATCAGAAAAATATCGCAGGTGCCGGTCGTATTCGTCTCGTCTGCATCTGACAACATGAATATTGTCATGGCGATGAATATGGGCGGAGATGATTTCATCATGAAACCTTTCGATCTGGAAGTATTGCTTGCCAAAGTACAGGCGATCCTGCGTAGAACCTATTCCTTCCAGCAGCAGTCGGCGGTGATGGAACACGGAAATGTAATTTTAAATCTGACAGACATGAGTCTTCTGTATCAGGGAACAAAGATCGAACTGACAAAGAATGAATTTCGGATTCTGCAGTGTCTTTACGAACATGCCGGCGGTACGGTAAGCCGGGAGAACATTATGAAGAAGCTGTGGGACGACGAATGCTTTGTGGATGACAACACACTGACGGTCAACATGAACCGTCTCCGGAAGCGGCTCGAGGAGGCAGGGATACATAATTTTATCATGACGAAGAAAGGCGTGGGATATCAACTGGCGGCGGATGCGGTTCCGGGTCTGCACTGAGACTCACAGACTGAGCAGGAATGGGGAATAAAACAGTGATAAATCAGAAAGAGATCAACAGACAGATCAGACATTCGTATATCCGGGACAGATATAAACAGGTACTGGTATACCTGATGATCGCGGTAGTGTTTTTCGTGATGATTGTGCTCTGCGATTATCTTCATGTGTTCAGGAATATGCTGTATGCGACGGAACTGACGCTGTTTTTCGGTGTACTGGTCATACTGACAGACTACCGGTGTTACAGTGGAAAATGCCGTGCCTTGTTTCGGGCTTTACAGAAGGAAGAAGAGAAATTGAGTGGACTGCCGGAAGCGAAAAGTTTACCGGAGAAACTGTACCGGCAGCTGGCGGTAGAGGAGGCGCAGGAGAAGAGAAGGCTTCTGACACGATTGGACGAGAGACAGAAAGAAATGGCGGACTACTACACAATGTGGACGCATCAGATCAAGACGCCGATTGCGGCGCTCAGACTGCTTCAGCAGAATGAAGAGGACAGGCAGAGAGAGTCGGAAGAGTTATTTAAAATCGAACAGTATGCGCAGATGGCTCTCTACTTCGCGAGACTGGACAGTCCGTCCTCGGATTTCCTCTTTCGCGAATATAATGTATATGAGATCGTAAAACAGGCGGTGCGAAAATACTCGGTTTTGTTTCTGCGCAGCGGACTTTCTTTTCGAATGGAGGAGTTTGCACTGCAGGCAGTGACAGATGAAAAGTGGCTGGGATTTGTCGTGGAGCAGGTGTTTTCCAATGCATTAAAGTATACACATCGGGGTGGGATCGCGATTTACGGATCGGACGAAGCAGGTAATCCGGACAGGGGACAAGTATCCTGTCTGGTGATCGAAGATACGGGAATCGGTATCAGAGAGAGTGACCTTCCGCGGATCTTCGAACGCGGTTTTACAGGATATAACGGGAGGCAGGATAAACGGTCCACCGGTCTCGGGCTGTATCTGTGCGAGCGGATCATGAGCAGAATGTCCCATACGATGAAGGTCAGATCTGTTCTGGGGCAGGGGACGAAGGTCATTCTGGGATTCAGGCAGCCCGAAGTAGAAAGTATATGAAAGCGATCAGATTCATATGTGACAAAACTGTAAGAATACGGAGAGGAAATGTAAGCCTTATGCATGGCAGCGCATTTCTTCTTTTTCTATAATGAACTTGTGCCCGGACAGAGGAAAATATGGTAGAAGACCCGGGACGGCACGTAAAGGTATGGGAGACGGGAGCGTCTGTCTTCCATAATAAAAAGAAGGAGAGGAGCAGATAGCATATGGCACTGTTAGAAGTAAAAAATGTGAAAAAAGTATATACCACACGGTTTGGCTCGGTGAAAGTACAGGCGTTGAGCGATGTGAATTTCTCTGTTGAGGAGGGAGAGTATGTGGCGGTCATGGGAGAGTCCGGTTCGGGTAAGACGACGCTTCTTAATATCCTGGCGTCTCTGGATAAGGCGACCAGCGGTCAGGTGCTCCTGAACGGAAGAGATCTCACAGAGATCAGGCACAGGGAACTCTGCGCCTTCAGGCGGGAGCACCTGGGGTTCGTTTTTCAGGATTTCAATCTGTTGGACAGTTTATCGCTCAAGGACAATATCTATTTGCCGCTCGTGCTGGCAGGCGTGGATTACAGGACGATGGAGGAGAGGATGCTCCCGCTTGCGAAGAAGCTGGAGATCGTGGATATACTGGAAAAATATCCTTACGAGGTATCCGGCGGACAGAAACAGCGGGTGGCTGCCTGCCGTGCACTGATCACGCAGCCGGATATCATTCTGGCAGACGAGCCGACCGGTGCGCTGGATTCCAGAGCCGCCGGCAAACTGTTAAAGCTGTTCGGGGAGGTGAACCGGGACGGGCAGACGATCCTGATGGTGACACACAGCATCCAGGCCGCATGTCACGCGGGGCGCGTTCTCTTTATCAAGGACGGCTGTGTGTTTCATCAGATTTATAAGGGCAATCAGAGCAACGACGCTATGTATAAGATGATATCGGATACGCTGACCGTACTGCAGACGCAGGTACAGAGTGAAGGTGATCCGGAGGTGGACGGAAAGGAGGCGTATCCGGCATGAGTAAGATGCATCAATCGACTGGGCAGCTGCGCATAAAGCTGTTACCGAAGCTGGCCCGCAAAGGTATTGTGAGCAACGGCAATGTCTATTACCCGTATCTGGCAGCAGGGATTTTTTCTGTCTTTACTTATTTTGTATTTGCGTCGATCCTGCACAATGACATTATCAAACTGATGCCCAAAAGCGCGTATATGTGGATCATGCTGGAGATTGGTAAAGGTCTGCTCTCCATTATTCTGCTGATCTTTCTGATCTATGCGAATGGATTTCTTGTGAAAAGGCGGCGGAAAGAATTCGGACTGTACCATATGCTGGGATTAGAAAAGAAACATATCGGCGTCATGATGTTTTTTGAATCGTTTCTGCTCTATGCGGGCGCGCTGTGCGGAGGAATCCTATTCGGTGTCGTGCTGTCCAAGTTGTTCTTTCTGCTGCTTCTTCGGATATGCAGGATGCCGGCGGAGATCGGTTTTGTGTTTGAGCCGGCGGCTTTTCGGGAGACACTGGTTTATTTCGGTTTCGTATATCTGGTCAATTATGCAGGCAGTTTATGGGAGGTAGGCAAGGCCAGACCGGTTGAACTGATGAGCGGCAGCAAGAAGGGAGAGAAGGAGCCGAGATTACTGTGGCTCTATGCAGTACTCGGCGTGGCGGCGCTCGGCGGCGGCTACTACTGCTCGATCACTTCGCAGCTTGATTCAATGATTTTTATTAGTTTCTTTCTGGCGGTCTTACTGGTGATTATCGGAACGTATTTCCTGTTTACGTCCGGCAGCATTGCCTTCCTGAAATGGATGAAGACGAGGAAGAGAAACTATTACAGGCCGGAGAATTTTATCACCGTTTCGGGTATGCTTTACCGCATGAAGAAGAGTGCGGCGAGTCTGTCCAATATCTGTATTTTCTCTACGATGGCGCTTATTACGCTGATCTGTACGGTTGCGCTCTGCGCAGGTCTGGATAAAAGCACGCACTTTATATATCCGCATGATCTGAAACTGTCCTACAGAGGAGATAAAGTATCGATGCAGGATATCCGGCAGGAGATGGAGAGACTGGAGGAGAAGTATGGCCTGAACGCGGAGCGGATAGATGTATATGATGAGGTGACGCTTGATGTCAGGCAGACGGGAAACAGATTCGGGCTGCCGACGGGTGAGGATTATGCAAACGAATATCAGTTTAGGCTTCTGGTGCAGGAGGATTATAACCGTATGGAAAACCGCACAGTCAGTCTGGAAGAAAATGCGGCGCTTATCTACAGCAGCGGTCCTGATTTCGGATATGATACTGTTGATTTCTTTGGTCAAATACTGCAGGTGCAGGAAGAACTTGAAGGGTTTTTCCCGTACCCGAAGGCAGAGGGTAATACGTATAACAGCAGCTATATGATGGTGGTAAAGGACAATGCGGTGCGGGACGCATGTATTCTTGCATGGTGTAAGGCATGCGGTGTAGAGGATACAGCCGGTTTTATAAAGGACGCTGAGAGGCAGCGTGTCAAGATTCTTCTGGAAGGTGCGGACGAGGAGAAAAAGGCGTTTATCGGGGAACTGAGTGAATGGGGACAGAGACAGCCGGGATTTGACGGATTGCAGGACGGCGTGGAGTGGAGAGAAAATAATCAGGTCACATACGGTTCGCTTCTGTTCATCGGTATACTTTTCGGCATGATCTTCTTCATGTGCCTGATCCTGATTATGTACTATAAGCAGATCACGGAGGGGTATGAAGACAGGGATAACTTCGGGATCATGCAGAAGGTCGGCATGAGTGACAGGGAGATTCAGGAGACGATACACAGGCAGATCCTGATGGTCTTCGGACTGCCGCTTGCGGGGGCGCTTCTTCACACGCTGGCGGGCATGTTTATGGTCAAATGCCTCTTCGCGGTGATATCTTTGTTTGACATGCGGATATTTGCGGGAAGCACCATCGGTGTGTCAGCAATGTTCGTGTTAGTGTACGGCGTGAGCTATCTGATCACGGCCAGAACTTATTACCGGATCGTGAAACAGGGGTAGCAGTCAGCTGCCCCTGTCAATATTACTCATACTCCGCAATAGCATAGATCAAACGCTCGGACGCTTCCCAGCCAAGACAGGGATCGGTGATGGATTTGCCGTATATGCCTTCACCGATTTTCTGTGCACCTTCTTCGATATAACTTTCCACCATGACGCCTTTGACCATACGATGGATATCGCTGTTCAGCCTGCGGCTGTGCATGACTTCCTTGACGATACGCACCTGCTGTTCATACTGTTTGTTGGAGTTGTTGTGATTGGCATCGATGATGCAGGCCGGATTCACAAGGTCAAAATCCTGATACAGGGCGTAGAGCGTGGCGAGGTCTTCATAGTGATAGTTGGGCAGGCTTCTACCGTGTTTGTTGACAGAGCCCCGCAGTACGGCGTGTGCCAGCGGGTTGCCCGCGGTGCGTACTTCATAACCTCTGTAGATAAAATCATGGGGATGCTGCGCCGCATAGATCGAATTGAGCATGACAGACAGCGTGCCGCTGGTCGGATTCTTCATGCCTGCTGCCACATCGAAACCGCTGACGGTCATACGGTGCTGCTGATCCTCCACGGACCTGGCGCCAATGGCGACATAGGACAGGATGTCCTCCACATAGCCCCAGTTATCGGGATAGAGCATTTCATCCGCAGCGGTCAGTCTGGATTCTTCAATGGCGCGGATATGCATTTTACGCATGGCAATCAGCCCGCTGGTGAAATCGGGCTGCTTCTCCGGGTCGGGCTGGCTGACGATGCCTTTATATCCTTCGCCCGTGGTACGCGGTTTGTTCGTGTAGATTCTGGGAATCAGGATCAGTTTATCTTTGACTTGCTCATTGATGCGTGCAAGACGGTTTACATAATCACAGACTGCTTCTTCATTATCCGCGGAACATGGACCGATGATCAGAAGAAACTTGCTGCTTTTGCCGATGATAACGTCGCGGATCTCGGCGTCGCGTTCCTGTTTTAATCTGACCAGATGTTCAGGCATGGGAAACTGCCTGCGGATCTCTTCCGGGGTTGGTAATTTGGCTACGTATTGAAAAGACATTTTTCATACTCCTCTTAAATGGTATATTAACGGTATCTGTACCGGCTGTTTACGCCGGGAATATTGTTTTCTCTGGCAAAAACACATACATTATAGTATATTAATTGGAGAATCGCAAGTAAAATGAACGGGGAAGCCATCAGGTTCTGCGGGTCTGATGGGAAATCCGCAGAGCAGATACAGTGCACAGAAACGTCTGCAGCATCTGGCTTGCCAGCATGCCCCACAGGTATCCCTTGATCCCGTAGACGGGAATTGCGATAAAGACGAACAACAGGCGCAGTAACAGACTGACCACACTGAACAGGAAGGTCTGTATCGTTTTGCCGAGTCCGTTCAGGATGCTGTTCAGCGTACTGGCAATGTACATGAAGGGGCAGATAAAGCTGAGTGTCAGGATAAAACTGCCCGCCAGTTCCGAGTGGAACAGCATCCGTCCGGCGGTGCGGCCAAGGAGCAGGAACATGGCAGTGCAGCCGCAGCCGAGCAGTATGCAGTAGCGTATGGAAGTCATGATGGCGCGTCTGACGGCAGCCTGGTTGCCGCTGGCCTCCGCTTCGGAGACGATGGGCAGCAGCAGGACGGAGATCGAGTTGGTGATGGCGGAGGGAAACAGGATGAGAGGAAGACTCATACCGGTCAGCACGCCGTATACGCCCAGCGCATCCGCATTGTTTAATCCGTATGCCATGAGACGGTTCGGAATATAAATGGCTTCGATGCTTTGCAGCAGGTTGAGAACCAGACGATTGGCGGACAGGGGCACGGCCAGACGCAGGAGCTGTCCCGTGATACGGTGGTATGTGCCGGAGACGGCGTGTGTTCTCTCACGGGTGATGCCTTCCGGGAATACCTGATGCGCGCGGGACAGGATCGCGATCACAGAGACGACCATGGATGCGCTCTCGCCGATTACAAGGCCGACGACGGCGAAGCTGATGGTAGGCGTCGTATTGTGCTGCAGGCAGATATGATAGATCAGATATACGGAGCCTACGCGGCAGATTTGCTCCGCCAGCTGGGTCACAGCAGGAATCGCGGTTTTGCGGATACCATAGAAATATCCGTTGATACAGGAATGAACGGTGGCCATGGGAATGGACAGCGCAATGATACGAAGAAGCGGAGCGGTTCTTGACTCTAACAGGAGCGTGACTGCGATCTGATCCGCATACAGATAGATATACAGGGCGCATACGACAGACAGCGCCATAGCCAGCAGGAAGCCGGTCCACAGAGTGCGGAAAGACGTCCGGTAATCGTGGGTGCTTGTTTCACCGGCAACATATTTGGAGATAGCAGTCTGTATACCGGAGACGGTAAGCGCGAAGGAAAGCGCCAGGACGGGAGCGATCAGCTGATAGATTCCCATGCCTTCGGCGCCGAATACGTTGGATAGAAAGATACGATAGAAAAAGCCGATAAAGCGGCTGAGAAGTCCTGTCAGAGTGAGGATGACGGTTCCGGTCACTAACGGGTGATTTAACTTATGCAGCTTCATAGAACACCATCTTTACATGTGATATGATTTAAGTGTATGCGTGCGCGTGTACCGGAAGAACCGGGCAGTGCAGTTTTGTTGTGGTATAGGAAATTGCTCCGCTTATTCGAGTTCGCGAAGCGAATCTCGTAAACGAGCTTTGCTCGTTTTGTTCTGCGTATACAGGGATGTGTGTGCGGGATAAACGGTAAGAGCAGGAAAAGAAACCATGTCGGAGGAAACGGGGTTATGATAAAGAAAAAAGTAGTGGTAGGCATGTCCGGTGGTGTGGATTCTTCGGTGGCAGCCTATCTTCTGAAAGAGCAGGGATATGACGTGACCGGGGTCACTATGCAGATGTGGCAGGAGGAGACACAGGGCATACCGGAGCGCAGCGGGCACGGCGACGGGGCGGGTGCTGCGGCGGATGCGCGCAGGGTGGCGCAGGTGCTGGATATCCCGCACTATGTGATGGACTTCAGGGATATTTTCCGGTGCAGCGTCATGGATTATTTCGTGGAGGAATATCTGGCGGGCAGAACGCCCAACCCATGTATCGCCTGTAACCGGTATGTGAAGTGGGAAGCCATGCTTCGCAGGAGCCGTGAGATCGGCGCAGACTATATTGCCACGGGACATTATGCAAGAGTTGTCTGTCTGCCGAATGGCAGATATGCCGTCAGCAATTCCGCGACAGCCAGAAAGGATCAGACTTACGCATTGTATAATCTGACGCAGGAACAGCTTGCGCACACGCTTATGCCCACGGGGGAGTATACGAAGGAGGAGATACGCAGGATCGCGGAAGAGGCCAGGCTGCCGGTGGCACACAAACCGGACAGTCAGGAGATCTGCTTCATACCGGATCATGACTATGCGGCTTACATTGAGAAGACAGCCGGAGAAAGAGTGCCGAAGGCCGGGAACTTTGTGACGAAGGCCGGCGAAGTTTTGGGGCAGCATTCCGGCGTTATCCACTATACGGTGGGGCAGCGCAAGGGACTGAATCTTGCGCTGGGACATCCTGTATTCGTAACACAGATTAAAGCGGAGACGAACGAGGTTGTAATCGGCGAAGAGGAGGATGTGTTCGGTGATGTACTGTATTGTGATCATATGAATTATATGGGGATGGAAGACCTGCCGCAGCCGCGTGAGGTTCTGGCCAAGATTCGTTATGCCCATGCCGGGGAGCGCTGCGTGATCGAACCTGTGGAAGGCGGCGTCATCAAATGTACTTTTCGCAATCCGGTGCGGGCCATTACGCCGGGGCAGGCAGTGGTCTTCTACGAGGACGGCTATGTGCTGGGCGGCGGGAGCATCATCGGTACACAGCTTTGAAAGCGGCCGGTGTGCGGGCGGCAGCAGTCCGTTTTAACAGGGGGTTCGTAATAAATTCTTAAGAAATTCTACCGCTTTCCTTCACGACATTTTCACAGGACATGTGATAGGATAGGTATTTGTAAGCATGCGGCGCAGGTGACAGCGCATAGGATGCTGACTGAGGAGAGCAACTCTGAGACCGGTAGTGGAAGAGAGGTTATTATGGTAGAATCCAAGTTGACGAAGGTAAAAGTAAATAATGAGATCGCGCTGTGCGAGGTATATGATAATGCAACGAAAGAAAGGATCAAAAAGGTTTTCTTCAGAGAAGGAATATCTTTCTTCATCAAGTTTAAGAAGAAATTCGGTATGTCGGGATTTGCCGCGATGAATCTGGCGGATTCAGATGTGCGGGACAGGTGTGAGATCCAGCAGGAATGCAAGGAGGGGATCTATATTATCTGTGTGAATAAGAGCCAGGAACAACTCGCAAAGAGTTGTATCAAGCGGGTTATGCCAGACTATCATGACAGAATCACTTTCTATGATGAAATGGAGAAAAAAAAGAGCGAACAGTCCCCTTTTTGGAATCTGATCGCGCAGATCGAATAAGATAGATTGGTTATTCCATATAAGTGTTTGCCATGATTATATCAAATAAGATATACTGTATGTGATAATCAGCAGTGGCAAAGGAGGAAGGGATATGATCTACAAGGAGTTTCAGGATCTGAAGTTATCGGCGCTCGGGATGGGCGCGATGAGGCTGCCGACAAAGGCGGATGATGCGGGCATCAACGAAGAGGCGACAGAAGAAATGATTGCTTATGCCATGCAAAACGGCGTGAACTACTATGATACGGCATGGGGCTACCATGATGGACACTCCGAGACGGTTATGGGACGTGTGCTCGGTAAATACCCGCGTGAAAGTTTTTATCTTGCAACGAAGTTTCCGGGATATGATCTGGCCAACATGGATAAAGTGGAAGAGATTTTTGAGAAGCAGCTCGTGAAATGCGGTGTGGAATACTTTGATTTCTATCTGTTCCATAATGTATGTGAGATGAATATCGATGCTTATCTCGATCCGCAGTATGGTATCTATGATTATCTGGTGAAACAGAAGGAAAACGGCAGAATCCGGCATCTTGGCTTCTCAGCGCATGGCAGCTACGATATCATGAAGCGCTTTCTGGAGGCATACGGTGAGAAGATGGAGTTTTGTCAGATTCAGCTTAACTGGCTGGACTGGTCCTTCCAGAACGCCAGGGAGAAGGTGACACTGCTGCAGGAATATCAGATTCCGGTCTGGGTTATGGAACCCCTGCGCGGCGGGAAACTGGCCTCTCTTCCGGCGCAGTATAAGGAGAGACTGACTGCGTTTCGCGCGGACGAGGAAGTTCCCGCATGGGCGTTTCGGTTTTTACAGAGTATAGACAGCGTGACAGTGACTCTTTCCGGCATGTCCAATATGGAACAGCTTCAGCAAAATATTGAGACATTTGCGACGGAGAAGAAACTGAATCAGGAAGAGATGGATGCCTTACTTGGCATAGCAGACGATATGCTGCAGCAGAAGAGGCTGCCCTGCACGGCCTGCAGGTATTGCACGAGCCACTGTCCGAAGGAACTCGACATTCCGGCCCTGATCGAACTGTACAATGAGCATAATGTTACAGGCGGCGGATTTATCGCACCGATGGCGCTGAAGGCCGTGCCGGAGGAGAAGCAGCCTTCCGCCTGCGTGGGATGCAGAAGCTGTGAAGCGGTATGCCCGCAGCAAATCAAGATCTCTGAAATGATGTCGGATTTTTGTATGAAGCTGAGAGGATAAGACCGGCAGCGTTTGCAATATGAAAATGTGCCTTGCGGCAGACAGCGCCGTTGTCAATCGAAGGGATGACTATTTGTGCATTATTTGTGAATTTTCATCTAACTATTTCATTTGCTGTCCAAATATGCTAAATTAATTCCTTAGAGAGATAAATATCTATGGAAAGTGAAGGTCGATTAAAATGGCAGCAAAGAAAACAAGTAAAGTGGATGAGAACACAGACGTAAGCAAGAGCAAGGCAAAGCGTGAGGCGCGCAGGAAGCAGGTCGAAAAAGATAAGCGCCGGAAACGTGTTTCCTCGATCGTCTGGACGATTGTGACAGCGGTAATTGTACTGGCGGTCGTGGCTGTTGTGGGAAGACAGCTTTATATACTGAGTATCCGTACAACTCCGGGCACGGATTACAGTGCAGGTCTTACGGAGGACGGGAAGATCGAGAATACCGATATGGGTACGGCGGTCGCATTGGCTGATTATAAGAATATTTCCGTGCCGGAGGACGAGGTTGCCGCGACAGCGGAAGAAGTGGACGAGAAGATCAATACGACGCTTGAGTCCTATAAGGAACTGAATACGGACACGAATCTCGTGATTGCCGATGGAGATGAAGTAAACATTGACTATGTGGGAACCGTTGACGGCGTTGAGTTTGAAGGCGGCAACAGCGGCGGAGCGGGAGCTGATCTGGTTATCGGTTCGGGTTCCTTCGTGGATGATTTTGAACAGCAGCTGATCGGACATAAGCCGGGTGAAGAGGTGACTGTGGATGTTACGTTCCCGGAAGATTACGATGAAGAGATGGCGGGTAAAGATGCCAGCTTTGCGGTAACGATACACGGTATACAAAAGGCGCCGGAGCTTACGGACGAGTTTGTGGCAGAGAATCTGGCGGAAACAGAAGAGGTATCCACGGCGGCGGAGTACCGTGCCAAGGTCGAGAAGGAATTTCGTGAGGAGCACTTGCGTGAGTACCTGATGAATTACGTGGTCGAGAACTCTACGGTGAACAGTTACCCCAAGCGCTATGTCAAGGCAGTGAAGTCTCTTCTCAAGAATGGCGATCAGGGTATGGAGATCGACGATGAAATCGAGTATGAAAAAGAACTGACACAGCGCGCCGAGGAGAGTGTCAAGGAAACGATGGTTTACCAGGCGATTTTCGAGGATGCCGGTCTTGTGTTTGACGCGGAGACGCGGTTTGCGGAGATGGCGGAGGAAAGCGGCGAAGAGTATGTAGACAGCATTAAGGAGCGTTACGGGGCTCCGTATCTGGTGCAGAGCGAGAAACGGCAGATGGCGGTAGAACATCTGGTAGATCTGTATCAGTAAAAAACGGTCTTCGTTTTGCAAGTCCGCAGACAGTGGAAGACAGAATGGATTCGTTAATATAAAACGCATGGCGTAACCGCTTATCCGGTGGTACACCATGCGTTTTCCCGTTGCATGTCGGGGCGTTTCTAGAAGCCTGCCATCATCAATCCCATAAGCTGGTCCCGCAGGACGGCATCCTGCTTGCCTTTCAAGCTGGATGACATGCCGTCGAGTTCTGTTTTGCTGGCGGCAGCAATCAATAATTTCTCCTGAAAAGCGTGCTTTTCGCGCTCGGCTTCCAGGGCCCTTCGCTCCGCTCTTGCCTGACTGCGCAGCTTCACGGAATTTTCCATGGTATCCAGTAACTGTTTCATCTCATGAATCGGCATATCTTTATCCTCCAGATGTTTTCCGGTCTTGTTCAATTTGTAAATATGAACCGCTGATTTACTCTATATTTCGGCAGCAGGTGTCTGTTACTGAAGGGCAGTTGAAACGAGCGGGCGTTTTTCTGTTATTAATTGTGATCTGAAAACGATGCAGGAACCGCCTGTGGTCGATTGCAAACCGAGGTTCCCGTTTTGTAAACGAGTTTCACCTTTTGCAAG
>CALGVA010000043.1 GCA_937920345.1 uncultured Lachnospiraceae bacterium
TCGAGCAGAAACCGGAGCAGAAACCGGCAGAGTAACCGGGAGACCACGGAAGTGGAGGCTTAATTGACGAAAAGAGTAGACTATAAGACAGGTATTGATAACGGCTACTTTCTTCTCCAATCTGTTCTAATCATACGGGACAGAGAATATATGTGATTAAGCGGAAGGGGATTTCTCTGATGAGAAATCCTCTTTTGCTGTCTGTATAGATTATAAATAAAATTTTATCATTTTTATATTTCAGCTATGTGCTTCATATGATAAAATGCTAAGAAAGAATTTTTGCGTTTGCAGCACAGGTATTGAAGTGTGTAAAATTTATATGGAGAGCGGGAAAGGGCTGGGTAATAAAATGGGCGCATTCGTAGAATTTAAAAATGTAAGCAAAACGTATCATATGGGCGAGGTGGATATTGAAGCGCTCAGGGATGTCAATTTTACGATCAATCAGGGCGAGTTCTGTGTCGTCGTGGGTGCGTCAGGCGCGGGCAAGACGACGATCTTGAATATTCTGGGCGGAATGGACAGGCTTACTTCCGGGCAGGTCATGCTCGACGGCGCCGAGGTCTCTGCATATAACAAGAAGAAACTGACGACATATAGAAGATATGATATTGGTTTTGTGTTTCAGTTTTACAATCTGGTGCAGAATCTGACAGCACTGGAAAATGTAGAGCTGGCGGCACAGATCTGTAAGGACCCGATGGATGCGATGACAGTTCTGGAGATGGTGGGACTAAAAGAGCGTGCGGGCAACTTTCCGGCACAGCTTTCCGGCGGCGAACAGCAGAGAGTTGCGATTGCAAGAGCGCTGGCGAAGAACCCGAAGCTGTTACTCTGTGATGAGCCGACCGGCGCGCTGGATTATAATACAGGCAAAGCGGTGTTGAAACTTCTGCAGGATACATGCCGGCAATCGGGCATGACAGTGGTGGTTATCACACACAATCAGGCGCTTACCGCGATGGCGGACAGGGTTATTACGGTGAAAAGCGGTACGATTCACAAAATGGAGATGAATGAGCATATCGTACCGGTGGAAGAGATCGAGTGGTAGCGGCAGGTAAGGAAGTGCTGACGTGCGGGTAAGGTGACAGTGGCACTGGATGGCATTGCATGAATCGTGTCAGCATGTGGGGAGTCGGACAGATGAGCAGTGGAATGGTTAAGACGACAGTCAGGGAAATAAAAGCAAGCTTTGGAAGATATCTTGCAATTTTGGCAATTGTCATGCTGGGGGTCGGATTGTATGCAGGATTAAAGATTACGAAACCGGCAATGATCGTCACGGCAAATACTTATTTGCAGGAGCAGAATTTTTTTGACTTTCGCCTGCTGTCAACAATCGGCTTTACCGATGATGATGTGGAAAAGTTGTCACATATGGATGAAGTGGCGGATATAGAGGGGACGATTTCTCTGGATGTGCTGTGCGCGATCGGCGGAGAAAATGAGGCGGTTTTTAAAGTACATGCTTTGCCGGAGAAGATCAATCAGGTGGAACTGACGGCCGGCCGTATGCCGCAGGCGGAGAACGAGTGTCTTTTGGATTCCACAAAATATACGCAGAAACTGATTGGCTCTGCGTTCACGGTGACGGACAGCAATGATGAAGATACATTGGAGATGTTCCGCAACCGGACTTATACGGTGGTCGGTATGGTGCGGTCTCCGTATTATATTAATTTTGAGCGCGGCACGACGTCGATCGGTGAGGGTAGAGTTGAGGCATTTGTCTATGTGCCGAAGGAGTCTTTTGACAGCGAATATCTGACGGAAGTATTTCTTACGCTGCAGGATAAATTCGACATCTATACAGATGAATACGAGGATTATATTGATTCTGTGCAGGATGGGATCGAGCAGAGGACAGAGGAGGTTGTAGATGAGAGATACCAGGGGCTGATTGCCGAAGCGCAGGAGAAAATTGACGATGCGCAGACGGAGCTGGATGATAAAAGTGCGGAGGCGAAAGAAGAACTGGATAAGGCATGGCAGGAAATTCTGGATGGAGAAGCCGAGATTGAGGATCATGAGCAGGAGATTGCCGACGGTAAGGACCAGATTGCAGCGGCGCGGGATACGCTGAGGAAACAGAAAGCGGCGCTGGATGAGCAGGAGGCGCAGCTTAACGCCATGGAGTCGATGATGGCTGCAGGGCAGTACGACGCCGGGGCGCAGTTGGCGCCGGGCGGGGCCTGGGCTGCGGCAGGCGAAATGCAGGCGCAGATGGACGGAGCACAGCAGGCTGCGGAGGGCAGAGCGCGGATTCAGGCAGGCAGGGAGCAGATCGCGGCTGCGGAGGCGGAGCTGACAGCGAAGGAGTCGGAACTGCTTGAAGGTGAGGAAGAACTGGAACAGGCGAAGACTGATCTGGAAGAAGGTAAGGCGGAATACGAAGACGCCAAAGCGGAGCTTGAAGAAGAGATCGCGGAAGCGCAGGAGAAAATTGACGATGCGCGCGCAGAACTTGCGGACATTGAAGAGCCGGATCAATATGTCCTGACGAGAGAAACGAATATCGGATATGCGTGCTATGACAATGACTCCAGTATTGTAGCGGCTGTTGCCAATATATTTCCGGCATTTTTCTTTCTGGTGGCTGCGCTGATCTGTATGACGACCATGAACCGGATGGTGGAGGAGCAGCGGACGCAGATCGGTGTATTGAAGGCGCTCGGGTACGGTAATGCCGCCATCATGGGGAAATATATGTTTTATGCTGGGAGCGCGGCAGTCATCGGTGCGGTGACAGGATTTGCCGGCGGCACATGGCTGTTTCCGAAGACGATATGGGAAGGATACAGGATCATGTATGATCTGGGAGATATCACGTATCTATTCAATGGCTGGCTGGCATTCTTTTCGGTTCTGGCGGCGGTTCTATGTTCTGTGGGGGCGGCGTTCTTCTCCTGCCGTTATGAGCTTTACAGTGTGCCGGCGAATCTGATCCGCCCGAAAGCCCCGAAGAACGGGAAGCGGATCTTTCTGGAGAAAGTTACTTTTATCTGGAAAAGACTGAAATTCCTGCATAAAGTTTCCATCAGGAATCTTGTGAGATATAAGAAAAGATTTTTCATGATGATACTCGGAATCAGCGGATGTGCAGCGCTTCTTGTGGCCGGATTTGGCATCAGGGATTCTGTGTCTAATATTGCGGATTACCAGTACGGAGAGATCCAGATTTATGATATCGGGATTACGTATGATGAGCCGATGACACGGGAAGGGATGGATATATTTACGGAGCAGACGGCAGATATTTTTGTGAAAATGGCATATCGCTATGAAGAGAGCGCCGATATGGACTTCGGAGGGAAAACCAAGACGCTGTATATGGTGATTCCGGAGAATGAAGAGGAAATAACGGAGTTCATCAGTCTGCATACCGAACAGGGTGAGCCAATACCGTATCCTGCTAAGGGAGAGGCTGTCATAACGGCCAAGGCTGCCAAAAACATGGGAATCAAGGTTGGAGATGAGGTGGTTCTTCGGGATAATGACATGAATTGCATGCGGGTGAAGATCGCAGCGCTGTGTGAAAATTTTGTGTATAATTATATATACCTTAACAAGGAGACATACCAGGATCAGACCGGTGCAGAACCGGAGTACAGGAGCGCGTATGCCATTGCTGCAGAAGGTACGGACTTACATGCTGCCGCCGCGCGGGTATCGGATGGCAATAATGTTCTGTCGGCTTCGGTTGTGAAGGATATGAGGGACAGGATATCGACCATGATGCAGAGTATGGATTATATTGTCGCGTTGATTATTCTGTGTGCGGGCGGGCTTGCTTTTATTGTGCTCTATAATCTGACGAACATAAATATTACCGAGCGCTTGCGGGAGATTGCGACAATCAAGGTACTTGGCTTCTACCCGAAAGAGACGGCGGATTATGTTTTCCGGGAGAACCTTATTTTGACAGGGTTTGGTGCGGCGGTCGGGATGCTGCTTGGCAAACTGCTTCACTGGTTTATTATGTACAATATTAATATCGAAATGATTTCCTTTAAAAATTCAATCACGCCGCTCAGTTACTGCCTGAGCTTCCTGCTTACATTTGCCTTTGCGATGTTCGTGAACGGGATCATGTTCTTTAAGCTGGAAAAAATCAATATGGCGGAGTCACTAAAGTCGATTGAATAGAGGATACGCTCTGGTTCCGGGCGCAGCGCGGCGTGACAGGGAAGACGAGAACTGACGGTTATGAAAGTATTGATAAAAGCGGTTGCAATGCGGAGCTTTTGCGTGTAAAATAAATAGCAGTGAGCAATGCGCTGTGATAAATACATGATGGCAAGTGTGAGTACACAGGAGGTAGAGTATGTTTTTATTATTGGCAGGGGGTTTGGTGGTTGTGATTATTCCGGTAGTGATTGCGGTTGTATCTTCCGTTGTATCTGCGATCGCGGCATCGCAGGATATCGGTGAAGACGAATAACCGGATCCGGACTTCTTATATGACCGGTATCAGAAGATGAAGGTAAATACCCACAGGCGGGAGGGACAGAGAAGAGGTGACTTTTCCCTGTCCTTTATTATATGCGGGAATGAGTCTTAACAAGGGAATGAGTCTTAACAAATTCTTTACGTCGTGCGGGTTTTCAAGAAGAGTTGTTTCCTGTAAGATAGATGTAAGTAATACTTGGGAGCACCCGGCATATATTTTATGGGCTGAGAAGCTTTGTGTTTTGACAGAAGGGGGAAACTGAGACTATATGAATGAAAAACTGAAAGAAAAAATCAGGGAATCCCTTTCCAGTGTTCTGCCCATCACAATGATTGTGCTGGTGTTAAGTATCACGTTGGTTCCCATGGAGATCAGTACGCTGGTGCTGTTTCTGACAGGTGCGGTTCTGCTGATCGTGGGGATGGGCTTTTTCCAGCTTGGTGCGGAGATGGCTATGACGCCGCTTGGCCAGGGCGTGGGCGGTAAGCTGGTGAAATTTAAGAGCGTGTGGACGATGGCGCTGGTCTGTTTTCTGATGGGGGCGATCATTACGATCTCGGAGCCGGATCTGCAGGTGCTGGCAAACCAGGTGGCGGCCATTCCCAATATGGTGTTGATCTGGACGGTGGCGGCGGGAGTAGGTATTTTTACTGTGATCGCGCTGCTGCGTATCTTGTTTAAAGTCAGATTATCTTTGCTTTTGGCTGGATTGTACATATTCATGTTTATTCTTTCCTTTTTTTCACCTTCGGAGTTTATTGCGGTTGCCTTTGACGCGGGCGGCGTTACCACAGGCCCGATGACCGTTCCTTTTATTATGGCGCTGGGTGTCGGATTATCTGCTGCGCGAAGTGATAAGGAGGGCGGGAATGACAGTTTCGGTCTGATCGCGCTGTGCAGCGTGGGACCGATCCTTATGGTAATGCTTCTTGGCATTTTCTATCATCCCACAGAGGCTGTCTACACGCCGGTGCAGATACCGGAACTTGTGACGACGCAGGATGTGGTGAAGGAGTTTGGGAAGTCGGTGCCTGATTATGCGATGGAAGTGCTGCGAAGCATTCTGCCGGTGGTGTGTGTGTTTCTTATTTTTCAGTTTTTTGCACGCAGTTACCGGAAACGTCAGGTACAGAGAATGGCTGTGGGATTTGGATATACTGTAATAGGGCTGATCATGTTTCTTACCGGTGTCAATATCGGGTTTGCTCCGGTAGGAAGCCTGCTGGGTGAAGGTCTGGCGGGCAGTGTATTTAAATGGGCTTTAGTTCCCGTAGGGATTGTGATAGGATATTATATTGTAAAGGCGGAGCCGGCAGTGCGGGTGCTCAACGAACAGGTTGAAGAGATCACCGGCGGTATGGTATCTTACAAGATGATGAATGCTTCCATGTCCCTGGGTGTGGCGTGTGCGGTGGCCCTGTCCATGACAAGAGTCTTGACCGGGATCAGCATTTATTGGATTGTGATTCCGGGTTATGTGCTGGCGCTGATTTTGAGCAGGTTTGTACCGCCTGTCTTCGTGGGTATCGCGTTCGACTCCGGCGGCGTTGCCAGTGGACCGATGACTTCCACATTTCTGCTGCCGCTTGCAATGGGTGCGTGTACAGCTGTGGGCGGTAACGTGGTTACCGATGCATTTGGCGTGGTGGCGCTGGTGGCTTTGGCGCCGCTGATTGCGATACAGGTCATGGGGTTTGTCTATGCGCGCAGGACGAAGACTGTTTACCAGCCGGCAGCGGAGCTTGCGGGGGATGTGGTGGTTGATTTTGAGGATACGATCGTGGACTTTGAGGATAGCATTGTGGATTTCGAGGGAGAGGAAGATACAGATTTAAATGCGGTCGATACCGGTATAATAAAGGAATATGACGATCGGGTGGTAATGGCTGCGGCGGATACTGACCCGGAAAGTATGGATGGAAGCATGAAAGATACAGTAGTTGATTTGGAGGAAGCGTGAATATGTCAGAGCAAAGAAATCTGCAGATGATTCCGCGGCTGGTTATTGCGATTACGCGGGAAGAAGATCAGAAGAAATTAGAGGAAGTTCTGGATTCCATGAACGCTCCGCTGTGCTTTCAGTTCCGGGGAAAGGGAACGGCGCCTTCGGAGATGATGGATATCTTCGGACTGCGCGGCACGACGAGACTTCTGACGGGTGCGCTTGTGCCGAAATCGCTTGTGCAGCCGTTGTTTGAGACGATGAACAGACAGCTTTCGTTCCGGCACAGGGGCGGCGGTATCGCGATCACGGTTCCGGTAAGCGGATGTCAGAGTCATGTTTTACAGATACTGAATGATGCGGCGCGGGATGAGGTTAAAGAAGCGCTGAAAGGAGATGAGGAAGAGATGAAAGAGAAGTCAGAGTACTCGCTGGTATGGGTATCCGTGGCCAGCGGTTACAGCGATGATGTAGTGGATGCCGCCAGAAATGCGGGAGCCAAGGGAGGCACAGTGATCAAGGGACGCCGGCGCAGTTCTGAGCAGGTAAGTCATCACTTCGGCATTTCCATGCAGGAGGAGCAGGATTTTGTCATGATCGTTGTTCCCAGAGAAAAGAAGAATGAGACGATGGCGGCGATCACGAGTGTATGCGGACTGGGAACAGACGCTCACGGCGTGGTGCTGGCGCTTCCGGTGGATGATGTGATGGGGCTGGCGAAGTAAGGTTAGTGTGCTGCTTTTCGATTCCTATATGAGAAGGCAATAACAGTGTCAATGGTATGCAGGAATTTGCCTGCACCTGTTGGCACTTTTTTGATGTCTTTTGGTGATGAATTATTTTTATGAAACCATACAAGATTCTGTTACCCTATATAAGTGAAGGAAGTTAATTCCGGAAGCTGCACTGTCTGAGGATACAGTAAGCCTATGGCGATGGTTTGGACACCATGAATCAAGGCAGTGTCATGGATATCCATATTCCGCAGTCATCATGAGGGCTTGCGGAAATACCGGAGGTAATGATGAAACAGGAAGAACTGGAAAAATATATTTATACATACGGGAAGGAACTTTATTCGTTCTGTTGTTATTTGACGCGCTGCCGGCAGGAGGCGGATGATCTGTATCAGGAAACTTTTCTGAAAATGTATGAGCTGGGTGAGAAGCTGGTAATCAGATCAAATCCGAAGAGTTTTATGATGGGTGTGGCGCTGAATCTGTACCGGAATCAAAGACGGAAGGTGACACTTCGTCAGAGAATTACGGGCAGCCGTGTATCTGTGGACGAGGTCGTGGACAGGATTGACAGTGAAGGGGTGGAGGCTGAGACACTGGCGGTAGCGGAGGAGGAACGCAGAATCGTCAGGGAGGCGGTCTTACAGTTACCGGATAAGTACAGAATACCGGTCTTACTCTGCTACATGGAGGAACTGTCAATGGCTGAGATCGCTGCATTTATGCATATGCCGGAGGGCACGGTAAAGACCAGGATACACAGGGCGAAGAAGATTCTGCGGGAGAGATTGGAGGATTTACGATGAAAAAAGATATGGATCAATTACTATATACAGCGCTGACTCCGATGAATGAACCGCGTGTAGAATTAAATGACCGGATTCTTCTGCAGGTAAAGGAGAGGCAGATTATGAATGGTAAAAAGAAAAAATATCAGAGGCGGATTCCGGCCGCAGCAATTGCGGCAGTGTGTATACTGGTGTTGTGTTCCGGCACGGCTTTGGCTGTATATAAGTATCTGACGCCCGCGGAAGTGGCGAAAGAAGCGGATGATGATACTTTGCAGCGGGCTTTCTTGAGCGACGACGCAATTCCGGGAAATGAGACCCAGGAGAGCGGTGGTTACCGGCTCACGCTGCTGGGAAGCGTGGCGGGTAAAAATATCAGTGATTTCATACCGTCAGAGGGAACCGGGAAGGAAGCAGAGGCGGCGGTGGATGACAATAAAATATATACTGTCGTGGCCATCGAGCGCGCGGACGGCACACCGATGCCTGATACAAGCTCCGACGACTACGGGAAGGAGCCGCTTTATGTGTCTCATTACATTGGCGGACTCGATCCGAACAGATACAGTATTATGAGTATGGGCGGGGGATATAGTGAGCTGGTCAGAGGTGGAATTATGTACCGGCTGCTGGAAATGGATAATATCGAGATGTTTGCGGACCGGGGAATCTATATAGGGGTAAGTTCGGGTACGTTCTATGATTCGGAAGCATATGTGTATGATGAAAACAGCGGTGAGATGAGCCGCAATGAGAACTATGCAGGTGTAAATGCTTTGTTTAAGCTGCCTGTTGACAAGACGAAGGCGGATCCGGCGGCGGCGGAAGCGTATCTGAGGGAGCTGCAGGAGTCCTGGAACACACCTTCCGAACCGGTGGAAAAAGATGAGGCAGATCTGGGAGTAGAAGAGTTTGTGGAAAAACTGACGCCGGAGAATATCGATGAATATGCGGAGCCGATCGAGTCTACAAGGCAGAAATGCACGGTTGAAGATTCAGGAGATGCAGCGCATACGTATTTGAGATATGCTTATGAACTGGAAAATGGCGCAGGAGGCAGCGCGACGGTGGAAATGAAAACCCTGTTCCCCGACGGTAAGCCCGGCACGGTTCTGGGGTCCTGGAGCTACGATGATGAGGGGCTGCATAGTTTGAAGCTTGAGGTATTTACGCTGAACGAGGACGGCACGGTCACGTTTGTGCTGTATGGGATGAAGTAATATTTTGTCCGCAAATGTTCTGCAAAGGCCGGTCATGGCAGTACGGTCGTACATCCCTGACGCAGCACAGGCAGAGTCGTATATGTCTGGACTAAGAGTGCCGGGTTTTCCAGTTTTCTGAGCAGCATGACTGCGGCCTGCACGCCCAGATCGTAGACGTCGATATCTACAATTGTGGGTGTCGGCTCGATCAGAGCTGAGTAAGGGTAACTGTCAAAAGTGAGGAAAGCCAGGTCTTCAGGTATCCGCAGGCGGCGTTCCTGTAATATTTTAGACAGGGTAAGTGCAAGGGAATTATTTTCGCATATAATTGCGCGCGGCGGATCGGACAGGGCGAGGAGTTCCTGTACCTGCCGGTATGCGTCCTCTCTGGAGTCATCGGTATGGCGGATGTACTCGTCGGGGATTCTGTAGCCGTAGTCGTACATCACACCGAGGAAACCGTTTAACCGCTGTGTGGATATGTGTGCCGTGCGGCTGTCGGCGAGAAAAGCAATTTTCTCGTACCGGCATTCCAGCATATGTTTTGCGGCAAATTCTCCGGCCAGTCCGTGGTTGGTATCGATCCAGCAGAGGCGGCTGCGCTTGCCCGGATTGCCGATATAGATATGAGGGAACTGCGTGTCCGGCAGAAATCTGGACAATGTCGGGATATTGCAGGAACCGTGGATCAGGATGCCGTCCGCCATGCGGCTTGTGATCAGATTCAACACAAATGTTTCAGGAGAACTGTCCGCGGGGATATCCGCCACCATAAGCGTATATCCCCGGGAGGACAGTTCTTTTTGTACACCGCAGAGGATATCGAACATATGCGGATTGTGGTATGCTTCTTCTTTCTGCAGATTAGACAGGAATATAATATTCCTGGTGGCGCCCCTGGCAAAGCTGACCGCCCTTGCATTCGGCGTATAGTGCAGCTTCTCGATTGCGGCATGAACACGGGTGCAGGTTTCGGGTGAAATAGAGCTCCAGTTGTTTAACACTTTTGAGACGGTGGATGTGGAAACGCCGGCTTCTTTTGCTACGTCGCTGATGGTGGCAGCCATAGTGGGATCCTCCTTGTATCAATCAGATATTTTTACGGGACAGTCGTTCAAATGTAACAGGCTTCTTTCTTTTAAAATTTCTTGTCAAAATTCCTAAATTCAACTTTATAGTATAGCGGTTTCCTAACAAAGTCAATAAAAAAGGTGGAAATGACATAGAATGATTTGTTGAGAAATGGTATAAAAGTAGCATAACAATATGACGCGCGGTGTTGTTGTGGTTTTCCAGAATAAGGAAACCGATTTCATAAAAAGGGAAGCAAGAAGGATTTGTGTTTCGATGATCCGGGATGAATCTGTACATTGGTAAAGGAATCAGGAGTGCGCACAAGAAAGCGCAGAAAAGGAGGAAACTATGAGAAAGAATATCAGATCAGGATTAAGCCTGCTGCTGGCAGGTATTATAACAGCCGGTATGCTGACAGGCTGCGGGCAGAGTAGTGCAAACGGCGATAGTTCACAGGCGGCAGACAGTGCTGTTGATGGACAGACAGATGAAAATACTGCTGGAAATGAAAATGCAGCCACGGCGGACGGGGAAGGGCAGGATAACACGGCACAGCCTTCCGGCGAGGCGGTCACGGTTACGGCATGGCATGACAACGATGAGGTGATGATGAATGCCCTTGCCGATGTTGTGAATGAGAAGCTTGCAGGCGAGAATATTACCCTGCGTTTTGAGAAAAAGAGCGATGTTACCGGACAGATCAGACTGTACGGGACGGATGCGGCGAACGGCCCGGATATGTATCTGTTTGCACATGATTCTCTGGGCGGTTTTGCGGAGATGGGGATACTGGAACCGGTGGGCAATCTGATCAGCGCGGAAAAGGAAGCGGATTTATTATCGATGACGATAGAGGCGGCGAGCTATAAAGGAGAGCAGTATCTGATGCCGGTCTACTATGAGACACTTCTGTTTATGTATAACAAGGCGTTGTGGCAGGGTGATGTGCCGGCCACGACGGAAGAACTTTATGAATATATGGTGGCAAACACCGATGTGAACGCGGGAACTTATGCATTGGTGAACCAGCATTCCAATTCTTATAATGTGGCGCCTTTTATCAACGGATTCGGCGGGTATATTATTGATCAGGATGCCAATCCCGGTCTGAACATACAGGCGACGAAGGATGCCATCAGCTATAATAAAAAGTTTGCGGCTCTGCAGGCGGACGGCGATTATAATACGGTAACGGCGTTGTTCAATGAGGGTCATGCGGCGGCAATCATCGGCGGGCCGTGGCTTGTGTCAGGAATCAAGGAGGCAGGCATTGATCTGGGAATCAAGTCACTCTGCGATTTTACACTGCCTAACGGAGATGTGATGACGCCCTATTCCGGCGTGCAGTGTCTGGGTGTGTTGAAGTATGCGGCGGAAAGTAAGAAGGATGCGGTCACGAAAGTGCTGGAAGTACTGGCTGAACCTGAGGCTGGTATTACGCTGGCGAAAGAGTTCAACTGTGCGCCTGCGAACAGTAAGGCATATGAGGATGCAGACGTTGCGGCGAACGAGATGATTCTGGCAATGGAGAAGAGTGCACAGAAGGCAGTGCCGATGTCCAATATTCCGGAAATGGGCGTAATGTGGGGGCCGGCGGAAGCGCTGCTGGCAGCAGTCAACAAATCCGGTGAGGACGTGGACGCGGCGGCAGACCGGTATCAGGAGGAAGCATTGCAGGCCATCGCGGATATGCAGTAACAGATTAGGTTGAAAAAACTTCCTGGCGGCAGCAGTCCAACGAAGGAACGGGGGAGAAAATGAATCATTCTAAGAAAAAATTTACACCATGGCTGTATCACCTGCCGGCATTTATATTAATCGGGGTCATCGTTCTGTTTCCCATTTTGTATACCGGGTATATTTCTTTGACGAATATGAATCTGTATCACTGGCAGGATTATACACTGGTCGGGGCGGATAACTATGTGCGGGCTCTGGGTAAAATTGATTCTGGTTTTCTGACGGCGCTGTGGAATACGGTCGTATGGACGGTTGTTAACATGGTTCTGGATGTGGGGATCGCCTATATTCTTGCTGTCGGGCTGAATGCGGAGGGACTGCGCGCCAGAAGGCTCTATAAGACGCTCATTATCTTTCCGTGGGCGATGCCGGCATATGTGTCGATTCTGGCGTGGCGTGTGGGGATGTACAATACGGAGTTCGGGCTGCTGAATAAAGTTCTGGTGGCGCTTGGTTTTGAGAAGGTGGATTTTTTGTCCAGAAATATACCGGCATTCCTGTCCTGCATGGTTTTAAACCTGTGGATGTCGCTGCCGTATATGATCGTCATGTTTGACGGGGCACTGCAGAGTATCGACAGAAGTATGTATGAGAGCGCTGTTTTAGACGGTGCCGGCGCATGGCAGCGGAATGTGTATATTACGATTCCGTCTCTGCGCCGGGTGATGGCGCCGGTGGTGATCATGACTACGTTTACCACTTTTAAACAGTTTGATATTGTGTATCTTTTGACCATGCAGAAGGGGTCTGTTTCAGGCTCGACCATGCAGACGATTATCACGTATGCGCACCAGAATGCGTTTGTCTCTAATAATTACGGCTTGTCTTCTGCAGTCTCGGTTGTCATTTTTGTCTTAATTATTATTTTTTCAATATGGACAAACCGGGCGGTGAAATCGGAAGGGGGTTTAGAATGAAAAATAAACCGGGGGCATGGTCCTTGAAAAGAAGAGTAAGGCTGGTATGCCTGAACCTGTTTTATATCTGTATTTGTTTTCTGGCTCTGGTGCCGATTCTGTATGTGCTTCTGCTGTCTGTCAGCGGCGGCGGAGGCGCGCTGAAGACGGGGCTGTCTATCCTGCCGGAGAAGTTTACGCTGGATCATTACCGGAGAATTATTGTGGAAGAGCCTTTCCTGAGATGGCTGATGAATTCGGTGGTGCTGAGCGTTGGAACGATGGTGGTCGCAATGGGTACGAGTGTGCTCTCGGCCTATGCATTTTCGAGGTTCCGGTTTGCGGGGAAGCAGGCATCCATGCAGATGCTTCTGCTGTTGAATGCATTTCCGCAGATTTTGTCAATGTTTGCGATTTTCCGGTTGTTCCGGTTGATGAACCTGCTGGATTCCCATGCGGGACTGATTTTCGTCTACGCGGGAAGCATGTGTATTTTCAGTATCTGGAATATGAAAGGCTATTTTGATTCTATTCCCATCGAGATCGAGGAGGCGTCCAGAATCGACGGGGCAGGCAATCTGCAGCTGATCGTGAGGATTATTCTGCCGCTGGCGCGCCCGGCGATTATTGTCACTGCGGTGATGGTATTAATCTTTGTCTGGAATGAATATTTGTTTGCCACGACTTTTATGTTAAAAGAAGAAAGTTATACGCTGGCCGGCGGGCTGTATCAGCTGCAGGCTAACGATTACAGCAGGAGCTGGCCGCTTTTTTCCGCGGCGGCGATTCTGGTGTCGGTGCCGATCCTGATTATCTTTTTCTGTTTCCAGAAGTATATGGTATCAGGATTGACTGCAGGCGGTGTGAAAGGTTAGGAGTAAAAAATGGATAAGAGTGCGGTTTTACATATACCCATGTCCCGGTTTGCCTTTGCGCGGTCGGAGGATCATTTTGTGGTCCGGCTGCGGGCGGGTAAGGGGGACCTGGATCGTTGTACACTTTTTTACGGGGACAGGGCGTGCGTTTTTTCACCCGTCCGGTTTATGTCCACTGTGATGGAAAAGCGGTATGAGGATGAGCTGTTTGATTTCTACGAGGCTGCGTTACTGGACTGTCCGCGGCGGATATGCTATTATTTTCAATTGGAAAAGGGAGACGAGAAGATCTGGTATTATGCGGATTCCTTTCATGAGGAACTGCCGGATCTGATTCTGGAAGACGGTTTCGTAATAGAGGGACGGAGTGAGTATTATCAGTACCCGTACATCCTGCGGTCGGAAGTGGTAAAGCTGCCGGACTGGTTTATGCATGCGGTGGTTTATAATATTTTTCCGGACAGCTTTGCGGATGGCAGGAGAAGCCTTGCGGGAACGGGCAGAACAATGACGGACGGGGACGGTGTGGCGAGCCGCAGCCGGCTGGGCGGCACGATTCGCGGCATTACGGAGAATCTGGATTATATATGCAATCTGGGATTTAACTGTCTGTATCTGAATCCCGTTTTCCGGGCAGGAGAATATCACAAGTATGATATTGTGGACTATTATCATGTGGATCCCTGTATGGGAACGGACGAAGATTTTCTGGAACTGACGGAGGCGGCGCACAGGCGTGGCATGCACATCATCATCGACGGTGTGTTCAATCATTGCAGCTGGTTTTTCCCGCAGTTTGAGGATGTGGTACAAAAAGGGGAGGCGTCAGCGTATAAGGACTGGTTCTATGAACTTGCCTACCCCGTGACACGCCCGGATACGGAGACGGAAACGCCGGGTTATGCCTGCTTCGCCTATGAGCGGAAGATGCCGAAGCTGAACACGTCAAATCCCGAGGTACAGGATTATTTTGCAGGAGTGGGACGATATTGGATCGAGAAGTTCCATGTGGACGGCTGGCGGCTGGATGTGGCAAACGAAGTGGATAAGGGATTCTGGCGCAAGTTCAGGAATGCTGTGCGCGCGGCCGGTCCGGAGGCGGTTTTGATCGGGGAAGTCTGGGAGAACGCGGAAGTCTGGCTGCAAGGCGATATGTTTGACTCTGTCATGAATTATGATTTCAGAAAACACTGCCGGGATTTCTTTGCGCTGCAAAGGACTTCGGCTGAGGATTTCGGGTGGAGTATGACGGATATGTATCTGCGCTATCCGGCGCAGGTCAGCTGCGGTCAGCTGAATCTGCTGGACAGCCATGACGTATCGCGTTTCTACAGCTTATGCGGGGAGGATTATGACCACTGGCAGGCGGCGTTTCTGTACCTGTGTATGGCACCGGGTGTGCCAAGTGTCTTCTACGGCGATGAAAAGAGAATCGCAGGTATTCGCGAGGAGGAGTACCGCAGCGGTATGCCGTGGCAGCAGCCCTGTGAGGAAGAGGCGGAATATGTGCGGAAGGTGATTGGAATCCGTAAGGAGCAGATCGCGCCTTATGACGACTGCAGAATCCTGCGGGCGGACCGGAAAGAGAATCTGCTGGTGTTTGAGCGGACGGGCAGCCGCCGGACACGGGTGCTGATCCATATGGGAGACGAGCCGGTAAATGTGGAAGCGTATCTGGCGAGAGGCAGCATTCTTCTGCAGAAAGGCGTGGAGGAGCCGGAGGCGGGGCAGACGGACGGCGGTCGATGCCGCAGGATGAAAAAAGGGTTTGTGGTATTAGACATATCATGTCCGGTTGCGGGAACGTGACTTTTTCTCACTTTATGTCGTGTCAGCAGCGCCGGATGTAAGCTATCCTGTCAGTGAAGGAGGAACAAGGAATGGACCTGAAAAAAACGGGAGGCTTTTTTAAGGAGCTTCGAGGTGAAAAAGGACTTACACAGGAACAGCTGGCAGAACATTTCGGTGTTTCCGGCAGAACGGTTTCACGATGGGAGACAGGCAGCAACATGCCGGATCTGGATGTTCTTATCGAGATGGCGGATTTCTATGAGGTAGATTTAAGGGAACTGCTGGACGGAGAAAGGAAAAGTGAGAGAATGAATAAGGAATTGGAAGATACTGTATTAAAGGTAGCAGATTACAGCAATGACGAGAAGCTCAGGATTATGAGAAAAATGCATATCATGTGCTGGCTTGGGGTGGTAGGCTTTATCGCCTTTATGGTTCTGGATGTCATGGGGCTGGCGGACAGCGGTGTCACCGAGGATATCGCGTCTTTCTGCCTGGGGCTGGACTTCGGAATCCTGCTGCTTTCTGTCCTGTATACGAGCCGGCATATGTCCAGGATCAGGGCGTTTAAGAAGAAACTGCTTGGACGGGGATAAGGATGGAACAGGGATAACTGTATATTATGACGCTCCGGTTCGGACTTTATTGTACAGAACCGGGGCGTTTTTGATTCATGGTCGGAATTAGAATAAGTAATCCGGATAATAAGAGTGCAAACCCCTCATATAACTTCTTTTTCTCATTTTTTAAATCAGTAGCTTTAATCTGATACTTGGTAGAAACCATTTGATTTAGTTCGGATTTGTTATTGCTGCCTACAGATTTAGCAATTATATCATATTGCAAACTGGTATCGGATTTTTCAATTTTACCAAATATATGATAGACGTCATCACTATTGAAAATTTGGCTAATGCCTTTTTGATATTCACGAGAAATTATCAATGGGACGTAATAATTCTTCTGCTGATTTATTGCAACAATATAAGTTTGCTCAGAAGAAAATATATCTTCAATACAATATGGGCTGTATTTTTGGACGCCGTTCTTTTCGCTATAATATAAACCAATGAAGTGCTGTTGTGGCAGATCGCATTCAATATAACGTCCATTCTTTAATTCTGCCGTTTCATACGATTCTTTAACATTGGCCAGATGATATCTGATTACGATTCCCTGGATGGTAAATAAAAGGCCAAAACCTAAAATTATAATACCTGATATACTCGTTTTTGATATGGTATACTTAATCATCTTTTTCCCTCTATGTAAATAATATGACAATTAATTACAAGAATAATTCGTTATTGCGTTTAAGTATAAATATCTTTTCATCTCCATATTGCGCCGCCTCTATTTTAAAAAAGTGTGTATTTACACAAATATTTTAAAGAAACATGTTAAAAAAATCAAATATAAATTCTTTTGATCATTCCATATATGTAAAACGTTATAATAAACAGAAAGGCAGTAAGAATGCGATGCAGATACGCTGCAATCGCATATGAGAATAACATGCAGTCGTTCAATATGACAGGGAGAGGAAGCCATGACAGACGACGAACTGATCGAGCGGATCAGAGACGGGGATGAACAAAGTGCGGAAGAACTGGTTACCCGCTACTACGCCGCAATATTACGATATTGCAGATGGCACTGCGTCGACGATGCGCGGGCGGAAGATTTGACGCAGGAGACTTTTCTGCGTGTTTTTAAGAATCTTCCGCGATATGGAAAAAGGGACAGATTCAAATCGTGGTTGTATACGATCGCAAATCATATCTGTGTTGACGAGAGCAGGAAAATGACATGGTACGGACTGAGCGATGAACTGCCGGAGGAATGTGAGGCGTTCTCTAAGCTGGAAGACAGGGACGAGACGGAGCGGCTGCTGCAGAAGTTGTCCGGGGAGCAGAGGGAAGCGGTTATCCTGAGATTTGCGCAGCAGCTGAGCTTTAAAGAAATCGCGGCAGTTACGGGCTGCAGCTTGAGAACGGCCCAGAGCAGGGTAAGGTGTGCACTTGAGATTATGAGAAAGGGGTGGAAAGGTTGACAGAGATCAGACATAACGCAGAGATACAAAGAAGTGAAATCAGACAGAGCACGGACCGGCAGAGAAACGGTACGAACAGTTTCCGCGCAATCAACTCGGAAACGATAGAAAGTTACTTATACAACACCATGCACACGCCGGCAAAAGTCCGCCCTGAGAAAATGCAGGAAACCATACAGGAATGTATTGCACAAGTGCGCAGGTCTCCCGTTGAAGATGAAGAGCGGACCAGTTTCTGGGCGTATCTTTCGGATATTTTTCATTTTGAAGGGATGTCGATCTTCGGACTGCAGTTTGCGGCGCTCCTTGTAAGCTGCCTTGGAATCGGCACGATAGCGCGTATTCCCCGGTTTTTGCCTGCCTTTATGCCGCTGTTTAGTCTGGCGTTTGTGCCGGTTTTGTACCGGAATCAGACATGCAGGATGGCGGAGATGGAAGCGGCGACCAGAGCTTCCGGGGCGCAGGTCGTACTGGCTAAACTGATATTGGCGGGGGCAGCGCAGATGCTGTGCATGACAGTGATTCTTGGTCTGGTGATTTCGGTATCGGGAACGCCGGAGCGAATCGTGCAGATGATTCTATATATCACGGTTCCTTTTCTGGTGTGTATGGCGGCGATGCTTAAGCGAATCCGCACATGCAGGCATGGGAACATGACAACAGGTATGGCGGTGCCGGCTTTCTCCTGTGCGGCATGGTGCGCTTCGGCACAGTTCTTTCCATGGCTGTATGAAACGTCGGCGACAGGTCTGTGGATAGCGGGATTCGTTGTGTTTGCGGCTTTTTTTATCAAGGAGATCTGTTATATCGTGCAAATGCGGAAGGAGGGGAAGATGTATGGAATTATCAATTGACAGCCTGACGAAACACTATGGGAGCAAGATCGCCGTAGACTGCGTCAGCGCCACGTTGAAGCCGGGCGTATACGGATTATTGGGTGAGAACGGTGCGGGCAAGACGACTCTGATGCGCATGATCTGCTCGATTCTTAAGGCGACTTCGGGGGAGGTGCTTTTTGACGGACGCGATGTGACGGATATGGGAGCAGGATACCGGAATATTCTGGGCTATCTGCCGCAGGATTTCGGCTATTATCCTGATTACACGGCCATGGAGTTCTTAAGATATATGGCGGCGCTCAAAGGTATTCCGCGTAAGAAAGCGGTGACGCGCAGTGAAGAACTGTTAGCGGTGACGGGGTTAGAGCATGTCGGCGGAAAGAAGATCAAGACCTTTTCCGGCGGTATGAAGCAGAGGCTCGGTATTGCGCAGGCGCTGCTCAATCATCCGAAGGTCCTGATTCTGGATGAGCCCACTGCCGGGCTTGACCCGAAGGAGCGGGTGCGGTTCCGGAATCTGCTGGCGGATTATGCGGGGGACAGGATCGTACTGCTCTCCACGCATATTGTCTCGGATATCGAGGCCATAGCGGATTACGTTTATATAATGAAAAAAGGGAGTTTTGCGGCGCAGGGAAGTGTGGCGGAGCTTATAGCGCAGGCGGGTGGAAAAGTGTGGGAGCTTATTGTAGAACCCAGGGAGGTTCCTGCGTGGGAGAGGAAAGCGACGATTTCCAATCTCCGCCATGAGGACGGGCATGTCGTTCTCAGAATTGTATCAGATGTCAGTCCGGCGCCGCAGGCGACAGTGTGCCATGCGGGGCTTGAAGATCTGTATTTGTATTATTTTCCGGTGAAGGAAGAGAACTGATACTTGCAAGTATGGGAAAATATGATGGACAGAAAGGGGAGCATGACTAATTATGTTTAAAGAATTATTTCTGCAGGAGCATAAAAAGCTATGGAAAAAGAAAAGTGCCCGGCTGAGCTTTTTTCTGTGTGTACTTTATATTGTATTATTCGGGAGCTTTCTGAATTACCAATGGTTTGCTTTCGGGAGTTCCGGCGGGGATTATTCAGGATTCGGCAATCTTTTTGACGGCTATGAAAACATCAGAAAAATGCAGGAGTATGCCGGGCAGTGGGAAGGAAAACTGACGGATGAGACCTTGCAGGAGATGGTAAGGGACTATCAACGGATGCTTCGGGAGGCGGAGGCAGCCCACGGTGCAGGCGACACGCGGAGAGAGCAACAGTATGCCGCAGAGACGCAGAGAGCGGACCAGAGAAGTATCAATAGCTGGATTTCCACACTGTATCCGGAATTAGAAGATTCGTCCCAGACTTATCCCACACTGATGGTCAGGTATGTGGAGCCGGATCGGCTGAACGGATTTTATGAGAGACGCCGGCAGAAGGTGGAGGAATTTCTGGATATTTTCGGTCATACTGAGGAGGAAAAGGAATATTTGCTGGCGATGAATGACAGGGTGGATGAGCCATATGCGTATTGCTGGGTAGAAGGGTGGAGAATGCTTCTCAGTAATATGGTGAGTGATTTCGGCATGGTCATGGCTGTTTTTCTTGTGATCGCATTATCTACCGTTTTTGCGGGGGAATGGCATAACGGTACGGGAATGCTCATGCTGACGACGAAGAACGGATGGAGAGAGGCTGCCTGTGCGAAAATCTTAAGCGGCATTGCCTATACGCTGGAACTTTTCTTTTCGATTGCGGCGGGCGCTGTAGCGGGACAGCTTATTTATCTGGGAACAGAGGGCTGGGACCAGCCGATCCAGTACATTAAGCTGATCGCGGTAGCGCCTGTGAACATGCTGCAGGCGGAGATCTTTGAGTACGCATACCTGCTGCTTGGCGCGGTAGGCCTGGCGCTGCTTGTCATGTTTCTATCTGCGGTGGCAAAAAATAATTTTATTGCCCTGGTCAGCGGACTGGCAATCGTGTATCTCCCTATGGCAATGGCGGGCTATATGCCCATGCAGGTACAGAAAATGTTTGATCTGATACCGCTTGTGGGGAGCCCGACAGATATTTTCAGAACCAATGTGTTCCACCTCTTCGGGCAGATCGTCTGGTCACCGTATCTGCTCGTCACGGTGCCGGTGCTGCTGGGCTGCGCTTTTATTCCTTTTACGGTGAAAAGATGGGCGCGGAGACTGAAGCGGTAATTATCATTACAATTCACATCCGCGCCGGATATCGTATATATTTATGATGACCGGGCGTGAAAGTATCTCATTCAGGGTGATTTGCAATCATTTTCTCTGACCATATTGAAAAAAACCGGAAGATTGTCTATAATGTAGCTTAGTATGATTTACTCTGCCTTTAGACTCGGGTCACATCGGCGGAGTTTTCGTCAGGCATCGGATACATATATGTCTTAAAATCTAATCGGGTTGAGATGGAGGATTGCTATGAGATTAGTTACACGTTCGGATTTTGATGGACTTGCATGCGGGGCACTGTTGAAAGAAGCGGGGATTATTGATCATTGGAAATTCGCGCATCCAAAGGACTTACAGGATGGACTGATCGAGATTACAGAGGATGACTGTCTTGCCAATGTACCTTATGTGGAGGGGTGTGGTCTTTGGTTCGACCATCATTCCAGTGAACATGAGAGACTGCAGTTAGAGGGTAAGTATAAAGGCGAGAGCCGTATTACACCTTCCTGTGCGAGAATCATTTATGAGTACTATGGCGGCAGAGAGAGATTTCCGCAGTTCGATGATATGATGGTGGCAGTTGATAAAGTGGATTCCGGTAATCTGACGATTGATGAGATTCAGAATCCGACGGGCTGGATTCTTGTGGGGTATCTGATGGACCCCAGAACAGGACTCGGCCGTTTCCGTAACTTTACGATTTCCAACTATCAGCTGATGGAGAAGCTGATCGACGCGTGTCGCACGATGACCACGGATGAGATTCTGGATCTGCCTGATGTCAAGGAGCGTATTGAAGTTTATAATGAGCAGACCGAGAAGTTTAAGGAAATGGTTGCCGCGCATACGGAGGTGCGCGGCAATGTGATCATTACGGATTTAAGAGGTCTGGACATTATCTATACGGGCAACCGTTTTATGATTTACAGTATGTATCCGGAGCAGAATATCTCTGCATGGATCGTCAACGGGAAAGGCGGCCTGGGATGTTCCGCGGCAGTCGGCTATAGTATTATAAATAAGACTAGTGATGTGAATGTAGGAAGCCTTATGCTCAAGTACGGCGGCGGCGGACATAAGAAAGTGGGAACCTGCCAGTTTACCGATGAGAATATGGCGCAGGATCTGCCGAAGATGCTGGATGAATTGTGTGAGATGGCGAATGCCTAGTGAATTATGAATATTGAAACGTCAGCGTGGGAAGAGTGGATTATACGGATTCCGGCTGACGAACAGACGGCGGTGCGCCCTCCTGATCAGAGAGGTGTATCGCCGTCAGTGGATAGATTGAAAAATCATGCTGATACATTAGTTTTTCAATTTTCTGTTTAACAGGGGGATATGCGATATGACTTTTGAATGGAAGAAGGACAGCAAAAGAATTATTATCATCTGTCTGGCGTCAGCGATTATGGCGGTCAATATTAAGACCTTCGTCAGTACAGGCGGTTTATATCCGGGCGGCGCCACGGGTCTGACGATACTGATCCAGAGCATCTGCAAGATGTTTCTTCACATTACGATTCCGTATACGCCTGTCAACCTGCTGTTAAATGCGGTGCCGATCTATATCAGCTGGCGGTTTATCGGTAAGAAATTTACATTGTATTCCTGCATTTCCATTCTGGTGACGAGTATCATGACGGATATCATACCCGATACGGCCGTCACATATGATATTCTTCTGATCAGTATATTCGGCGGTATTATCAGCGGCTTTGCGATCAGCCTGTGTCTGTCCATGAACGCGACGACGGGCGGTACGGATTTTATTTCCATCTATCTGTCGGAGAAAAAGGGTGTCGATGCATGGAACTTCATTCTGGCATTTAACGTGGTTATTATCATGATTGCGGGTCTGCTGTTCGGTTTCGATAAGGCGCTTTACTCGATCATATATCAGTACGCTTCCACGCAGATGCTGCATATGCTCTATAAGAGATACCAGAAACAAACATTGTTCATCGTGACGAATCAGGCGGATCAGGTCTGCAAGGCGATCAATACGGTCAGTATGCATGGCGCGACGATTTTAAGCGGTGAAGGCTCTTATGAACACGAGAAGAGAAAAGTGGTGTATTCCGTTGTGTCTAAGGAGGAGAGCAGAGAGGTGATCAGCGCTGTGAAGAAGGCGGACGAAGCCGCCTTCGTTAACGCCATCAGGACGGAGGAACTGGCGGGGAGGTTTTATTATCGGCCGAATGAGTGAGATTCCGGCCTTTGATCGTTCCTGTTCAGCGGCATACTCGCCGAACCATGCTCATTTCCCATGGTCCCCATATCCGGAATAGCCAGTCCGCCCGCATCTATCAGCGTGGAACTGTCCTGTGCCTGCCCGTCTGCGGTAGAGGGGATTGTGCCGTCAAGCTGTCCGCGGATGCTTTCGGCGCGCAGCAGGCAGAAGCCTGTCAGGGTGGATACACCCTTTTCAAATGCTTCATAAGTGCAGAACTTTGTCGGATCGCTTTCTACATAGGGAGCGATCATTGTTTTTGTAGAATCTATGAGGGACGCGAAGCGCCCGCTGTCAAAATACTGTTCTATAAATTCATTAAAATATTGATGATACAGTTCTGTGTATTCCTCGCTGTTAAATATCCATGCCAGCATCGGCCGGGAATCGATGGTTCCGCCGGATACGGGTGTGTCGATGGGATAATTGACAAGCGCTGTGGCATCGGTCTGGGATTCAAATCCGCCGAAAGCCAGATTATAATCCCATGGAATCATGGAAAGCTGTCCATCCTGCTCATACAGGTAGTAGTTATGAATCATGCCGCCGGTGTAGCTGTCGAAGTTGAGCACGAAATTATGCACGACAAAGTAACGGATCACATCTTCAATGTTTACGGTGCCTTCAAGATTCTCATTGCCGTTTAGTTTTCTGAGAGATTCAATCAGCCGTGTTTTATCAGCATCGGTTATATCGGTTTTGGCATTTTCAAATATGTTGGTGTAGCTGTCAAACGCATCGTCGGTGTAGAGCAGTGCGACGTCGCTGCTTCCCATGGTACGGCCGCCCGGTGTGTGATTGCCGTTCATTTCGCGCGGTTTTGTTTTCTCCGGAGGTGTGCTATTTGCGAAGGCCGGCATGTTCGATCCGCCGTTTGTATCATCATTTGGGAAATTTGGTATGTTCGGCTTGCCGTCTGCATCATTGTTTGGGAAATCCGGCAGTCCCGATTCCCTATGCATATCATTGTCTGCAGATTCCGGCTTCTCGAAATCCTCCATCTTAAAGCCCCGTCCGTTGCCGCGCCCGCCGCCCATATCCATGCTGTCCGGCTTATAGAGTTCGCCGTGATCCGCTCCGTAACTGCGCTGCAAAAACGCATCTTCGACCCCTTCTACGGCCAGATACAATCCCCAATCCTCACCGTTTACGGTAATGTAGCTGTAACTGCAAAGCGGCGCGTCTACGCCGAATTGCCCCATCAGTTGATAGGCGAGATAATCTTTCATGTAGGTGTTGTCCTGGATAATGTTATTCAGACATAGTTTATCAAGACCATAGTAACTGAGTGCGCTGTCATAGTGGTCAAATTCTATTTTAAAACTGTAGCGGTTATTTCCGTAGGATTCCACCATGGAAAGGGACGTATTGCCTTTGGCGCGAATCGCCACATTCCGGTAGGCTTCGCCATCTATGATGACGGTACAGTCTACATATTGCTCATCTGTGCAGTTTTCTATGAAAGAATCCCAGTCGTCCATTGCAATATCGATGGTATGCACCGTAGACGTATTAAATAACCGGGAGGCATACCCCGCTGTTGCACTTACTGCCTGCACACCGAGTTTCCCCGCATTCATAAATAAAGCAGTCAGGAGCAGGGTGGCAGCGAGAATAACACAACAGATTATATCAATGTGTCTGCTTGTTGACATGGCAGGTCTCCTTATCCCATATAGTCCCCGTTATAGCTGACCAATACAGCGTGCTCAACACCTTCCATATCTGCAAGCGTGTTAATAAACTCTGTATTATCATCCTTCAGCCGGATTTCCGCATTGATTTCGACGGCGCCTTTCTGAACGGTTTTGCTTTTGATCACGAAACGCTTTACCTGTTGCTTTATATATTCGGCGGCTTTGCGCTCGCTGTTCTGGCCGGTGCAATGAATCACAATAATATATGGATTGACGTGTGATTTGCGGTTGACGAAGACAAGGAGGAAAGCTCCGATCGCCATACTGCCGATCACTGCCAGAGGAATCAGACCTGCGGCGAGAACGATTCCGACGGCAATTGACCAGAACAGGAAGGCGATGTCCAGAGGCTCTTTGATTGCGGTACGGAACCGGACGATTGACAGAGCGCCGACCATACCAAGAGAGAGCACTACATTGGAGGTCACGGCCAGAATCACCAGCGTGGTGATCATGGTAAGCGCCACAAGTGTGACGCCGAAACTCGATGAATATATGATGCCGGAAAAAGTTTTCTTGTATACAAAGAAAATACACATGCCGATCCCGAAGGCGAGAATCAGCGCCAGCGTCATATCCAGAAGATTTATACTTGTTACATTATCCAGAAAGCTTGATTTAAAAATATCTTGAAAAGTCATAATTGTTCTCCGTTTCTTATTGAAGTGATTAGAAAATTTTTCTTGCGTTCGAGTCCGTGAAGGGGATCGCGCAAATGAACTTGTCCGATTTGTTAGTTTTCCGGAGGAATTTACTGTATGCTATCCATAAGTTCTGCAGGCGGCATATTTGGAAAAGGCACCGGCATGACGATTATCGAGCTGCACGGCAGTCCGGATCACATCCGGCAGATAGGCATCCCATTTTACCTCCAGAATAACGGGGTTATCGCTGACGGGAATCGTGATGCAGTCAGGGCGTAAGAAGTCCGTACACCACAGCCCGGTACGAATGTCATAATCAATTGTGACGCGGACGTTGCCTGACGTAAACAGGTAAGGCTCTCTTATGTAATCGACTATGGTTTTCGGACGGAGCAGCCCGGTGGTCATTTTACGGTGCAGTTCTTGTATCAGCGGCTGGCTGCTGTGCGCCATCCAATCGCAGTTTCCGTCAATCAGTGACTGTGCTTCAGCCGCGGTTACAGCTGCGCTCTCCTTAGTACCCAGACCGTTGCGTTTACTTTTTTTCTCCAGATGAATCAGAGAAGTGTCCTTGTTATAGTAGCGAAGACGGAACTTCTCGCGGTTGTTGATGCCGTCCAGTTTTTCACGGAGCGCCTGATCTGACAGATTATCAAAATACAGGCTTCGGATCATATAACGCCCGTTCACGGCGTGGGGATCGGGTTGTGCCACTGCCTGCAGCCGCTGGCGCAGGGTGATTACATCGGAAAGCGTGATCTCGTGTTTGTATTCATGCCGATAGGTCATAGCGTATTTCCTTTCCTGCCCGGGAATTTGTATCTGCCGGTATTGTTGCCGGGATACAGGGGCATTAGGGAAACATTGATGAAATCAGTGCGTCCCTGGAACACGAGTGCAGGAGCACGTTCGTGTTATGGACAGAATTGTACAGGGAAATTAAGGAAGAAATATGTTTAAAATAAGAAAATTGTGTGTCCACGAAAACAGGGTTATGGTCAAAATGAGTTGACAAATCCGCAATCGGGTAATTATAATAAGTTATCACGAGCGGAAGGGGTGGAAAGATGAGGCAGTAATCGACTTTTGAAACATGAAATATTGTTGCCAAAAGTGGATTATGTTTCTCATTCTCATAACCGCTCTTTATTTGTATACTTTGTTACAGATTGATGTTTGATCAGACCGGCACCCGCATGTGTGATTCTGTGGTGTGTTTGATCACATTATAAAAAGTGTTTATGAACCTGAAACGATCCGGAATCATTTGGCAGCAAATGGTTCTTTTTATTTGGAAGGGGGCTAAACACTATGGCACAGATCAGCATATCAAATCTTACCTTCTGCTACGAAGGCAGTTTTGACAATATTTTTGATAACGTATCCTTTGTGATCGATACGGACTGGAAATTAGGTTTTATCGGTAGAAACGGAAAGGGGAAAACAACGTTCCTCAATCTTCTGCTGGGCAATCAAAAAGAATATCAGGGACATATCAGTACTTCAACGGTATTCGATTATTTTCCTTATCAGGTCAGGGAACAGCAGAAAGAGAAATGCTGCGCGGATCTTATGGAAATGTGGAAGACGGATTGCGAGCTTTGGCGCGTGATCTGCGAGCTGGAGAAACTGCATATTGAGGCGGACATTCTCTACAGGCCGTTTCGGACGCTCAGCCACGGGGAGCGGACGAAGGTGATGCTGGCGGTTCTGTTTTCGGGAGAAAATGACTTTCTGCTTATTGACGAACCGACGAATCATCTGGATCAGGAGTCCAGAGAGATTGTGAAGGAATATCTGCGGCAGAAAAAAGGGTTTATTCTCGTATCGCATGATCGTGATCTGCTGGATGCATGTGTCGATCACGTACTGGTGCTGAACCGATGCACCATAGAGGTACAGAGCGGAAACTTTTCATCCTGGTGGGAGAATAAGAACCGTATGGATGCATTCCATGAGGCGGAGAATGAGAAACACCGCAAAGAGATACGAAGGCTCAATAAAGCGGCGGAAAGGACGCATGCATGGGCGGATAAGAATGAGAAGACGAAGATCGGATATGATCCTGTGAAGGAGCATGACAGGAGCATGGGCGCGCGTGCCTACATCGGTGCGAAGACGAAGAAGATGCAGAGCAGAAGAATGCAGATGCAGAAGCGGATCGCAGATGAGATCGAGCAGAAAGAAGGACTGCTGCAGGATATTGAGCGCCCTGTGGATTTGAAACTGATGCCGATGCAGCATCATAAAGAAGTGCTGATTACAGCGAAGGACTATGGAATCACTTATGGTCTGCCGGAGTTGAATGCCGAGAAGGGACGGGGCGGCGGCGCGAACGGTCAGGCGGTTTTCCATAATTTTAACTTTGAATTGCGGCGTGGGGAAAGGGTCTTCCTGCATGGAGAAAACGGATGCGGGAAATCCAGCCTGATCAAGGCAATTCTTGCGCGCTGCACAGAAAAAGATGAAATAATCGGGCTGGTTCGTGCTGCCGGACAGCAGAACGGTCAGAACCCTGACGGGACAGGAACGGCAGAACAGTGTGCAGGCAACACTGGTGTTATGTGGGAGTCCGGCACATTGACTACGGCTTCGGGGCTGGTGGTTTCTTATATTAATCAGGACACTTCGTATCTGCGCGGGAGTCTTAAGGAATACGGCAGGCAGAATGATCTGGATGAAAGTCTTTTTCTGGCGATTCTAAGGCAGCTTGATTTGGAGCGTGTGCAGTTTGTCAAGAATATGGAAGAATATTCAGAGGGACAGAAGAAAAAGGTGTTGATTGCGGCGAGCCTGTTGAAGGCGGCCCATCTGTATATCTGGGATGAACCGCTCAACTATATTGATATTTTTTCCAGGATGCAGATCGAGGATCTGATCCTTACCTATCAGCCGACTATGCTCGTGGTGGAGCATGACGTGAGATTTCGGGAGAAGATTGCGACGAGGGTGGTGGAGATGAGACGGGAAAGCAAATAAAAAACTACAGCAAATTTTGTTGCTTTTTTGTCCTTTTTTTGGCAGAATAGAAGAAGATGTGCTTATTGGTATGTCGTTCACTATCATTACAGAAAGAGAGAAGGGATAATATATGGAGAGAAAAGTCGGAACTGTATCAAGAGGTATACGCTGCCCGATTATCAGAGAGGGAGATAACCTGTCGAAGATTGTTGTGGACAGTGTGCTGGAGGCGGCTGAAGCGGAAGGATTTGCTATTCGTGACAGAGACGTGATTGCGGTGACGGAGTCTGTTGTGGCGAGATCACAGGGCAATTACGCATCGGTGGAAGCGATTGCAGAGGATGTCAGAGCAAAGCTTGGCGGTGAGACGATCGGTGTTATATTTCCGATCCTGTCCAGAAACCGTTTTGCGATCTGCTTAAGAGGAATAGCGATGGGAGCCAGGAAGGTGGTGCTGATGCTCAGCTATCCCAGCGATGAGGTCGGCAATGAACTGGTCTCTTTGGATAAACTGGACGAGGCGGGCATCAATCCGTACAGCGATGTGCTGACACTGGAAAAGTACCGTGAGCTTTTCGGGGAGAATAAGCATCCTTTTACAGGGGTGGATTACGTGTCTTATTATGGAGAACTGATTCGGGAGGCGGGCGCTGAGGTAGAAATCATATTTGCCAACGACTGCCGTAGTATCCTTCCATATACGAAAAAAGTGTTAAACTGCGATATTCATACGAGAGCCCGCACGAAGAGGCTGCTGAAAGCGGCAGGTGCCGAGGCGGTCATGGGAATGGACGATATTCTTACCGTACCTGTAAACGGCAGCGGATGTAATGAGCAATACGGGCTTCTGGGTTCTAATAAATCCACGGAGGATACGATTAAGTTATTCCCGAGGGAGTGCACCGGTCTGGTGATGGACATTCAGAAGGAGATTCTTGACAGAACCGGTAAACACGTGGAAGTCATGGTGTACGGTGACGGCGCGTTTAAAGATCCCGTCGGTAGAATATGGGAACTCGCAGACCCCTGTGTATCTCCGGCCAGCACGCCCGGCTTGGATGGTACGCCCAATGAGGTGAAACTGAAATATCTGGCGGATAATGATTTTAAAGATTTATCCGGCGAAGCGCTGAAAGAGGCTATTTCCAACCGTATCAGAGAGAAGAAGGATAATCTGGTGGGCGATATGGCGTCGCAGGGTACAACGCCCAGAAGACTGACGGATTTAATCGGTTCCTTATGCGATCTGACAAGCGGATCGGGTGACAAGGGTACGCCGGTAATTCTGATTCAGGGATATTTTGATAATTATACGAGTTAGTAGGACGCATACATATGCATGAACCTGCTGTGTTTCCGAGAACATAGCGGGTTTTTTACATTTGATCTGCAACAGAAGAGTCTGGAGGTTAGTGTGAAAGGAGGCTGACATGAAAAGCTTGAGGGGGAAACTTATACTGGAAACCTGTTTTATTTGCGTAATATGCCTTGCAGTTGCATCCTTGATCAGTTACTCGAATACATCAGGAGAGCTTAAAACAAAAGAGAGCGAGAATGCAAAGGCTCTGGCGACCAGGAGCGCTGAGGAGATACAACTGTGGATGAAAGAACAGGAGGTCTTTCTGGACACCGTTGCCGCGACAGTTGAGATTGAAGGAAGGACGGAACATGAACCGCTTCTTACATACCTCACACAACTGCTGGAGAATCACAATGCGGGCAATGTATTATATGATATCTATTATGTCAGCGCCGATAACAGGATGACGGCGGCAAGCGGATACGAACCGGATCCGGATATCGACTTCACGCAGCGAAGCTGGTATACAGGCGCAGTTGAAAATGATGGAATCAATTATGAATCTCCCTATCGGGATGTAGACTCGGGGAGAATGGTTATAACGATTTCCCGTAAGGTTGTGATTGATGGAACTGTGGCGGGTGTTCTCGCCGAAGACATCTTTATTGATACAGTGGTTGATATGGTCGATAAATGTATTGTGCCGGAGAACAGTTACGCGATGCTTCTGGATCAGAATACAGGTCTTGTGGTACATCCGCATGAGGATTACGGCTATGTGAATGACGAGCCGGTAGCCCTTGCAAATCTGGTGGGCAGCCCCTATGCTAAACTCGCTGAAGCACTCGCGGAAAGAACCGGCAAGAGTGTTTTCGTACAGGATTATGACGGGGTGGGGAGAGAAATATTTACCGCGGCAATTCCGGCGTGTGACTGGGTGCTTGCCATTGCGGTGGACCAGGCGGTATTGAATGCCAATATAGTTGCTTTGATACAGGGATTCGCGGCTGCTATGATTATTTCTTTTGTAATCTGTATTGCTATTGTCAGCATCACCGCCTCCAGAATTGTCAAACCCATTAAGCGGTTGACTGGTGCTGTGGCGGCGAGGGATATCACGCATGAAGTGGCAATTAACAGTAAAGATGAAGTGGGAAGACTGTCGGGCGGCTTCAATGAAATGATGGTCAGCTTAAAGGGGATTCTGGAAATATCCGCCGGCGCGGTGGAGAATATCAAAGAGTCTTCAGAAATCCTGAAAGAGATTACCGATGAAGTGGTTGATGGTGCGGATCATGTTAAGAATGAAATGGAACATATATCGGACAGTGTCGGGACGCAGAGTCAGAGTGTGTCGGAAGGAAGAACGAAGCTGAATCTGTTCCAGACGCAGATCGATGAGTTCCATGAGCAATTTCAGGATATGAGGGAGATTGTCCGCGGCGTCAACAGGAAACTTGCTGACAGTGCAGAGATTACGCATGATCTGGAGGCCTCTACGGATAAGTCTATGGAAAATATGAAGAGACTCCAGGAGGGCATAGAAGCGCTGGAAGTTAAGTCAAACCATATCACGGATATTATTTCCACGATTACACAGATCTCATCACAGACGAATCTGCTTGCCCTTAACGCTTCGATTGAGGCGGCGAGAGCCGGGGAGGCGGGCAGGGGATTTGCCGTTGTGGCGGATGAAATCCGTTGTCTGGCGGAACAGACTAAAGATGCTACGGAGAATATCCGGCAGCTGATTATGGAAATCCAGTCTCAAATTGATGAGACCGTAACTGAGATTGAGAGCGTGGCGGGATTGTTCGCGCAGAATACGCAGATTACCGGCAAAGTGAGAGGCACATTTGATGATATTGCGGTTTCCGTTGAGGATATGGATCAGCGCAATCATGAATTGTACAGCGGATTGCAGGAGTTTGTCGCTGCCAAAGAAGATATCACGGAGGCGTTTGGAAGTATCGATGCAAGTTCTGAGTCCTGTCTTTCTTATTCTGATCAGGCAATGCAGATTTCCATGCAGCAGATTCAGGCTGTGTCGCAGCTGAGAGATTTTGCACAGAGGCTGGATGGCCTGGCGGCAGGCCTAAACGACAGGGTGAAATCTTTTCATGCCTGATCTGCAGAGAACAGATAAGTAACAGACACGGAATCAATAAGGTGAACAGGAAAGGCTTCGGGATACCCGGAGCCTTTATTATGGTGCGCCTTGCGGCGCACGTTTCTAACGGGTGCAAGTCCCCAATCCGCCCTGGTAGTGGGAAGGATACAGCCGAACATCAAGGGTGTCCATCGCGAGGTGGAATCTGAAGGAAGATGCAGGCAAATCTCCGGTCTGACGAACAGAAATCACATAAGGCTATAGTTAAGGATAAGGCTGCCATACAAACCAAAGTCCAATAACTACCCGGAATTAACTATAGTAGATGTGGCAGATATATGGAGAGAAAGAAACGTGTGGTACCAAGGGAGGTCTCGTCAGCGGATGGAAGCAGAGTATGAAGTCCGTGAGTAACAACGAATGGCGAGAAGTCAGCAGAGGTCATAGTACCATGGCGGTTGCAAACGTCATGGGAAGGACTGAACTTTAGGAGACACAAGCAATGAATGTAACTGAAAGTAGATTTGAGAACAGACAACTTCATATGGAAGACTATCTGCAAATGGTATCTGCGGAACAGAAAGAGTATGCGGAAGTGTTCGACTACTCTAAGATTACTGAAAAGAGCAGTGTCATCACAGACTATTGGACGGACAATCTTTTGGATTTGATTTTGCGGAAAGAAAACCTAAACAAGGCATATAAGCAAATAAAAGCAAACAAGGGGAGCGGTGGGATTGACGGAATGCAGGTGGATGAACTTCTGCCCTACCTAAGAGAGAACCAGGAAACCTTAATCCAAAAGATAAGGGATGGAAGATATAAACCAAATCCCGTTCGGAGGGTAGAGATACCCAAAGAAACAAAAGGCGAGTTTCGTAAGCTTGGAGTTCCCACTGTTGTTGACCGGATAATACAGCAGGCGATCACACAGGAACTCACACCAATCTATGAGGAACAATTCTCAGAGAACAGTTATGGTTTTCGTCCGAAACGAGGAGCGCATGATGCCCTCAGACAATGCCAAAAGAATGTAAACGAGGGGTATGTGTACGTGGTGGATATGGACTTGGAAAAGTTCTTCGACACGGTATGCCAAAGTAAACTGATTGAGGTGTTGTCACGAACCATCAAGGATGGCAAAGTCATTTCGCTGATACACAAATACCTAAACGCGGGAGTTATAGCGAATGGGATGTTTGAAAGTACAGAAATAGGAATGCCCCAAGGTGGTCCGCTTAGCCCGTTGCTTAGTAATATCATGCTAAATGAATTAGACAAGGAAATAGAGAGCAGAGGACATAGGTTTGTCCGTTATGCCGATGACTGCATGATTTTCTGTAAAAGCAGGAAAAGTGCAGAGAGAACCCTGAAAAACATCATCCCATTTATTGAAAGAAAGCTATTTCTTAAAGTGAACCGGAAGAAAACAGGGGTGGAACACATCAGCAAAGTCAAATACCTTGGATACAGCTTTTACAGATACAAAGGAAAATGCAGATTTAGAGTTCACCCGAAGTCGGTTACAAAGATGAAGAATAAAATCAGGGAACTGACAGATAGAAATAAAGGAATGAGCAATGCAGCCAGAGAGGAGAAATATCAACAATACGTGCGGGGATGGGTAAATTACTTCAAACTTGCAGACATGAAGAATCTCCTAAAAGCAACGGACGAATGGGCAAGGAGAAGAATAAGAGCGGTCTATTGGAAACAATGGAAGAAAGTCAAGACAAAGTACCGAAGGCTGAAAGCGTTAGGACTTGAACATTGGAGAGCGAAAGAACTGGCCTGTAGCAGAAAAGGCTGCTGGCGTATGGCGCAAGTCTTAAACCAAATCTTTTCAAATAAAATAATAGCCAAGCTGGGATATATCCCCATGCTTGACTATTATCTGGTAGTTTGTGAAAACTAAGGAACCGCCGTGTACGGAACCGTATGCACGGTGGTGTGAGAGGACGGCTAATCAATTAATGGTTAGCCTCCTACTCAAT
>CALGVA010000044.1 GCA_937920345.1 uncultured Lachnospiraceae bacterium
TCCGGGAAACTCCCGGACTTTTCCAAGGAAGATACCCTATTACTTAGCGCTTACGGTGTATATTGGGAACGTGGCAGGAGAGCAATGCATAATCAGGATTCGGTCGTTCTGCTGCAGGTGTTGACAGCAAGAGGCAGAGTGCTGATGGCGGCGGTCTGTGACGGGATGGGCGGTCTGGAACAGGGGGAGACGGCGAGCGGCTACGTGACGATGCGGCTGCAGGAGTGGTTCTATGCGTCGCTGCTGCGGGCGATCCGGCAGAGGAAAGCTTATTGGATCATCAGGCGGTCTTTAGAGCGGCTTGTGTATGATATGCAGGAGCAGTTGTCACGTTATGCCGGGCAGGAAGAGATATGCCTGGGAAGTACCATGACCGTGCTTGTTCTGTGGGAAAAGACTTATCTGCTCTGGCATCTGGGGGACAGCAGAGCCTGCAGAGTATCTGCGCCGGGCAGAGGCGGGGATGGCAGAGCCGGTCTGCACTGCATGACGACAGACCATGTGCGGGGCAGAAATCAGCTTACGAAATGTGTAGGAAGTTTTGGATTTATGCGGCCGGATTTTAAAATGGGATCGTTCGGGACAGGACAGGCGTTTGTGCTGTGCAGCGACGGCTTCCGGCACTGTGTCACCGAACAGGAGACTGCGGATGTCCTGAACCCCGCAGTCATCACGGAAGAGGCACAGGCAGAGCGCAGGCTGCGGGAGATCGGGGAGGCGTGTATGAAGCGGGGCGAGACGGATAATCTGTCGGCGGTCTATATCAAGGCCTGCCGTTAGGGCGGGACATGCCGGGTTAGGTATACGATTAGATGCTGTGTATGGAAAATGCCGTGGAGATGCACACAGGAATGAAGCAGGAAGGGAGACGGGAGAAGGAAATGGAAAGAAATATTGAGATAGAGAGTGATGTAGGGAAAAGGACAGCGACAAAAGCAGAAACAGAGACAGGAGCGGAGACAGAAACAGGGCGAACAACAGGACGGGAATCTGCAGCTCAGGCAGCGGCCGGTGACAGGGGGTGGCAGGACGAACTGCCTGACAGGAACTGCATCGGAAAATATACCGTGGTCAGACATCTTGGAAGCGGCGGAGAGGGGGCAGTGTATCTGGCGCAGGATGAAGATTTACATAGACTGGCAGCAGTCAAGCGACTGTGCGGTTTGGGCGGGGAATCCGGCGCGGAGAAGCGGGAGGCAGAGTTCCTGAGACAGTTCGGGCATCCCATGCTGCCGGTGATCTATGAACTGCTATGGGATGAGGCGTGGTATCTTGTGATGGAGTATATCCCGGGGATCACGCTGCGCGGGTACATAGACAGGAACGGGTGCGTGCGGGAAGAACAGGCATGTGCATGGATGACACAGCTTCTGGATGTGACAGAATATTTCCATAGCAGAAAACCACCTGTTATTTACAGGGATTTCAAGCCGGACAATATTATGGTCTGTCCGGACGGACATTTGAGGCTGGTGGATTTCGGGTCGGCGGCCATCAGAAATTACGGGGCGGAAGCGTGCGGTGTCATGGCAGCGACACCGGGTTACGCGGCGCCTGAGCAGCTTGGGAAAGAATTCGGCCGGCGTGCATACGGGAGGGTATGCGGACGATACGGGAAAAATACGGGCACAGGCATGGAAAGGAGAATCTATGCAGATGAAAGAAGTGATATCTATGCGCTCGGTATGATCCTGTATTATATGGTGACGGGAGCAGACCCGGCCAGACCGCCCTATACGGCGCTGTCAATACGGGATTATCAGCCGCTGTTGTCTGACACGTTAGAGAAGATAATTCGCAAGTGCATCGACGATAATCCCGGGCACCGGTATCAGATGGCAGAGGAGGTGCAAAGGGCGTTAACCGGGTGCCGTCAAAGAAGCGCTTATCTGCGCCGGCGGTCTTTTATCCGGGCGGTGGAGAAAAAAATCTGGCTGACACAAATGCCGGACGGCGCATTGGAATGACGGGGAATGACTGGAACGCGGAATGGCTGGAACCGGGAACAAACAGTATGTCTTTTTGATGAAAATATGGTATGATAAAAACAATGATATTTAACAGCGGAAAGGAAGATGATTATGCATCGGGAACATACCAGGATTGTTAAGATAGGAGATAAGGTGATCGGCGGGGGCAGTCCCGTTCTGATCCAGTCTATGACCAATACGAAGACGGAGGACGTGAAAGCGACAGTTGCGCAGATCCTTCGTCTGGAGCGGGCAGGATGTGAGATCATCCGCTGTACTGTGCCAACGATGGAGGCGGCGCAGGCGCTCGGGAAGATTAAGGAGCAGATCCATATTCCGCTTGTGGCGGACATTCATTTCGACTATAAGATGGCGATCGCCGCCATGGAGAACGGGGCGGATAAGATCCGCATCAACCCCGGCAATATCGGCGGCAAAGATAAGGTGGCTGCAGTCGTGTCGGTGGCGAAGGAGCGCAATATCCCGATCCGCGTGGGTGTCAACAGCGGCTCGCTTGAGAAGGAACTGGTGGAGAAATACCACGGCGTAACGGCGGAAGGGATCGTGGAGAGCGCCCTGGATAAAGCGGGTATCATAGAGGATCTGGGTTATGACAACATGGTGATCAGCATCAAGTCTTCGGATGTGCTGATGTGCGTGCAGGCGCATGAGATTCTGGCACAGAGGACGAACTACCCGCTCCATGTGGGTATTACGGAGTCCGGTACGGTGACAAGCGGCAATATTAAGTCTGCGGTCGGACTTGGACTGATCTTACATCAGGGGATCGGCGATACGATCCGGGTATCTCTGACAGGAGACCCGGTGGAGGAAATCAAATCGGCGAAGCTGATTCTGCGCACGCTGGGACTGCGTAAGGGCGGTATCGAAGTGGTATCCTGTCCTACCTGCGGCAGAACCCGTATCGATTTGATCGGTCTGGCGAATCAGGTGGAGGAGATGGTGGCTGATATCCCGCTGGATATCAAGGTGGCCGTGATGGGCTGCGCGGTCAACGGACCGGGAGAGGCTAAAGAGGCGGACATCGGTATTGCGGGCGGCATCGGAGAAGGACTGCTGTTCCGGCATGGCGAGATCGTGCGCAAGGTGCCGGAAGCGCAGCTTCTGGAGGCTTTGCGGGAGGAACTGGCACACTGGAAGCAGTAGAGCCTGCGGCGAAATGTTTTGTCAGCGTTAGGCGTGACAGTGAAGAGGCAGGCTGAACGGTTAACGGGGACAGGAGGATACGGCGGCGGATGGGTAAGAAATTTTTTGAGGTATTTCCAACATTAAAACTGGATACCGGGTTAAAGGACCTCTTCGAACAGGTGACGGTGGATAAGGTTTCCTCGACGAAGAGGAAAGACTTCCTGCGCATCTATATTTCTTCGGACCGGCTGATCCAGAAGGAGGATGTGTTCCGGGTAGAGGGAGAGATCAAAAAGCAGTTTTTTCCGAATGCAGCGATGGTAATCAAGATCTATGAGCGGTTTCATCTGTCTGCGCAGTATGATCCGCCGAAGCTGATGGAGGTATACCGGGACAGCATCCTGCTGGAACTGCGGGAGTATTCTCCGGTGGAGTACAATCTGTTCAAGAAGGCGGATATGGACTTTACAGGGGACGGCAGGCTGCTGCTGACGGTGGAAGATACGGTGCTCGGCAAGGGCAAATCAGAAGAACTGATCCATATTCTGGAAAAAATCTTTAACGAGCGGTGTGGAATCGCGGTGGAGGTACAGGCGGCTTATAAGAAACACACCGTTGGAAAATACAAGGACGAGGACGAGCACCGGCTGGCCATGCAGGTGGCGGAGATATCGGCGCGGGCAGGTTATCACGGTGCGGACCGCGGGGATGAGGAAAATGTATCCGGCGATGAATACATAACGAGTGATATGCAAAATAGCAGTGCTGCACAGGTGCCGGACGGCGCTGTTGCGGCGGTGCCCGGAGGCACTGGAAACGCCGGCGGCGCGGCAGGTAAAGCAGGCATGACCGGTAAAACGGACAGCGGAAGTGGATTTGTCAGCAGAAAGGCGCCGGATAAGCCGTTTGGCAAAAAGGCGGACTTCAAACGTGCCGTCAAGCGGTCGGATAATCCCGATGTGCTCTACGGCAGGGATTTTGACGAGGAGGCCATGCCGATCAGCGATATTATCGGAGAGATGGGCGAGGTCGTTATCCGCGGCAAGGTCATCGGGATGGACAAGCGGGAGATCAAGAATGAGAGAACGATCCTGATCTATGATGTGACGGACTTTACCGATACGATGACCATCAAAATGTTCGCGCACAACGATCAGGTGGAAGAAATAACGAGTGGTATGAAACCCGGAGCCTTCGTGAAGCTTAAGGGTATGACCATGATGGATAAATTTGACCGTGAGCTGACGATCGGTTCCCTGACGGGCGTGAAGAAGATACCGGATTTCACAGTATCCCGCATGGATACGAGCGTGCGTAAGCGTGTGGAACTGCACTGTCATACGAAGATGAGCGATATGGACGGCGTGTCCGAGGCGAAGGATATCGTGAAGCGCGCCTATCAGTGGGGACACCCGGCGATCGCGATCACGGATCACGGTGTGGTACAGTCCTTTCCGGATGCAAACCATGTGTGGGAGGATCTGTGGAAAGCGGAGAAGAATAAGCGCAGGGAAGCGGGCGATCCGGACCCGGACAAGCAGGATTTCTTCAAGGTGATCTATGGCGTGGAAGCCTATCTGGTGGACGATCTGCACGAGATTGCGACCAACGGTAAGGGACAGGATTTCAGGCAGGACTTCGTAGTGTTTGATATTGAGACAACAGGTTTCTCGCCGGTGCATAACCGCATCATCGAGATCGGTGCCGTGAAGGTGTGCGGCGGTAAGATCGTGGACCATTTTTCTGCCTTTGTGAATCCGGAGGTGCCGATCCCCTTTGAGATCGAGAAGCTGACGGGCATCAGGGACGATATGGTCGTGGAGGCGGAGAAGATCGAGAGCGTGCTGCCGCAGTTTCTGCAGTTTAGCGAAGGCTGTATGCTTGTGGCGCACAATGCGGGATTCGATATGAGTTTTATCATGGAGAACTGTGACAGACAGGGGATCAAACATGATTTTACCTATATTGATACGGTAGGCATGGCGCGCGTTATGCTGCCGGCGCAGGCGAAGCACACGCTGGATGCGGTGGCGAAGACGCTTGGCGTCTCGCTTCTGAATCATCACAGGGCTGTGGATGATGCGGAGGCGACGGCGGAGATCTTCGTGAAGCTGATCGTTATGATGGAGAAGGACGGCATCACCACGCTTGCGCAGATCAATGAGAAGGGGAAAGCGAGTCCGGACATTATCAGGAAGCTTCCCACTTATCACGGGATCATTCTGGCTAAAAATAACGTGGGGCGGATGAATCTGTATCGGTTGATCTCCATGTCCCATCTTACCTATTTCGCCAGAAGACCGCGGATTCCCAAGAGCCTTTTGCATGAGTACCGGGAAGGGCTGATCATAGGCAGCGCCTGCGAGGCGGGAGAACTGTACCGTGCGATTCTGGAGGGAAAGCCGGATGCGGAGATCGCCAGGCTGGTGGATTTCTATGACTATCTGGAAATACAGCCTCTTGGCAATAATAAGTTCATGATCGCGTCGGATAGAATACAGAATGTCAATTCCATGGAAGATATCATGGAGATCAACCGTAAGATCGTGAGGCTGGGGGAACAGTTTCGCAAGCCGGTGGCGGCTACCTGCGATGTGCATTTCCTGAATCCGGAGGATGAGATCTACCGTCGCATTATCATGGCCGGACAGGGATTTCCGGATGCGGATAATCAGGCGCCGCTCTATCTTCGGACGACGGAGGAGATGCTGGAAGAGTTCGCCTATCTGGGAAGCGATAAGGCGGAGGAGGTGGTCATCACCAACACGAATCTGATCGCCGACATGATAGAATGTATGTCACCCGTGCGCCCGGATAAGTGTCCGCCGGTGATCGAGGACAGCGACAGACAGCTTACGGAGATCTGCTATAACAGAGCGCATGAACTGTACGGGGAGACGCTGCCGCAGATCGTGGAGGACCGTCTGAAGAAGGAACTGCACTCTATTATATCCAACGGATTTGCGGTGATGTATATCATTGCCCAGAAGCTGGTGTGGAAGTCCGTGGAGGACGGCTATCTGGTCGGTTCCCGTGGTTCCGTTGGAAGCTCTTTTGTGGCAAATATGGCGGGGATTACGGAGGTAAATTCCTTAAGCCCGCATTATCTGTGTCCGAAATGCCACTATTATGATTTTGATTCCGAGGAAGTGAAGGCTTACGGGGGCGGCGCCGGCTGCGATATGCCGGATAAGAACTGTCCGGTCTGCGGAACGCCGCTTGACAAGGAGGGCTTTGATATTCCCTTCGAGACGTTCCTTGGATTTAAGGGGGATAAGGAGCCGGATATCGATCTGAACTTTTCCGGAGAATATCAGAGTAAGGCGCATAAATATACGGAGGTGATCTTCGGCAGCGGACAGACTTACCGGGCGGGAACGATCGGTACGCTGGCGGACAAGACCGCATTCGGTTATGTGAAAAACTATTACGAGGAGCGTGGCAGGCATAAGCGGGTCTGTGAGATCAACCGGATCGTCACGGGCTGTACGGGGATACGCAGGAGCACCGGGCAGCATCCGGGCGGTATTGTGGTACTGCCGGTGGGGGAGGATATCAATTCTTTCACGCCGGTACAGCATCCGGCGAATGACATGACGACGGATATTGTCACCACGCATTTTGATTACCATTCGATCGACCATAACCTGCTGAAACTTGACATCCTGGGGCATGATGATCCTACGATGATCCGTATGCTGCAGGATCTGACCGGAATCGATCCGGTAACCATTCCGCTGGACGATAAAGGGGTTATGTCGCTTTTCCAGGATACGTCTGCACTCGGGGTTACCCCGGATCAGATTGGCGGCTGTAAATTGGGCTGCCTCGGTATTCCTGAGTTCGGCACGGAGTTCGTAATCCAGATGGTTATCGATGCGAAACCGAAGTGCTTCACCGATCTGGTGCGTATCTCGGGACTGTCCCACGGCACGGATGTGTGGCTGGGCAACGCGCAGACGCTGATCGAAGAGGGCAAGGCGACGATCTCCACGGCGATCTGCTGCCGTGACGATATCATGATCTACCTGATGCAGAAAGGCGTGGAACCGTCGCTGTCCTTTACGATCATGGAGAGTGTGCGTAAGGGGAAAGGGCTGAAGGACGAGTGGATCACGGCGATGACCGAGAACGGGGTGCCGGAATGGTACATCGGTTCCTGTAAGAAGATCAAATATATGTTCCCGAAGGCACATGCGGCGGCATACGTCATGATGGCATGGCGTATCGCCTACTGTAAGATCAATTACCCGCTGGCCTATTACGCGGCCTATTTCAGCATCCGCGCTTCGGCGTTCTCCTATGAGATCATGTGTCAGGGGCAGCAGCATCTGGAAAATATGATGGCGGATTATAAGCGCAGAAGCGACGAACTTTCCAAGAAAGAGCAGGATACCCAGAAGGATATGAAGATCGTGCAGGAGATGTATGCCAGAGGATTCGAGTTCGTGCCGATTGATATCTTTACGGCGCAGTCGAGGCTGTTCCAGATTGTGGACGGGAAGCTTATGCCGTCTTTAAGCAGCATAGACGGTCTGGGAGAAAAGGCGGCGGATGCGATCGTGGAGGCGGCCAAAGACGGTCCATTCTTAAGTAAAGATGATTTCCGGCAGCGCACGAAGGCATCGAAGACGGTCGTGGATCTGATGAGTGATCTTGGACTGCTCGGGAAACTGCCGGAGTCCAATCAGATCAGTCTGTTTGATTTTGTGAGCTAGAAAAGGAGGAAGGGTATGAGAAAAATCATTACGATCGGAAGAGAATTCGGCGCGGGCGGCGGCGAGATCGGTAAGCGGGTGGCGAAGGAACTCGGCATAGAATATTACGATAAGGATATTATCTTCAAAACCGCTATTGCCGGCAGAACTTTGAGTCCGGAGCAGGTGCGCAAGTGGGATGAGCGGGTGCCGAAGAATTTCGGTTTTGCCCAGAGCCTGTTTGACTTCTATAATAAGCCGCTGGAGGAGGAACTCTGGCAGGCGCAGCTAAACGCCATACGTGAGCTGGCAAACAAGGAGAGCTGCGTGATCGTGGGACGTAACGGCGACTATATCCTGCGGGAGTTTGATCACTGTCTGCGTGTGTTTATCCATGCGGGATTCCAGTGGCGCGTAAGACGTATGACCGCGATGATGGATCAGGTGCCGGCCGATCAGGTGGCTAATGATGTGAAGGCGGTGGACAAGGCAAGAAGGCGGTACTGTGAATACTATACGAAGTGCACCTACGGCGATGCCCGCAACTTCGATCTGACGCTGAACACGGAGAAACTGGGAATCGATATGGCGGTGGAAATGATTCTGACAGCGGCAGAAAAGATATAAGCCAATCTGTGCGGGACGGATATGGACCGCGTAAGCAGAACCGGACGGTGGCAGAAGATTGTATGTTTGTATACAATGCACTTGACAAGGAATCAAAAAATTCATATACTAAAGTCTAGACATCAAAGACGGTGTAATTGCGCATACTTACGCCGTCTTTCCTGTTAGATGGCATTTGCCACGGAAAGGGAGGAAAATTATGAAGAAATTATTAGCAATGGCTCTGGTTGGCTGTATGGCGCTCAGCATGACGGCATGCGGTTCCGACGGAGCGGCACAGACGAACGGTGACGCGGCAGGTACGGCGGATAATGCTGCAGCCGGTGATAAGGTATGGATGGTTGCCACGGATACCGTGTTCCGTCCTTTTGAGTTCACCAATGAGCAGGGTGAATTTGTCGGTATTGATGTGGATATTCTGGCGGCGATCGCAGAAGATCAGGGTTTTCAGTATGAACTGAACAGTCTTGGCTGGGATGCGGCAGTGGCAGCAGTACAGTCGGGTCAGGCGGATGCGATTATTGCGGGAGCGACCATCAAGCAGGAACGTATTGATTCCGGCTGGATTTTCTCCGACGGTTATTACAATGCGACACAGACTTTTGTTCTTCCGGAGGGAAGCGATATTAAGGGATTTGCGGATCTGGCAGGCAAGAATGTGGCGGTGAAGAACGGTACGGCAGGCATGGATTTTGCCAATAGTCTGAAAGATGAGTACGGCTTTACCACAACTGTATTTGAAGATTCACCGACGATGTATCAGGATGTAATTCTGGGAAATTCCGCAGCCTGTGTGGAGGATACACCAATCATGGCGGACTCGATCAAGGTCGGCAGCCTTGCGCTCATGATTCCGGAAGGAATGGAGAGTGACGGTGCGCCTTACGGTTTTGCCATTATGAATGAGAGCAATCAGGAACTTCTTGATATGTTCAATGCAGGTCTTGCGAACATCAAGGAGAACGGCAAATATGATGAGATTCTCGCGAAATATTTAGGCGAGTAACGGATCAAGGAAGAAAGAGTAAGGAGATACGGCCCTATGATGATGTTGATACAGACATACGGTTCCATGCTGATCAGAGCACTCGGACAGACAGTTCTGCTGACCGGGCTTTCCCTGGTATTTGCGATGATCATCGGTATGGTTTTTGGTTTGATGAATGTGGGACATAACAGAGTGTTGAATCTGATCGGTACGATCTATGTAGATGCGGTGCGGGGTGTGCCGCTGATTGTACTGGCATATTTCATTTATTTCGGTATTCCCGCAGGCATTCAGAGTCTGGGCATCACAGGGTTTCGTATGAATGCTTTACAGGCCGGCACCATCGCTTTATCCATGAACTGCGGCGCCTATATGGCGGAGATAATCCGTGCGGGAATCCAGAGCGTGGACAGAGGACAGATGGAGGCCGGCAGAAGCCTCGGGCTGTCTTATGGTGCGGGTATGGCGTTGATCGTGATACCGCAGGCAATCCGCACGATGATTCCATCCATTATCAACCAGTTTATCATTACGCTCAAGGACAGTTCCATTCTGTCCGTGATCGGATTTCCGGAGCTTGTCAATGTGGGAAAGACGATCATGGGAAATACGATGAAATGTTTGGAAACATGGGCAATCATAGGCATTATGTACATGGTGGTAATTATTACGCTCAGCAAGGTTTCCAAGAAGATAGAGAGGAGGGTGAACCGTGGCAGATAATAAGATTCCCGGCGGTGTAAACTCCGTACAGAATAAGATTCAGGTCAGAAATCTGAAAAAAAGCTTTGGCTCCCTGGAAGTGCTTAAGGACATCAGTCTGGATGTGACAGAGGGGGAGGTTGTTGTGCTGATCGGACCTTCCGGCAGCGGTAAGTCAACGCTTCTGCGCTGCCTGAACCAGCTGGAAAAGGTGACTTCCGGACAGATCATCATAGACGGGCAGGATGTGACGGATAAACATACAGATATCAACAAGGTGCGGGAGAATATCGGTATGGTGTTCCAGCATTTTAATCTGTTTCATCATTTGAATGTCATGAAGAATATGACACTTGCGCCCGTGCACTTAAAGACGCTGTCCAAGGAGGAAGCGAAAGCCAGGGCACAGCAGCTTTTGGAGCGCGTCGGACTGGCAGACCGCGCGGAAGCGTACCCGAGTCAGCTCTCCGGCGGACAGAAGCAGCGTGTGGCGATCGCCAGAGCGCTTGAGATGAATCCGGATATTATGCTTTTCGATGAGCCGACCAGCGCGCTGGACCCGGAGATGGTGGGTGAGGTGCTGGCTGTCATGAAAGAACTGGCCAGAGAAGGTATGACCATGGTGGTTGTGACGCATGAGATCGGTTTTGCCCGCGAGGTAGCGAGCCGCGTCATTTTTATGGAAGGCGGATACATCGTCGAGGAGGGCACGCCTGACGAGGTGCTGGATCATCCGAAGGAAGCGCGCACGATAGATTTTCTCAGCAAAGTTTTGTGATTCGTACGGGAGAAAAGCCGGGTGGAATCAGCGGTACGGAAAGTGCCGGAGAAAATTTTCGTATAAAATCGAAAAAAGTACTTGCATTCTTTGCGGAAATATAATAGAATAAGCAAGTGTCAAACAGATGGCTCGTTGGTCAAGCGGTTAAGACGCCGCCCTCTCACGGCGGAAACAGGGGTTCGATTCCCCTACGAGCTGTTGACTGTTATAAACAGCCCAACCCTGAAGAATGCTGGAAACCATGAAATTAAGCGGTTTGTAGCATTTTTTATTTTGTCCGGAAAAGATTTATTTTGGTATGAAAAATTTGAGGGAACCTTTGAGGGAACAACATAGAGGTTGAAGCTACAAAGAAAGGAGAAAATTCTGTACATCGTGATAATTACATATGTTGTTAGGACATCTAAATAAGTCCTTTATCAGTTGTAGAAATATGATTGATAGAGGGCTTATTTATGTGGTTTAACAATGAATCCATAAATGAATCCACAACCAATCTTAAAGCGTCTGTATGAGCCTCACAGAGCGTCACAGGGGTATCTAAATGTTACTTGCACACACGTTCACAGCCCATATCCAACACTAACTTAAAACAGCGATTTCATTTGGAATAATAAATATCAAATCATAAAGGAGGCCTGCTCATATTGTATGGACATGTAACAAGATATTTCCATGACAGAAAGTTTGGATTTATCAGAGGTGAAGATGGTAATACGTATTTTATCCATCATTCAAAACTGGACGGAGAATATATAAATTCCGGCTACTATGTATTCTTTAAACCATTCCAGAATGACAGGAGCGATTACAACGCAAAAAATGTTATGGTGATCGAAGCACCAGAAAGGAGGCACAAGCATGGCGATACACGTAAGTAACATGAAAGAACTTAATAAGGCGTTACAGCCGGTACTATTAAAAATGGTTGACCAGTTGGCAGACAGGGTATATGAGAGTTTGAATTATTTTCTACAGGATTATTATTCAGGGTATGAACCATCCAGCTATCAGAGAACAAAAGATTTCCTCTACTCAGCGGTGAAAGTGGATGCACACCCGTATAAAGGCGGCGTAAAAGCAAGTGTATATATTGACTATGATTCTCTGAATAGCTATAGTGGCGCAACAGGTTATCAAGTAGCAAAGTGGGCGAATGAAGGTTTACATGGCGGAATGGAAGTAGACCACAAGCCCCATATATGGCAGGATACGATTGATAATACGGTTAATAACGGGGAACTTTTAAAATTAGCGGTAGATTATCTAAAGAGCAGAGGTTTTTCAGTAAGAACATAAGGGTGAAATACAATGGCAGTATTGAAGAAAGAATTTATAGACAGGATGGAAGAGAACGGCGGGATTACAAAGAAAGAAGCCAGAAGAGGACTTGAATTGTTTATTGAAACGCTCATGGATTGTATGAGTAGAAATGAAAAGGTGATGTTCTCTGAATTTGGCAGGTTTGAGATGAAAACACTCAAAGAGAGAAAAGGCAGGATGCCGTTAGGAGGGGATGAGTGCATTGTACCGGAACATAGGAAGATGAAGTTTTTTGTTAGTAGGGAAGTTGCTAAACGAATGAGGAATTGTAAATAGGATTTCCAAAACCTATGGAAAGCAAAAAGTCTAACTATTAAAAGTCAAGACCTAAAATGAAAATTTTTCGATGAAGTGCG
>CALGVA010000045.1 GCA_937920345.1 uncultured Lachnospiraceae bacterium
CTTGCAAAAGGTGAAACTCGTTTACAAAACGGGAACCTCGGTTTGCAATCGACCATTAACTTTGCTAGATTTGCTTCGTGAACTCGAACGAGCGGAAGATATTATCTTTTGAGAAAAACCCCTTGTAAAAGGGGTCTTTTTATGTTATCCTATCAAAGTGTGTGTATCATATGCCGCTGGCAGTATGTACCACAGGGATTATAACCAAGTAAACACATATATCCTAGGCTGCCGGTGCTTCGTGACGCAGGAGTGGCAGCAAAGGCAGGGTATATGGAAGCCAAACCAAACGGAGGTAGAAAACATGAGCGTTATTTCAATGAAACAGTTATTAGAGGCAGGTGTTCATTTCGGACATCAGACGAGAAGATGGAATCCTAAGATGGCTCCCTATATCTTCACAGAGAGAAACGGTATCCATATTATTGATCTGCAGAAGTCTGTCGGCAAGGTAGACGAGGCTTATAAGGCAGTATTTGATGTGGCTTCTCAGGGTGGTACGATTCTGTTTGTAGGTACGAAGAAGCAGGCGCAGGACGCAGTCAGAACAGAGGCGGAGCGTTGCGGCATGTACTATGTCAATGAGAGATGGCTGGGTGGTATGCTCACCAACTTTAAGACGATTCAGTCCAGAATTGACAGACTGAAAGCGATCGAGACCATGTCCGAAGACGGCACTTTTGATGTACTTCCCAAGAAAGAAGTTATCCAGATCAGAAAAGAATGGGAGAAGTTGGAGAAGAATCTGGGCGGAATCAAGAACATGACCAGAATACCTGACTGTATCTTCGTAGTTGATCCCAAGAAGGAGAGAATCTGCGTGCAGGAGGCTCATACGCTGGGCATTACACTGATCGGTATCGGCGATACAAACTGTGATCCGGAAGAACTTGACTATATCATTCCCGGTAACGACGATGCGATCAGAGCCGTAAAACTGATCGTGGCTAAGATGGCGGATGCAGTGATCGAGGCAAATCAGGGCGCTGAAGAGTATGTTGAGGAAGCGGAAGCGGCGAAAGTAGAAGAGACTGACGCAGAAGAAGCGTAAGACAGTTTATATTATGAAGATCAGGAGGAAAAATAGATGGCTATTACAGCAGCAATGGTAAAAGAGTTAAGAGAAATGACCGGTGCGGGCATGATGGATTGTAAGAAGGCGCTCGGCGAGACCGACGGCGATATGGAAGCAGCGGTTGAGTATTTGAGAAAGAACGGACAGGCGAAGGCTGAGAAGAAGGCGGGCAGAATTGCGGCGGAAGGTCTGTGCCGTATCGCGGTTAAGGATGACAAGACCGTAGCGGTAGTGGAAGTAAATTCCGAGACAGACTTCGTTGCCAAGAACGAAGATTTTCAGGCTTATGTAGAGGCAGTTGCGACACAGGCGGTTGAGTCGGATGCTGCAGATCTGGATGCATTCCTTGCAGAGAACTGGCATCTGGATTCTTCCAAGACGGTAAAGGATGCGCTGGTTGACAAGATTGCCGTAATCGGTGAGAACCTGACCATCAGAAGATTTGAGAAAGTTGTTGCAAACGATGGCTGTGCTGTATCTTATGTACACGGTGGCGGCAGAATCGGCGTTATCGTGGAAGCGGTAACTGACGTGGTAAATGATGCGGTTAAAGAAGCACTGAACAATATCGCTATGCAGGTTGCAGCTTTATATCCGAAATATGTGTCCACAGATGAGATCTCTGAGGAATACAAGGCACATGAGAAGGAAATTCTGGCTGAGCAGATCAAGAATGATCCGAAGATGGCAGGCAAGCCGGAGAAGGTAATCGAGGGTGCAGTCATTGGTCGTCTGAATAAAGAACTGAAAGAGATCTGCCTGTTAGAGCAGGTATATGTTAAGGCCGAGGACGGCAAGCAGACGGTAGCGAAGTATATCGAGCAGGTTGCCAAAGAGAACGGTGCGAACCTTTCCGTTAAGAGATTCGTTCGTTTCGAGACAGGTGAAGGTCTCGAGAAGAAGGAAGAGAACTTTGCCGAGGAAGTTGCAAAGCAGATGGGCATGTAGAGAAAGCGTAGAATGCAACTTCCTCGAGGGAAGCTTGCAAAGCAGATGGGCATGTAAGCGAAGTTTGCAAAGCAAAATATTGTAAATAAATTATGAGGCTCTGAAGTCCTGTAATCACATTCCTAAGTGATTATGAGGTTTTCAGAGCTTTTTAATGGTTCTAAAAGGTGAAATCGAAGTGGATGCGCGATAAAACAAATTATAGAAATCGTTGAAGTATGGGAAAAGATTTTGTATAATTTAATTGGAAACTTTAATATTTTGTTGTAAAGAAAAGGAGCAGATCATGGGACTAATCGAACAAATCAAGAAAGGCGTACACGAATTCCTGCATCCTTCATTTGAATCTCTCATGCAAGAGTTTGCTATTGTGGAGGACAGCTCAACGATGAACGAGGAGCGGTTGGAGCATTTTAAGTTTATCATTGAACAGAAAAGAGCAGAAGAGGCGGAAAGGAAGGCCAGGGAGAGGAAGGAACGTTTGAAAGAGGAGGCTCGCATGGCAAAAAAAGCGGCCAAAGCAAACAAAACGGGCAGTTCCATGAATAGATAAAGGTTTGTAGTATTTGCAGTCTGATTTTGCTGTGGATAATTTTTCTTGTGCTTTTTTCATAAAATTTCTTTTCGTAATTCATGAGATGTGATATAGTATAAGAGAATATGGAATAAGGAGCAGATGATAATGGCACAAAGTGATGCCGAGCAGGAAGCCGAACAGGCGAAACGTAAGCGCATCCGGCGGTTAAGAAATCTGATTATCTTTGGTCCTCTTTCCACGATACTGGTTCTGCTGATTATATGTATTTTTCTGGGAATCAGTCTGTACATCACGAAGAAACAGCTGCATGAGGCACAGTCCGTAATTGCGGCGGCAGCCGTCAGGGATCAGGCTGCAGGCGGCGAAGACGCACAGACAACTGTTGATCCGCTGTTATACACGACCACCGGCGTAGACGAATCTGAGAGGCGCGGAGCCGGTGATAAGGGTCAATCGGAGGAAGATACAGATATCCGTAAAGTGTATCTGACTTTTGATGACGGTCCGAGCGGTAACACAAATCGGATTCTGGATATACTGGCTGATTATGATGTAAAGGCAACCTTCTTTGTCGTTGGAAAAGAGGAAGAAGAATATCAGGCGTTATACAAAAGAATTGTAGAAGAAGGGCATACTCTTGCCATGCATTCATACAGTCACAAGTATAATGAAATCTACCAATCGGTGGAAAGTTACAGCGCTGATTTAAGCAGGCTGCAGGAATTTCTATATGACACCACGGGTGTCTGGTGCAGGTATTGCAGATTTCCCGGAGGAAGCAGCAATACAGTGAGCCGGGTGGACATGCATGAGCTGATCGCATATCTGGACGAGCAGGATATGTCGTACTTTGACTGGAATATCTCATCGGGAGATGCCGCCAGTTCTTATATCAGTACAGGGGAGATTATCAGGAACTGTACTGCGAAACTGAGAGAATTTGACGAAGCGATTATTTTGATGCATGACGCTTCTGACAAAAATTCGACGGTGCAGGCGCTGCCTGAGCTGATTGAGACAATACAGTCCATGGAGGATACGAAGATCCTTCCGATCACAGACGATACGGAGCGGATTCATCATATAAGCAATGACTAAAGAATGGAGGATGTGAGAATGGGTTTTTTCTCAGATTTGAAGGAAGACTTATCGCAGGCTGTAAATGAACTGATGCCGGAGGACGCGCTGGACGCGGCGATGGCAGACGATGCAGAGGCGAAAGAAGCGCTGACGGAAGATAAGACGGCAGAGACAGCGGATTCCGTAGATTTAATCAGCATGCTGGATAAACTAGAGGATCTGGATACGGCGAACGAGACATTGGAGGAGGAACTGGTCTTACCCGAAAGTCTGGCGGACGATATAGTACCGTCTGCAGAGCCGGAGACCGAACCGGAAATTATGCCGGAGGAAGTGGATTTGACGGAAGAGGAAGTGTTAGAGCCTGAGATGCTGGTTGAGCCGGAAACCGAGCCGGAGTCTGAAATGATCGCAGAACCGGAACCGGAGATGATACCGGAACCCGAAGCGGCGGCAGAACCGGAGATTATGCCGGAAGCGGAATGGACTGCAGAACCGGCAGCGGAACCTGAACTGGTCGGTGAACCGGAGGTACAGTCAGATAATATAATAGAAGGATTAAGTGGAGAGGAAGAGGAGATTATGGACGCACAGACACAAACACAGGAACAGACACAGGTACAGGAGCCGATCAACCGTGTGGCGGTTGATGAGACAGCAGTTGTAACGGAAGGAATGACCATAACGGGTGATATTGTATCCGTAGGTTCTATGGAACTGATCGGTACTGTCAACGGTAATCTGGACATTTACGGCAAACTGAATATTACAGGTACGATTCAGGGCGATTCCAAAGCGGCAGAGATCTACGCTGAGGGCGCAAAGATCACGGGTGAAGTTCATAGTGAGGGCAGTGTGAAGATCGGACAGAGTTCTGTCGTGATCGGTAACATTTCAGCAGCCAGCGCGGTAGTCGCAGGTGCGGTTAAGGGTGATATTGACGTGCAGGGACCGGTTATTTTAGACACGACGGCAATTGTTATGGGCAATATCAAGTCGAAGTCTGTACAGATCAATAACGGCGCGGTGATCGAGGGATTATGTTCTCAGTGCTATGCAGATGTCAATCCGTCGTCCTTCTTTGAAGAGTTTAAGAAGAAGAAATAAGACTTGTAGCTTGTATGATCACAGAGCAGGAGAAAAGAGAATATGCGGCGTATACTGTTGAAATTGAGTGGAGAGGCATTGGCAGGTGACAAGAAAACCGGATTCGACGAGGAGACGGTGCGCGGTGTAGCCGTGCAGGTCAAGGAATTGGTAGATGACGGGATTCAAGTGGGGATCGTGATTGGCGGCGGTAATTTCTGGCGCGGACGTTCCAGTGAGAATATTGACAGGACGAAGGCGGATCAGATCGGAATGCTGGCGACGGTCATGAATTGTATCTATGTATCTGAGATCTTCCGTTCAACGGGGATGCAGACAAGCATTCTTACGCCTTTTGAATGCGGTTCTTTCACGAAACTGTTTTCCAAGGACAGGGCAAATAAGTATTTTGCCAGGAATATGGTGGTATTTTTTGCAGGCGGTACAGGACATCCTTATTTTTCAACCGATACTGGTGTTGTGCTCCGCGCGGTTGAGGTGGATGCAGACGTAATTCTGCTGGCGAAAGCGGTGGACGGTGTCTACGACGGCGATCCGCGGTGCAATCCGGAGGCAAAGAAGTATGATGAGGTCTCCATAGATGAGGTTATTGAGAAGAACCTGCAGGTAGTGGATATGACCGCTTCCATTCTGGCACGGGATAATAGGATGCCTATGTGGGTATTCGGGCTTAGTGAGGAGAACAGTATTGTCAATACAATGAAGGGTAAGTTTAACGGCACTAAGGTGACCGTATAAGATGGGGAATTGACCCTCGCGGCATCCGTCAACTGTCCGTGCAGGCACGGCCGCTTGACTCATTGCTTGCGGGAATAAAAGCTGGAGGATTACAGTATGGATGCAAGACTAAAACCTTATGAGGAGAAGATGCAGAAGGCGTATGATTATCTCGAGACCGATCTCGGTGCGATCCGGGCGGGACGCGCGAATCCGCATGTTCTTGACAAGATCAGGGTAGATTATTACGGTACGCCCACACCGATTCAGCAGGTAGGCAATATTACGGTTCCGGAACCCAGAGTCATCCAGATCGCACCCTGGGAGAAAACGCTGATCAAGGATATTGAGAAAGCGATCATGATGTCCGATGTGGGGATTACGCCGTCCAATGACGGTTCCCTGATCCGTCTGGTCTTTCCGGAACTGACGGAAGAACGTCGTAAAGATCTGGTAAAGGATGTCAAGAAACGCGGCGAGGAGAGCAAGGTGGCGATCCGTAATGCGAGACGTGACGGAAATGACGCCTTAAAGAAACTGGCGAAATCGGAGGTTTCCGAGGATGAGATCAAGGAACTGGAGGATAAGCTTCAGAAGTTGACGGATAAGTTTATTAAGGATCTCGACAAGCTGGTGGAAGAGAAATCCAAGGAAATTCTTACAGTATAACAATAAACCGTAATACAGAACAACTGATTGACAGACAGAGCAGAGAGGGGCTTACAGAATTTTTATTCTGTTGTCCCTTTTTCCAAGTGGAGGAAGAGGGTATGAAGATTCCGAACCATGTAGCAATTATTTTAGACGGCAATGGCAGATGGGCCAGGAGTAAAGGTATGCCGCGCAACTACGGACATGTGCAGGGAGCCAAGACGGTGGAGGTGATCTGTGAGGAGGCATACCGTATGGGCATACAATATCTGACGGTATATGCTTTCAGCACGGAGAACTGGGACAGACCTGCGGATGAGGTGAGCGCACTGATGGGGCTTCTGCGCAATTATATGAAGACCTGTCTGAAAACGGCAGCTAAAAATAACATGTGCGTTCGTATCATCGGAGAGAAGAGCAGACTGGATGAGGATATCAGAAGACGCATGGAGGAACTGGAGCGGGCGACTAAGGATAATACCGGACTTCATTTCCAGATTGCCATTAATTATGGAGGCAGGGATGAGATCGTTCGCGCTGTGCGGCGGTTGACCGGGGACGTTCAGGCGGGGCTTCTGAAGGCGGAGGATATTACGGAGCAGATGATCAGTGATCTGCTGGATACGCATGGTCTGCCGGAGCCGGATCTTTTGATCCGCACATGTAATGAGCAGCGTATCTCGAATTTTCTGCTATGGCAGCTTGCCTATACGGAACTGTATTTTACACCTGTGGCGTGGCCGGATTTTTCGAAAGAAGAATTAGAGAAGGCGATAGAGGCATATAATAAGAGAGACAGACGATATGGTCTGGTCAAGGATGAGTAGGGAGGGCGGCCATGTTTATTACGAGACTGATAAGCGGTATCCTACTGGTGATCATTGCATTGGCAACGATCCTGGCAGGCGGCGGCGTACTGGCGGTCACGCTCTGTCTGATCTCCCTGATTGCGTATCGGGAATTGACGAAAGCCTGTAATATACATACGGAAGGAAAGAAATGGAATGCACTTGAGCTGGCGGGGACGGTGCTTACCGTGGCTTATTATGCGCTGCTGTTCATGACACTGTATTATGGCATGGAGAACGGAGACGGGGTGCAGACGGCGTATCCGGTCGTTATGATTGCGGTGGTGGCCGGGCTGATTTTATTTCTGTTTATATATGTGTTTGCCTTTCCACGCTATCAGGCGCCGCAGGTGATGGCGGCTATGTTTTCCTGGCTGTATGCACCGGTGCTGCTTTCCTTTATCTATCTGATCAGGGCGGGCTTCTCCTACGGCAATTACCTTGTGTGGTTTGTCTTCCTGTGCTCGTGGGGAAGTGATACATGCGCCTATGCGGTGGGTGTGCTGATCGGTAAGCACAAGATGACGCCGAAACTGAGTCCGAAGAAATCAATAGAAGGTGCAGTCGGCGGCGTGCTTGGCGCGGCGTTACTGTGTATGCTCTATGTGTACTTTGCCGTAAACAGATATACGGACGCCGTGCTGTCACTGCCGGCAGCTGCACTGCTCGGCGCCGCAGGCGCACTGGTGTCCATGATCGGTGATCTGGCGGCATCGGCAATCAAGAGGGACCATGCTATTAAAGATTACGGCAGGCTGATTCCGGGACATGGCGGCATTATGGACCGTTTTGACAGCGTGATCATCGCTGCGCCGCTTATTTTTATCGGATTGATTATAATCGGCAGTACGACCGGAGCCAGCCTGTAAAGTACAGATTCGCAGACTGCGAGAAAGATATAGGTATAATATGAAAAAGATAGCGATACTGGGTTCTACCGGTTCTATCGGGACACAGACACTGGAGATCGTAAGAAAAGAACCGGATCTGCAGGTGGTGGCCCTGGCGGCCGGCGCAAACGTAGAACTGATGGAAAAGCAGGTAAGAGAGTTTAGACCGTCGCTTGTGGCGATGTGGACAGAGGAGGCAGCCAGCGATCTGCGTGTGCGGCTGGGTGATCTGCCTGTTAAAATAGCATATGGTATGGAAGGACTGCTGGAAGTGGCAGTCTATGAAGAGTCCGAGGTATTGGTGACGGCAATTGTGGGCATGATTGGAATAAGACCGACGATTGCCGCGATTGAGCATGGTAAGACGATCGCACTTGCCAACAAGGAAACGCTGGTGACGGCAGGGCACATTATCATGCCGCTGGCAGCCAAGAAGAATGTCTCCATTCTTCCCGTGGACAGTGAGCACAGCGCGATTTTTCAGTCTATGCACGGAGAGAACAGGGCGCGGGTAGAGCGGATTCTGCTCACGGCTTCCGGCGGGCCTTTCCGGGGAAAAACGAGAGAAGAGCTGGCTTCCATGACAGTGGAGGACGCGCTGAATCATCCGAACTGGTCTATGGGCAAAAAGGTGACGATCGACTCGGCATCTCTTGTAAATAAAGGGCTGGAAGTGATGGAAGCCAAATGGCTGTTTGACGTTACGCTGGAACAGATTCAGGTGGTGGTTCATCCGCAGAGCATCATTCATTCGGCGGTAGAATATGCGGACGGCGGGATCATGGCACAGCTTGGTATGCCGGATATGAAGCTGCCGATTCAGTACGCGCTCTTTTATCCGGACAGAAGACCGATGGATACGGAGCGTGTGGATTTCTTCCGGTTAAGGCAGCTTACGTTTGAGAAGCCGGATACGGATACGTTCCGGGGGCTTTGGCTTGCCTTTCAGGCGGCGAGACGTGGTGGAAGCCTGCCCACGGTGTTTAATGCGGCGAATGAGAAGGCGGTGGCATTGTTTTTGCAGAAGAAGATTTCATTCCTGCAGATTCCGGAACTGATCGAGGCTTCGATGGAGCATCATCGCACGATAGACGCTCCGACGGTGGAACAGATTCTGGAAGCCGAAGCGGAGACTTATGAATATATTAAGCAGAAGTTTGGAGAGTAGCCTGCTGCCGGGCAGCGGACTATTCTGACATGGAGGACTACATTGATCAGGACAATTATTCTATTTCTCATTATTTTCGGTGTCGTGGTGATTTCCCATGAGTTCGGGCATTTCATTATCGCCAGAAAGAACGGCATTCGGGTGCTTGAATTTTCTGTGGGTATGGGTCCCACACTTTTTGCATACACCAAAAACGGGGTGAAGTATTCACTGAAGCTGCTGCCGATCGGAGGCGCCTGTATGTTTGACGGTGAGGACGGCATGGAGGTACAGGGCGGTAAGGAAGCGCCGGGAGATATGTATCGCAAGGCCGTTCCGGAAGACGGCAGGCTGCAGCAGGGGGAGGTGTTTGACCCGCATATGCAGGCCGAGGGCATCGCGTTTAACGAGGCCGGGGTCTGGAAACGGATTGCCGCAGTGTTTGCGGGACCCTTTTTTAATTTTATATTGGCATTTGTTGTGGCGGTAATACTTACGGCTTTTTCGGGAGCGGATCTGCCGGTGATCGGTCAGATATCCGAGAATTCTGCGGCCGAGCAGGCGGGACTGTGCGCCGGAGATGTGATCACGCAGATCAACGGGGAGAAGATTCATTTCTATCGGGAGGTAGCGGTGATTTCTTCCATGAATAAGGGCGAGCCGCTGGAAATACATTATAAGCGCGGAGACGAATCGGGAGTGGCGCAGGTAACGCCGACCTATGACGAGCAGGCAGGACGCTATTATATGGGTATCCGTCCGGCAGGGGAATATCTGGAGTGCAATCCGCTGCAGGTATTTCAGTACGGGTTCTATGAGGTGGAATATTACGTCAAGACGACCTATAAGAGTCTGGGGATGCTGCTTCGCGGGCAGGTGACGAAGGACGAAGTGTCGGGACCGATCGGCATAGCGCAGTTTGTAGGCGAGAGCTATGATCAAGTAGAGCAAAGTGCAGGCACGGTTTCCGCGCTTCTGACGATGTTAGAGATTATGGTGCTGTTGTCTGTGAATCTGGGTATCCTGAATCTGCTGCCGCTTCCGGCGCTGGACGGCGGCAGGCTGTTATTTATGTTTATAGAGGTTATCAGAGGCAAACCGATTGCACCGGAGAAGGAAGGGCTGATTCATTTTGCAGGACTCGTGGTGTTCATGGTTCTGATGGTGTTTGTCATGTATAACGATATTATGAAGCTGATCCATTAGCGTGTATGAAGATGAGTGTATTGACAGGGAGAGGAACAGAATACGAATGAATAACGAGTGGTTTGAAACGGTGCCTGTTCATAAGGCATATTTGAAATTCTCTCTGCCTGTCGTGTTCGGGCTGATGATTTCGCTGGTCTACAATATGGTAGACACATGGTTTATTGCCAGAACCGGTAATACGGATCTGGTTGCAGGTGTTGCGCTGGGTGCACCTTTGAGTTATTGACTCGTTTACGCCCAATAATCAGCTTCGCACAGAAGGGCTTGCCACACAGTCCATGATCGGCGGTGCGATCGGTTCGGTGGTCAATATCATATTAGACCCGCTGTTTATCTTCGGCTTCGGATGGGGCGCTGCGGGCGCGGCAGCCGCTACCGTGCTTGGTTATGTCTGTACGGATACATATTATGTATATCTTTTGCTTCGGAAAACGAAAAAGCTGTCCGCAGATATCAGGGAATTTCGGATAGTACTTTCGGAGGTACTGCAGATTCTGGCGATTGGTATTCCTGCGTGTATCACGAACTTGTGTCAGAGTTTTGGCATGACGATGCTGAACCGGTTCCTGCTTCCTTATGGAAACGATAAGGTGGCGGCCATGGGAATCGTGACGAAGACGAATCTGATTGCCGCCTTTATCATTATCGGATTTGCTTTCGGTGCGCAGCCGCTGATCGGTTATAACTACGGTGCGGGAAACTGGGACAGGTTGAAGAAAATACTGCGGTTCGGCTATGGCTTTGAGTGCTGTACTGCACTTGCGATATCGGGGTTCATGGCACTTGCTGCGCCGTATCTGCTCAGGCTGTTTATTGATGACGCACATATTGCTGCAATCGGTACGCACATGCTGCGTCTGCAGCAGATCGGCATGGTATTTATGGCGATCGTGCTTGTGACGACAGTTACTTTTCAGGCGGCGGGCAAAGCGTTGGGGGCGTTTATGCTGTCGGCCGGCAGACAGGGGTTTATTTTCGCGGCAGTCATTTGCACGGCGTCAAGGTTATATGGGTATACCGGCGTGCTGATTTCCCAGCCGGTCTCCGACGCGCTTACGGCAATGCTGGCGGTCGTTCTGTTTGCGGGGAGTGTTTATCAGGAAATAAAAGAATAAAGTCTGGCGGCGGAATGCGTAATCCGGCATGGTGTGAACCGTAACCGGGTATCGGCAATGAATCTGCATATTGCATTTCGCTTCCATATACTATATACTGTCTCTGTCAGGTTTCGTTCGAAACCCAGCAGTATATGGTTCAGCGGGGTTCCCGCAGAATTTCACGTGTAACTGAAAAAACTGAGTGCAGCTGATTCTTGAAAGACGGGAGGAAAAATGCGTTATTTGACAGGTGTATAGTAAGCGCTGAATAATAGGGTGGATTTTATCCGTCCGCAGAAACTTATATAATG
>CALGVA010000046.1 GCA_937920345.1 uncultured Lachnospiraceae bacterium
AGCGGTACGGAAACAGCAGAAGTAACGGTTGACAAGACGATCGACAAGCTGCCGGGCACTCCTGCAGAGAAGGTAGAAGAAGCCAGGAAGGCAGCGGAGGAAGCGCTGAAAGATATCTCGGTATCCAATGCCACCACAGGGGAAAGCCTGCAGAGTGCCATAGAGAAAGCGGTACAGGATGCACTGGAAAAAGCAGGTATAGACAGCAAAGACGTAACCGTGACAGTGGAAGATTTTGCGAAGACAGAAGCGACCACGGAGGCGGCAGGCAGTATCACCGCAGCAATCAAGATTACCAGCGGTACGGAAACAGCAGAAGTAACGGTTGACAAGACGATCGACAAGCTGCCGGGCACCCCTGCCGACAAGGTAGCGGCAGTAAAGGCAGCAGTGGAAGCTGCAGTCAAGGCCGCAGTAGACAAGGCGCTGGCAGGGACGGAAGTGACCAACGACAATGCGGAAGAGACCGCAGCGCAGATCAGAGCACTCATCCCGGATGCCGTTGCAGCGGCGTTAGAGGCAGCAGGTGTCAGCTCTGATGAGGTTACCATTGGTGAAGAGAATATCATAGTGGAACTGGCAGATGCAGACAGCGAAGGGAACATTACAGTGACCATACCTGTCACAAGTACAGAAGATGCCGGACAGGCAGGAGAGGTGGTCATCCAGATCCCGATCACGAAACCCGGCGGGGGAGATGACCCTGACAAGGAGACCGAAGAAGCAAAGCAGGCAGTCATAGATGCCCTGAAGAACATAACGATCACCAACGAGACAACACCGGAAGAGATCCGGGCCGCGCTGGAAGAAGCGCTCGGGGATGATGTGACAGTTGACGGTATAGTAGAACTGGACAGAGAAGATGCGACACCGGATGCACCCGGCAGACTTTCTTTGCAGATCAAGCTGGTCATTAACGGGAAGCCCATCTATGTCACTGTGGATGTCACCATATCGCAGTCTGAGAGGAAGACCGGCGTGTACGTCCGCTTCACGGATTATTATGACCTGGAAGGCACCACGCCCCTGTATAAGTATACCGGTATGGCTATTAAACCGGCGGTGGAAGTCTATAATAATGAAACACTCCTGACCTTAGGGAAGGATTACACGATCGGCTACAAAAACAACACAAAACCCGGCAGTGCAGCGCTCCTGACTGTAAAAGGAAAGGGCAGCTTTACGGGAACATCCAATGCGGTCAACTTTACGATCATCAATGCGGACATCGAGAAGGATACTGATCATCCCACGGAAATGACCGTGATAGTGAACACAAAAGTGGCGCCCGTCATCATGAACGGCACGAAGAAGCTTACCACGAAAGAGTACCAGCTGGAAGGGGAAGGGCTTGCCAACGGTAAATATGCGGCAGCCACAGCCGAAGGGGAGACGAATACCCTGACGGTAAAAGGAATAGGCAACTATGAGGGGAGCAGTTTTGAGATCAAAGTGAAGGTCATCGAAAAGAATGCCGCAGGGAAGCTGGCGGTGAAGGTGGACAAGAATTACAAACCCGTATATAACGGTAACGCCATCGATTTAAGTTCCCTGTTCCAGAAGACACAGGACGGGGCAGGCGCGATTACGGTAACGGATGCTAAAGACAAGGCAAAGATCCTGAAAGAAGGAACCGACTTCAGCATCATCTGCACCTCAAACCTTACCAACGCCGGAACAGTAAAGTTCACGGTGACAGGCATGGGAGCGTATATCGGAAGCGTGAGCAAGACCTTCAAGATCAGCCCGCGCAAGGTCACGGATATCAGCAGGTTCTCAGTCACATTTGACGAGGAGAAGACATATGAATACAAGGCAGCCGGGGCAGAGGTGGACAACCTTATGGTGAAATACCTCGGTGAGACAGATGCCGATGACGACGATAGGGTGCTGGTACAGGACAGGGATTACAAAGTCACCTACAGCAATCACAAAAAAGTAAGCGGTACAAAGGAGGCCGGGCTGAAGATCACCTTCTTAGGCAACTATAAGGGCAGCAGCGCAGTGCAGAAGACCTTTAAAGTCGTAACTGCGAAGCTCTCTGAGGCCAATACAGTGGTCACAGTCCCGGACAAGGTATACGGCAAAGCAAATCAGGCATACAAATCAGTGCCTATCGTGACCGTTGACGGGGCGACAATCAAAGCCTCCAGCTACACGGTGTCCTACGCCTGGGCGACAGCATCGGATGCGGCGGATGACACGAAATATGTCGAGGACAATAAAGTAAAGATCACCATAGCGGAAGGCGATACCTGGGCGAAAGTCAGAGTAACGATAACGCCGAAACAGACAGGCAGCTACGGTCTGGCGGAAGGAGCAGTGCTGAGGGGTGAATACTATGTGAGGAAGATCGACAATGCGGTCAACCTTACCAAGGCGAAAGTGACCTTCTTCAATAAGGCAGGCACACAGGTGCGGTGGCTGGAGTATAACGGGAATACGTTCTACACCCCGGCAGGCAACAACGTGGATGCGGCAAATGTCACTGACGACCCGAACGCGGTATATGTGAGGGTTACTGTGGGCGGCGCAGTTGTGGACCCGTCCCTGTATGACGTGACATGGACCAACGCAACAGCCAAAGGCAAAGCCATAGTAGTGATCCGCGGCAAAGGCGAAGCTACAGCCAAAGGCATGGCAGTGGGCAGTAAAAATCAGGCCATCACCATTAAGGCCATGGTATTAAATGGAAAGAGCCTGAAATCCTATGTGGAGAATGTCGCGAATGTGATGAATAGTTTGAAGGATATGTTTTTTAAGAAGCAGTAAGAGAAGCAGTTAGAAATAAGAAAGAAATGACAGCATTTACAGGAAATGTAAATGGCAGCAAAGGAAACCGCCGGGCAGCTTTTGTCCGGCGGTTTTTCGCGGTGAGCACGTGGAGAGCAGAGCGGTGGATTTGTTTGAAAAAGGGAATGATACGTGATATGATTTTAATAAAGAGGCAGAGTACCTGATACAGTGTGTAGATTCCATGAATTGTTTTAACGGGAAAAATGATCGAGAGTGAAAGGAACGGTCACATATGGATTATATTACGGAAAAACAGGCGAAAAAGGCGATCATCGATATCGGACAGCGCATGTATCTGCGCGGTTTCGTTGCGGCGAATGACGGAAATATCTCCGTTAAGACGGCTGACAATGAGGTCTGGGCGACACCGACAGGTGTTTCCAAGGGTTATATGAAGAAGAAAATGCTGGTCAGGGTGGATCTCGACGGCAATGTACTGGAAGGAACGTACAGACCTTCCTCGGAATTGAAAATGCACCTGCGTGCTTACCGTGAAAATCGGGATATCAGGGCAGTCTGTCATGCGCATCCGCCGATCTGCACATGTTTCGCGATCGCAGGCATTCCGCTGGATACCCCTGTGCTGGCGGAGGCGATTATTACGCTGGGGGATGTGCCGATCGCGCCCTATGCGGAGCTGGGCAGCGCAGATGTGCCGGAGGTAATCGCGCCATACTGCCATACCCATAACGGCATCCTGCTGGCGAATCACGGTGCGGTGACATGGGCGGAAGATATCTATGAGGCATATTACCGGCTGGAATCCATGGAGTATTATGCGAATATCCTGCTGATCACGGAGAAGATTCTGGGGAAACAGAATCAGCTTACGGACGAGCAGATCGGTGCGCTCCTGACCATGCGGGAGAAGTTCGGCATCAAGAGGGGCGGCACGCCCCGCAGGTAATATATGGATGGAAAAGTCGTGACTGCCGGCTTAACAGAAGAAAAGAAAGAATGTCAGCGTACATAAATTACGTGAAGAAAAGAGGAACAGCCAATGAAACTTACAGAACTGACACATTATCAATCCGTCACAATCCAATGCCATGACAATCCGGACGCGGATGCTATCGCCTCCGGCTTTGCGCTGTACCGGTATTTTACAAGTCTGGGCAAACAGGTCAGGCTCGTCTATGCGGGCAGAAGCCAGATACATAAATCCAACCTGCTGCTGATGGTGGACAAACTGGATATTCCCATTATATACATAGGAGATATCAAGGCGTATTCGCAGCAGGAACCCACGGGTAAGACGCCGGGACTGTTGATCACTGTGGACTGCCAGTATGGTGCCGGCAATGTGACCTGCCTGCCGGCGGAGGACGTGGCGATCATCGACCATCATCAGGTGGAGATCACAGATGTGGAGAAGCGGGAGATCAATCCGCATCTGGGAAGCTGTTCCACGCTTGTATGGAATATGCTGCGTGAGGCGGGATATCAGATAGAAGACAGCAGACTCGGCACGGCGCTTTACTACGGGCTCTACACGGACACGAATCAGTTCGCCGAGATCTATAATCCGCTGGATATGGATATGCGGGAAGCAGTGCCCTGTGAAAAGACGCTGATCACGCTGTTCCGTAATTCCAACCTGTCCCTGCAGGAGATGGAGATTGCAGGGGTAGCGATGATCCGTTATATCTATAATGACGATTACCGCTATGCGATCATCAAGTCCAAGCCGTGTGATCCGAATATTCTGGGATTGATCAGCGATTTTCTGATCCAGGTGGCGGAGGTGGACAGCTGCGTTGTGTACAATGATTTAAAAGACGGTTATAAATTCTCGGTCAGAAGCTGTATCAAAGAGGTGCAGGCGAATGAACTGGCGGCGTTTCTGGCAGACGGTGTCGGTTCCGGCGGCGGACACCGGGAGAAGGCGGGCGGCTTTATCAGCATGACATTGTATGAAAATGCATACCCGACGCTGCACTCGGAGGCCTTTTTCAGCAGACGGCTGAACGATTACTTTGATTACTGCCAGATCATATATGCGGATGAATATGAGATTGATTTGTCCGATATGCAGACGTATGTAAAGAAACAGGTGCCTCTCGGTTATGTGGAGGCAACGGATATTCTGCCGACAGGCACACCGATCACCATCCGCACGCTGGAGGGCGATGTGGATATGACGGTGGAACCCGATCTGATGATTATGATCGGTGTGAAAGGGGAAGTCTATCCGAACCGGAGAGAGAAATTCGAGAAGAGTTATATCATTACGGACCGCGCTTACTGTAAGGACCAAATGCATGCGCATTGCAGTACTCTCTACGAGCCGACGATCCACAACCGTGAGAACGGAGAGGTCATGCGGGTTGCCGATTATGCCAGGATCTGTATTGCCAGCGGCGGCACGCACATTCATGCGAAGAAACTGACCGGAAGGGTCAAAGTTTTTACCGCGTGGGATAAAGAGAAGTATATGCTCGGCAGAGAGGGAGATTATCTGGCAGTGCGGTGTGATGACCTGCATGACATCTATGTAGTAGAACGGGACATCTTCTATCAGACGTATGACAAGGTGGAAATTATGGAGGATGATGCGGAGATCACAACGGACGATGCGGAGATCATGGAGGACGTGGAGATTACAGCGGAGGAACAGGAGAACGCTGCGCCCGTGATTTCATAGAAAGTGATGCAGACAGAGGAAGCAGAGCAGGAGACAGCAGGACAGTTGCGGACGGTGAATGGGAAATGACGAAAGACAGTATAAATAAAGACAGTGTAAAATATGATGCGTTTATCAGCTACAGGCATTCGGAGCTGGACAGTTACGTGGCACAGACACTGCATAAGCAGCTGGAGAATTTTAAGCTGCCTAAGAATGTGGCGCGGCATAAGATCGTACAGGCAAAGTGCGGAGACCGTGCAGATACTGTGGCAGATGAGCGGCAGGCGGGCTCGCATGTACCGGAATCAGATGATACAGCGAGTATGACCGGAACGGTCAAAACCAGAATCAGCCGGGTGTTCCGGGATAGAGAAGAACTGCCTTTAGTGACGAATCTGGCGGACCCGATTACAGAGGCGTTACAAAATTCCGAGTATCTGATCGTGATCTGTTCACCCAGACTTCCTGAGTCAATGTGGTGCCGCAAGGAGATTGAGACGTTTATCGGGATGCATGACAGGGAACATGTGCTGGCGGTGCTGGTGGAGGGAGAACCTGACGTTTCTTTTCCGGAAGAACTGCTTTACCGCGAGGTGAAAGAGCCCCGGTCTGACGGTAGTGTCATTACCAGAAAGATACCGGTGGAGCCGCTTGCAGCGGATGTGCGAGGCGCCAATCAGAGGGAGATACGCCGTAAGATCAAGAGTGAACTGCTGCGTCTCGTGGCGCCGATGTTTGACTGCAATTACGACGATCTCCGGCAGCGTCACAGGGAGCAGAGAACCCGCAGAATTATTATGACATCCGTGTCAATCAGTGCGACATGTCTGTCATTTGGCCTGATCAGTACGGCGATGGCACTGCAGATCAAACACCAGAACACACAGATCAAAGAACAGAATACCCGGATCAGAGCGCAGTCGGCCGAGATCACTGAACAGGCGGCGCAGATCGAACGGCAGTATCAGGAAGCCAAAAGAAATCATACGATTTCCAGATCGAAAGAGGCAGTCGGTTATCTGGAGAGCGGTGACCGGATGCGTGCGGTGGCGACGGCACAGGATGCACTGCTTGATCTCTCCGGGACAGGCAGCATAGAGTCTGATGTGGATTACCCGGCGCAGGCTGTGTATGCGCTCACCGACAGTCTGTATTTGTATGAAAACGGGCAGCAGATCCTGCCAGACCGGATGCTGGAGGCGGATACCACAGTCAGAATGATGAAATTGTCGCCACAGGGTACCAGAATTCTGACGGTTGATGCTTCCGGGCAGGCGATGGTGTGGAATCCGGCGGATGAGAAGGAACCGGTCAGGATCACGGACGCGACTTTCGGTATTGGCAGCGGGGAAAATGAAGCTGCTTTTTTGGGGGAGGACGGTGTGTTCTGTCCTGTGGGAGACGAGGTCGTACTGTACGATGTGTCGGATGGGAGTGCGGTGCCGATCTACCGTGTGCGCTGCGAAGATTATGTGGAAATGGTAGTCTCGCAGGAGCAGAAGCAGGCGATCATGATATCGGAGAACGGCTATCAGGCGGTTGACTGTACGCACGGTGCGCTTCTGTATGCGGGCGCGTGGGATATGGACGGGCTGATTGCAAGGTCTCCGGCGGAGTGCGTGATCAGTGAAGACGGCAGATACTGGGCGGCAGGACTCATGACGCCATACGGGGAGGAGAATGAGCGGCAGGCGGTTGTGGTGTATGATATGGAGACGGGAGAGCGGATCGCGGTCTATCCCATTGACTATGAATACATTCGATCCATGCGTTTTGACAGGGACAGACTTTATGTGGTCAGCTGTCACAGCGGCGAGATGGACTTTACACAGGTCACAATGGGTATGGAGAGCAGGCTGCAGGCTTATGATATCCACGGAACGGACAGTCCGGTATGGACTTATGAGCGGTCTGACGGCTGGCTCTATGATACTGCCTGTTCGGATGCGGAGGACAGCAACTATCTGTTATGCTCCGGATACAGTGACGTGGTGGCGTTAGACAAGCGGGACGGCAGCTATATTGACCTGTTCGGTTTCGGAGTGGAAGTGATCAAACTTGGCAGTTACAGCGGAAGCGATGCTTTTATGGCATTTACCAGAGACGGTGTATGGCATTATCTGGACATGAACCGCAGGGAAGACATGGTAGGCACTTTATTCCCGGCATGTACCTCCTCTAATGTAAAGGATTTTGCGATCGGGGACGGTTATTGTGCAACGCTTCCCTATGGCGGCAGGCGCATAACCTTATACCGGACGGCGTCCGGTGCGGGCATGGAGGAATTTCATCAGGGAGAATACAACTATAATGAAGCAGTCGTGAACAGTGACGGCACTTATCTGGCGGCGGCGTACTATAATGATGATTATACGACGGCGGTTGAACTGTTTCGCACGGACGGCGGCGAACTGCTCTGGGAGTACGGCGATGATTCGCGTTATAACGGGATGCTTTTCTTTGACTATCATGGCAGGGAATCGCTGGCGCTGATAACGGATGAGAAGGTGATGATCCTGAATCCTGAGAACGGAGAGGTGCTTTCGTCGGATACGCTGGAGATAGACGGCTCATATGATTATATGGGATGTAACAGTGCCGGTGACGGTATGGAACAGGAGTGGCACCGCTATATTTACCTGTGGGGCAGCAGGACGCTATACGCCTATGATCTTACGGATATGAAGCCTGCTTATGAAATGCCGCACAAGGAAGACGCCGCCTATGATGACGTGGCAGCCGTGTGGAGCCGCGCGGGAGGCAGCGACGGCGGGCAGAAGGACTGCTATGTGATCACGGACAGGGAAGCCGGCGCGCTGCATTTCTACTGTATGGGTGAAGAAATCTATACTTATGGCGGGGAAGAGCGTGGGACGCAGGACGATGCGATCAATTATAAATATATTGAGACGATGTTCTTTGATGAGAATGAACAGGGCGTACATCTCAATATCGTTTATATGGATGGCAGAATTACCGGGCTGGCCATTGATCCTGATCTTGATCCGGCCGGGTTCTGTATGCCGGAAGAAGGAGACGGGAAATCGGAACGGTACAGCGGACTGGCAGAGGTGATGCGGCGTTATGAACGGGCAGGAGATTTCGCTATCATGCAGGGGGCCGGTGACGCTTATCTGCTGTCCGGAAGCGAAGGGGATATTCTGGCACACATGCATGGTTTCCTGTGCTGCGACAGCACAAACAGGCAGATTTATCTGCAGGCTAACCGCACGATCTGCCGTCTGCCGTTCTATGACCTGGAGGAGATCAATGAAATTGCCGCTGAGGTAAGAAGCAGGGGGAAATGGTAGAAGAGAAGAATCAGACGGCATATCCATATCCGGGTATGCCGTTTCAGGTGGTATGACAAAACATGCTGTTCAGTCAGAGACTTGCCGGTTTCTCCGGAATGCCTTGATTTGCGCAAGACGTTCTCTGACTGCGGTTTCCTGTCCCTGTTCCTGCGGGATATAATAGGTTCTGTCTTTCAGGGAATCGGGCAGACAGGTCATGCAGGTAAGCTTCTCTGCCGTATCATGGGCATACTGGTAGCCTTCACCGTAGTGCAGACTCTGCATGAGATCCGTCACGCCGTTCCTGATCTGCAAGGGTACGGGTTCAGCCAGCATGGTTCTGGCATCTTCCCTGGCTCTGCCGTATGCGACGTAAAGAGAATTGGATTTGGGTGCCATGGAAAGATAGACCACGGCGTGGGTCAGGTTTACGTCACATTCCGGTATACCGTTGAAATGACAGGCCTGATAGGCGGCAACCGCCACCTGCAGCGCCTGAGAGTCGGCGATACCGATGTCTTCACTGGCAAACCGGACAAGCCGCCTTGCGATATAGAGCGGGTCCTCTCCTGCTTCCAGCATACGGGCGAGCCAGTAGACGGCAGCGTCCGGGTCACTGTTGCGCATAGATTTGTGCAAGGCGGAAATAAGATTATAATGCTCCTCACCGTTGCGGTCATAGAGGAGCATTTTACGTCCAATGCATTGCTCCAGAACCTCTTCTCTGACCAGAATGGAGCCGTCCGGCTGAATCGCGCCGTTCAGGACTGCCATATCCAGCGTGTTCAGCGCCGTCCGCGCGTCCCCGTTGGCGAAGGCGGCTATAGCCTGCAGCAGCCTGTCTTCTATTTGAATCCGGCTGTTGCCGAGTCCGCGCCGGTCCGTCAATGCGTGCCGCAGCAGTCCCAGAAGACCGGCTTCGGTCAAAGGCTGTAGTACGAATACTTTACACCGGGACAGGAGCGCGGAATTGATCTCGAAGGACGGGTTCTCCGTCGTGGCACCGATGAGAATAATGCTGCCTTTCTCAACATAGGGTAAGAAAGCATCCTGCTGCGCTTTATTGAAACGATGGATCTCATCCACGAATACCATGGTTCTAAGACCGGACAGGCGGTCGCTTTCCGCTTGCTTCATCACGTCCCTGATCTCTTTGATCCCGCTTGTGACAGCGCTGAAATCCACAAATGACGAATGGGTCATATTAGCGATAATACGCGCCAGCGTGGTTTTACCTACGCCCGGCGGTCCCCAGAAGATCATGGACGAGATTTTATCAGTATCTAACATCTGGCGAAGTATTTTCCCCTTGCCGACCAGATGCTCCTGACCGATATAGTCATCAAGGGATTGCGGCCGCAGCCGGCTGGCCAGCGGGGTATTCAGATCCGTTTCCTGTGTAAAAAGTGACAGCTGCTCCATAATTCCTCCGTGGTGCCGCGGCTGTGCCGGTTTAAAATCGGATGTAAAGGAATGTATAACATCGGCGCAGTGACAGCAGAAACAAAACGTATGTTCTGCATTATCATACCATATCCGGTTCCAAAAGCCAAGACAGGGTTTGGAATTATTTATTCTTTCTATTTTGGGCGGGCTGTGTTACAATAAAAACGTACGGCGTAATCTCCATTACTCTGCCACAGGCAGAGGGGTATTTATTCTGCTGCGCCGCGAGGAGTATTTATGAGTGAGAATGAGAAGATTGCAACAGGTGACATGACGGAGGAAACGGCGAAGGAAGAGACTGTTTCCAGAAATTTTATTGAGCAGATGATCGACAAGGATCTGGCGGAAGGCGTCTACGATACCGTGAACACCAGATTCCCGCCGGAGCCGAACGGCTATCTGCATATCGGCCATGCCAAGAGCATCCTGCTGAACGCCGGACTGGCGAAGCAGTACGGCGGTAAATTTAATCTGCGGTTTGACGATACGAATCCCACGAAAGAGAAGAGTGAGTTTGTGGATTCGATCAAGGAGGATGTGAAGTGGCTCGGTGCGGATTTCGAGAGCAGACTTTTCTTTGCCTCGGATTATTTTGAGCAGATGTATGAAGGTGCTTTGAAGCTGATCCGCAAGGGCAAGGCATATGTGTCCGATCTGACGGCGGAGCAGATGCGGGAGTACCGCGGTACATTGACCGAGCCGGGCAGGGATGATCCGGACAGAGACAGAAGCGTGGAGGAGAATCTGCGTCTGTTTGAGGAGATGAAGGAAGGCAAATACGCGGACGGTGAGAAAACGCTGCGTGCGAAGATCGATATGGCTTCGCCCAACATCAATATGCGGGATCCGATTCTGTACCGTGTGGCACATCTGTCCCACCATAATACGGGTGATAAATGGTGTATATATCCGATGTATGACTATGCGCATCCGATTGAGGACGCGATCGAGGGAATTACCCACTCGATCTGTACGCTGGAGTTTGAGGATCACAGACCGCTGTATAACTGGGTTGTGGAGGAAACGGAACTCTGGGAGAAATATCCGCCCAGACAGATCGAGTTTGCGAAAATGTATTTGACCAATGTGGTCACCGGAAAACGGTATATCAAGAAGTTAGTGGAGGACGGTATCGTGGACGGCTGGGATGATCCCAGACTGGTGTCCATCGCGGCGCTTCGAAGAAGAGGGTTTACGCCGGAGTCCATCCAGCTGTTTGTGGATCTGTGCGGTGTGTCCAAGGCAAATTCCTCCGCGGAATATTCCATGCTGGAGTACTGTATCAGAGAGGATCTGAAGATGAAACGCGCCCGCATCATGGCGGCGCTCGATCCCGTGAAGCTCGTGATCGACAACTATCCGGAGGGACAGGTCGAGATGCTGGAAGTCGTCAACAACCCGGAGAACGAGGCGCTCGGCAGAAGAGAAGTTCCTTTTTCCGGAGAACTGTATATAGACAGGGAAGATTTCATGGAAGAACCGCCTAAGAAATATTTCAGGCTGTTCCCCGGCAACGAAGTGCGGCTCATGAGTGCGTATTTCGTGAAATGTGTAAGCTATGAGAAAGACAGCGACGGCAGGGTGACGGTCGTGCACTGCACTTACGATCCGGCCTCCAGGGGCGGCAACAGTCCCGACGGGCGTAAGGTGAAGGGAACCATTCACTGGGTATCCGCGGCGCATGCGGTTAAGGCGGAAGTCAGGCTCTATGAGAACATCATTGATGAAGAGAAAGGCGTTTATAACGAGGACGGCAGCCTGAACCTGAATCCGGATTCCCTGAAGGTGTTACCGGAGTGTTATATCGAGCCTTCCGTAAAGGATGCGAAGGCGTATGACAGTTTCCAGTTCGTCAGACAGGGGTTCTTCTGTGTGGATTGTAAGGATTCCAGACCGGATGCACTCGTATTTAACAGAATTGTGTCCTTAAAGAGTTCTTATGTATTGCCGAAAAAGTAAAAATATGCAAAAATAGAAGTAATGAGATTTGCTCCGCAGACTCGGAACGGGTAAGCGAATGAAACAATGTATGATTGGGAGGAAATACAATGGCAGGATTATTGTCGGGGTTAGAGCAGTTTGGGTTGAGTAACCTGGAGAACATGGATTTGTTTGAAGCGCCGAAGAAAGACGAGAAGGGCGCCGACGGCAAAGGTCCGCAAACAGTGCAGGAGCAGGATTTTTTGTTTGATAAATCTTTTACCTGTCCGATCTGCGATAAGGAATTCAAGGCGAGAACAGTCAGGATCGGTAAGGCGAAGTTAGCGGGAAGCGATCTGGATTTAAGACCGCGTTATGAGCAGATCGACCTGCTGAAATATGATATTATTTTGTGCCCGTACTGTGGTTATGCGGCATTAAGCCGGTTCTTTAAATTTGTGACATCTCCGCAGGCGAAGAATATTAAGAAGACGATCTCCGCTACGTTTAAACCGCAGAAAGAGACAAAGGAGATCTACACATACGACGAGGCGCTGGAGCGTTATAAGCTGACGCTTGCAAATGCGATCGTGAAGCAGACGAGAGCCAGTGAGAAGGCATATATCTGTCTGAAGACCGCATGGCTTCTTCGCGGTAAGGCGGAGCATCTGGATAAGAACCTGCCGGATTACGAGGAGCAGAAGAAACAGTGTGAGGATGAGGAGAATGAATTTCTGCGCAACGCGCTGGAAGGCTTCCTGGCGGCGAGACAGACGGAGAGCTTCCCGATGTGCGGAATGGATGAGCCTACTGTGGATTATCTGATTGCCGTTACGGCTATGCGGTTTGAACAGTATGATGTGTCCAGCCGTCTGATCACAGGCATTCTCCAGTCACCTACGGCGAATCCCCGTATGAAGGATAAGGCGAGAGACATCAAAGAGATGTTAATGAAGAAGATCAAGGAAAAGAATGCCGCCAGAAAATGAAAGAATTACCGATTCATATTCAGTTACATCCGGAAAGCAGCAAAACATTATACGAGCAGATCTACGAATACATTCGTGAGGAAATCAAGTCGGGCAGCCTGATGCAGAAGGAAAAACTGCCTTCCGCGAGATTCCTTGCGGATTATCTGCAGGTATCGCGGACGACAGTGGACATGGCTTACGACCAGCTTGTCTCGGAAGGATATCTGGAAGCGAAACCGCGCAGAGGATATTTCGTCAGCACATACGAGGAACTCAGCGCGCTCAACCAGGCGCTCGGGCAGATGTCCGGCAGGCAGGACGGCGCAAAGAGCATGAGCAGACGGGGAGAAAAAGGCACGGAGGCGGAAGCAGAGAGGCGGGGGACGCGTTCCGGAGCGCAGGGACGGGAACCGCAGATCCGTTACGATTTCTCTCCCAATGCGATCGACATGCGGTATTTCCCGTATGCTACGTGGAAGAAGATCACAAGAAACATTCTCGTGGATGCCAATAGTAAGATGTTTTCGCTGGGGGAGCCGCAGGGCGATCCGGAGCTTCGGATGACGATCTGCCGCTATCTGCATGGATCGCGCGGCGTTAATTGTGAACCGGAACAGATTATTATTGGAGCAGGGAATGATTACCTGCTTCTTTTATTGGAGAAAATACTGGGACGCCATGTCTGCGTGGCGATGGAGAATCCTACTTACGCAAGAGCATACAGGATATTCCGGTCCTGTGCATATCCGGTGCGTTTCATCCCGATGGATGAGAGCGGGATGCGGGTGGACTGCCTGCGACGGACGGATGCACAGGTGGCATATGTGATGCCCTCTCATCAACATCCCACAGGCGTTTCCATGCCGATCGGCAGACGTATGGAACTGCTGAAATGGGCGGCGGAGGCGGAAGAGCGCTATCTGATCGAAGATGATTATGACAGTGAGTTCCGGTATAAGGGTAAACCGTTACCTTCTCTGCAGGCATCGGATCATAACGGCAGGGTGGTCTATATCGGGACATTTTCCAAGGCGATCGCGCCGGCGATCCGTATCAGCTATATGGTACTGCCGTATCCTCTGCTGGAGCGGTACCGTCGTGAGTGCGGTTTTTATGCGTCCACGGTGTCCAGGATCGATCAGACGATCCTGAACGAATTTATACAGGACGGTTATTTCGAGCGGTATCTGAATAAGATGCGCAAGCGGTATCGGGAGAAACATGAATTGATCTTAAATGCGCTGAGATCTTTTGAGCGGGCATTTGAGATATCCGGCAGCAATGCGGGACTGCATGTGCTCCTGACGGACAGACAGGGACGCAGTGAAGGAGAACTGGCAGATGCAGCGGCGCGGGAAGGTGTCAGGGTGTATCAGATGCAGGACTTCAGGATGGAAGAAAGCGCAGATGCCCCGGCGATGCTGATTCTCGGTTACGGTGCACTGACGGGGGAAGAGATCTGCGAAGGAATAGAAAGACTGAAAAACGTCTGGCTGTGAATATAGCAGCCAGACGTTTATGTATCTTTTTTACTTTTTCTTGTAGGAGATCTGTTTCATCATATCCAGATAACCAACGGTCTCCTCGTAGAGCATTTCCGGGTGGAAGGAGTCGTCGTCGAAGTGTGTGCACATCAGCCCGCCTATGGTGTAGTCCATCATGGCGTCGAGCTTCTCGAAGGATACCTGTTCTACGAAAAGAGAGCGGTCGGCCTGATTCTTTAAGACGGAGTATACATCACGAATGACGCTGCGCTGTTTCTCGATCGCCATAAGCGCCTCGCTCACGTTCTCGGTGGCACAGCGGTCAAGGAACTGCTGCATATAAGGATAATTTTTCAGAACCTGCATTTTGGCAAATTCAATCTGTTTCCGGATTTCAAAGTAATCGACTGCGGAAGACGGTACTCCTGTGGTCAATTCCAGTTTCATAAAGCGGACGCTGTAATCGTGTAAGAAGGTATAAAGCCCCAGCTTGCTTCCGAAATAGTGAAATAAAAGTCCCTTGCTGATGCCGGCTTCCGCCACGATATCGTCTGTGCTCGCGTGCTTGTAGCCGTTCATGGCAAAGACCTTGAGCGCCGCGTTGATCATGCGGTCCTGTTTCTCTTTCTTTAAATCAAAAAACTTATCGTTCATAACTTCCCCTAATCATATCATTTGCAAATACCCAGGAAAAAATTGACCTTCCGAGTCGAATTTTAATATATCATAAAAAGTGCGGGGATTCAACGTCTGGAGAAAAACTAGTTTGAAGAAATTTTTGAAGCACAAGATGTTGTACCTGTTGTGGAGAGGGCGAAAAAACATAATTTTTTTGTACATATTCCCTTTTCATTTTGATAAAATAGTATTAATATAGTGATATAACTGACGGTGAAAGGAGAACCCTCATGGCAAAAAAATTTGGTAAGTTTTTAATGGTGACAGCAGCTCTCGGAGCCGTTGCGGCAGGTGTGTATTATTATTTACAGGGCAAAGACGACTTTGTAGATGATGATTTCGATGATGACGATGATTTCGATAACTTTGATGAGGATCTGGACGACGACGGCACGGCGAAGGATACAGACCGCAATTATGTGGATCTGGATCTCGACAAAGCGGAAGAGTTTAAAGAAGGTCTGAATGCTGCCAAGGCTGAAGCGACAGATAAGGTTGTGGGAGCAGTCAAGGAAGTGACCGATACAGTCAAGGAAGCGGCTGACAAAGCGGAAGTCAAAGTGGAAGAGTTTTTCGACGACGATGACAGCGACGGATCGATGGACGCGATGTAAGAAGACATAAGCTATGCCGGGGAGCCGCAGCAGCGGTTTTTCCGGAAGAAAATGCAGTTTGATATAAGACATAGGAAAGCCCTGCGGATGATATCGGCAGGGCTTTTGACATTGGATATTTCTGCCCCTTGCATAGGAGCGGCGGAAATGTATTATTTATTCATCTTATACGGCTGATCCGCCGGGTAACCGCCCTTTAACTTCTGCATACCGCGCTGGATGGCATCTTTGGAGTTCTTCCAGTCGGCGTCTTTATTGCGGTAGTCGAACTTCTCTACCATCCAGGCCACGTCTTCGGCGAGCCGCGCCATATTCTGCTCCATCAGCGGGAATACCATGTCGTAGAACTCCGCCTTCTCCTTATCGGACAGGCGCACATCCGCGCCTTCGCACAGGTCTCCGAAGTGGTGCAGACAGAATCCCTTGCTGTTCTTCACTTTGTCACGAAATTCAGGGTCTTTCTTATACATGACGAAAAAGGTGTCCAGATAGCGGTCATATGTATCGGCGTAACGCTTGCAGATATAACAGGACTGCTCTTTGGCCCAGGCCCAGATGCCGATCGGGTTCTGGCGCTCGGTCTGCTTCCTGAACTTATCCTTGAGGGATGTCTTGCCGGGCTTAAAGCTCTTGAACTGCTGCTGCATCTCCCGATTGATCTGCATATAGTGCGTCTTCAGAATCCAGGCGTTGCCGAGTGTGTTGCCATAGTCGAACATTTTCTTGAAGTGATCGCGGCAGAATCCGGCCATATCGGTCTGTTCGCGGACGTCGCTCTCCATATAGGAAGAGCCGGAGCCGAGCACGAAATCCAGCAGGTCCTGTTCCACATTCCGCTCGATAAAGCAGAAAGGACACTCGTCATTGGCATTCATGGCGTCATTTAATGGAATGGTGTATAATTTTTCTTTCATAGATAACCTTCTTTCCGGAAATATGAAACACGAGGCTGCGAAGCGAATCTCGCAAACGGGCTTTGCTCGTTTTGTTTATTGTACCGTATTTAGGGGAGGGGGTAAAGAACAAAATATTCAGGGCGGTTGCACGGACAAGACGTGCATGTTATATTAAATAAAAAATGTTACGGACAATATGCAGCAGATCAAACAAAAGTACACACTTAAGGCAAATGCATAAAATCCGGATATAAAGGAGTACCAGGATGGCACAAATTCTACAGGTCAATCAGGACCAGAATCAAATACTGCAGCAGATCCGCTGCTTTGCACTGGATATGGACGGGACAATCTATCTGGGAGAGCGCTGGATCGACGGCGCGACGGCGTTTCTGAACAGGATAGAAGAGACGGGCAGAAGCTATGTGTTCGTGACGAACAATTCCTCTAAGAATGCGGCGGTGTATGTCGATAAGCTGCGGCGGATGGGATTGGAAATCGGCGAGGACAGGATCGTTACGTCGGGACAGGCGACGATCTGGTATCTGCAGAATCACTATCCGGAAGCGAAGGTGTTCCTGCTGGGCAATCCGCTGCTGCAGGAAGAGTTTGCACAGGCGGGTATCCGTCTGGAAGAGGAGCGCCCCGATGTGGTGGTGACTGCTTTCGACACTTCACTGGACTATGGGAAAATGTGCAGAGTGTGCGATCATGTCAGGGCGGGACTGCCTTATCTGGCGACCCACCCGGACTATAACTGCCCGACGGAGACGGGATTTATTCCCGATGCGGGAGCGATCCATGCTTTTATCCATGCGTCGGCGGGACGCTGGCCGGACAGGGTCATCGGTAAGCCGAACAGCCATATTATCGACTATTTGACTTATAGAGTCAATACAAAGCGCGAGGAGACCGCCATGGTCGGCGACCGGCTCTACACAGACATCGCGGCGGGGAAGAACAACGGACTGAAGAGCATTCTGGTGTTAAGCGGCGAGGCTTCCATGGAGGATGTCCGCGAGTCGGAGGTGCTGCCGGATCTGATCTTTGATTCCGTAAAGGAGATCGGAGAGCTTTTGCTGCCGATATCATAGATAGGATAATATAGAATACAGTTTTATAAAATAAAAGTGATATGGCAGGGGCAGACAGAATGAAGTTGCCGCTGCCTTTCCTTTTTATACGCAGGCCCGCGCATGGAAATTTGCTGCTGACACAGTACGCGGGACGCGCGGCGGGCAGTCTTACAGACAGGGAGAAAGGGCATGGGAACAAAGATGAAGAGGATTATTACAGAGGAGACATTGAACAACTTCAAAAATCATATGCTGGAGGAGGAGCGCAGTGCGAATACGATACACAAGTATCTGCGGGATATCCGTAAACTTATGGATTATGCGCAGGGAACAGAGATAACCAAAAGCCTTGTAATAGAGTTTAAAGAAAAACTATTGTACAAAGATCGGTATGAAATCAGCAGTATTAATACATTTATCATAGCGATCAACCGCTTTCTGGATTATCTGGGCTGGTATGAGGCAAAAGTGAAAACTTACAGAATTCAGAAAGCGTCATTTACGCCGGAAGATAAATATCTGACGAAAAAAGAGTATGAGCGGCTGGTCACGGCAGCAAGGCAGTCCGGCAATATCAGGCTGGCAATGATCCTGAATACGATCTGCGCGACAGGAATACGTATCAGTGAATTGCAATATTTTACGGTCGATAATATAAAGCACGGAAAAGTGACCATACATAATAAAGGAAAAGTCAGAAGCATTCTGATTCCGTCAGAATTACAGAAGAAACTTAAGAATTACGTAATACAAAAACAAATTAAGAAAGGTGTTATATTCCGCACCAGCTCCGGAAAACCAATGGAGCGAAGTAATATATGGAGAGAAATGAAAGCATTATGCAGGCAGGCAAATGTGTGTGAAGATAAAGTTTTTCCGCACAATCTCAGGCATCTGTTTGCACAATGCTTTTATGCGTTAAAGAAGGATATTGCCAAGCTGGCGGATGTATTGGGACACAGTAATATTGAGACGACCAGAATCTATGTCAGGACGACATGTGAGGAATACAGGAGACAATTGGAACTGATGCATCTGGTGTGTTAGCGGTACTGTAACTGCCAGGATTCATATGAAGAAATCAATAGAAGTTTGTACAATTAATACAAAACATACAACATAATGTAAATTATGTTGTAGCTTACTTATGTTACGTCGTATCTCAGAACTAAACTTTATCACAACCAATATTCAATTTCAACCCTATTTTAATAATTCTTCCCTTCCAAATTTATGTAGAAAAAGAATAAAGCAATTATATCGCACAATGAAGCAGGCTGTTTTTAGCAGTTGTAAATTATTTTTTCTATGCGTATCCATACTACAATCTATTGTTTCAACCAATGTGTACAACATAATTTACATTATGTTGCAGTACCTTACAGGGACACAGGGTGGTGAACAGAGTGGATACCGGAGCAAACACTCTTACTCTTTTTGAACATAATCGCAAAGCTTACGAAAATGCCATACGTCTTATGAATAAGACGGGCAAAGCTGCTGTCATTCATCCGACGGGTACCGGCAAGTCATTTGTCGCGTTTAAACTTGCCATGGACCAGCCGCACAGGAGAATCCTGTGGCTGGCGCCCAGCGAATATATTTTCCGGACACAGACGGAAAATCTGTTCCGGGCGATGGGTGTATCCGAAAATACGGAGTCCGCAAAGCGTGTGCTCAGGAATGTGACATTCCTTACTTACACAAAACTCATGATGAACGAAGACGGGATTGACAGTTTACGTCCGGATTATATTGTGCTTGATGAGTTCCACCGGTGCGGTGCGCCGGAGTGGGGAGAGAGCGTCCGGAAGCTGATCAGTGCCTATCCTGCGGCGAGACTGCTTGGGTTGTCTGCGACCAGTATCCGTTATCTGGATAACAGGAGAGATATGGCAGATGAACTGTTCGACGGCTGTATTGCTTCTGAGATGTCTCTGGGAGAGGCGATTGTGAGGAAGATCCTGCCGGCACCGGATTATGTGATCTCCATGTATGCCTGTCAGGAGGAATTGAGTCGGCTTGCCGGGAGAGTGGAGAGCGAACGCGATCAGGGATTAAGGAAACGCAATGAGAAGCTGGTTGAGGCACTGCGCAGAACCCTTGAAAATGCCGAAGGACTGCCGCAGGTGTTTGTAAAACATATGAAATCAAACAGTGGAAAATATCTTGTGTTTTGTTCGAACAGGGAGCATATGGACGAGATGCTGTCCCATGTGGAAGAGTGGTTTCACCTCATAGATCCTGCGCCGCACGTCTATGCGGTTTATTATGACAATCCCGAAACAAGCAATGAATTTGCGAGTTTTAAGGCGGATATAAGCGGACATCTGAAATTGCTTTTCTGCATCGATATGCTCAATGAGGGCGTGCATGTGGAGGATATCGACGGTGTGATCCTGTTACGTCCTACCGTATCGCCGATTCTCTATCTACAGCAGATCGGCAGAGGGCTCAGTGCGGGAAGTGCGGGAAACCGCAGACCGGTCATCTTCGATGTGGTCAATAATTTTGACAGCCTGTATGCCATCGATGCACTGCAGGAGGAATTTGAAGAGGCGCTTGCCCTTGCTGCCTGTACCGGACAGGAGACAAGTAAGTACTGCGGGCGGTTCCGGATCATAGATGAACTCAGGGACTGCAGGAAGCTTTTTAAAGAACTGAGTTATAACCTGTCCGCGGCATGGGACGTCTATTATCAGGCGTGCAGAAAATATTATGAAGATCACGGTGATCTGCGGACTGCTTCCTCATATGTGACGGAGGACGGGCTGGGGCTCGGTTCCTGGATACAGACACAGAGAAGAGTCTACGCGGGAAAAGCCGTCGGAAGACTGAGCGAAGAGCAGATCAGAAGATTAGAGCAGGTCGGCATGGTGTGGGAGGATGCACAGGAACAGAGTTTTGCAAAAGGGTGCGAGGCACTGGAGCGCTATCTGGATGAGAACGGGGATGCGGATGTGCCGGCGCGTTATGTATCGGCGGATGGATTCCCGCTCGGTAAATGGATCGGGAATATCAGGGCTGCATATAAGAACGGCAGACTGGATCAGGACAGAACGGAACGCTTAAATCGGCTCGGCATGATATGGGATGTCCGGGAATACCGCTGGAATGTGAATTATGAGGCGGCAAAGGAGTATTTTAAGGTTCACGGCAATTTGCAGGTTCCAGCCTCCTGGGTGACGGAAAATGACATTTGTCTGGGCAGATGGGTAGCAAACCAGATCAAAATATACAACGGACTGAAACCCGGAAGCATACCGCTGACGGCGGAACAGACTGCGAAACTCGAGGCAATCGGGATCGTCTGGAAGAACAAGTATGAAGATGGATGGGACAGGAAATACAGGATAGCAAAAGCCTACTTTGAGGAACACGGAGATCTTAATATCTCTTCTTCCTATGTAATAGATGGAATCGATCTGGGCAGATGGGTCAGTACGATCCGGCTTAAGATGAAAAATCCACAGTCATCCAATCTGGTTTTATCCAGGGAACGGATCAGGCAGATGGATGAAATCGGGATTGAGTGGATTTAAAGGGGGGGGGTAAAACGGAATGAAAGAACGTCATCAGAACAACAGAAACAGGAAAAATCATTTTTCCAGAGTATCTTCACAGGCCATTACACTACTGCAGCTTGCGCTGTTTGGATATATCTGGATATCTTACTATAATCTGTACGCCTTCCGCACACACCGGATGTTGGGCGGCATGGTCTCACTGCTTGTCTTTTACATAATCTACAACAGGCTGGTAAGGATCTACAGAGCGGATAAGGTGGCACAATATTCTATCGGCGAGACGGTATTTTCACAATTACTTGCCTTCGGGATTACGGATCTGATCTGTTATGTAGAGTGCTGCTTTATTGCCCGCCGGTATGTTTCTATCCTGCCCGGGCTTCTTACCGTCGCTGTACAGTTTATTGCGGCCTGCCTGTGGGCGGTTATTGCCAAGAGATTCTATATGGCACATATAACAAGGCAGGAGACGGTCGTGATTTACGGCGATGAGAGCGTCAAGGGATTCCTGACGAAGATCAGGGAGAAAGAGTGGACGATCTTCAACATACATATGAAAGTGGCAGTGGCAGACGGGATGGAAAAGATCAAGGAAGCCATAGACGCTTCCGAGACGGTAATCTTCTATCAGCTGGACTACAGTCTCAGGGAGGAACTGATGTACTACTGCATCAACCAGCAGAAGATCTTCTATGTGACGCCTACCATTACGGATATTATTGCCAGCGGCTTCGAGAACAGACATTTCATTGACAGTCCGTTAATGAAATATAACGGCTATAAGGACGCTCTCGGCATGGCATTTATCAAACGCTGTATAGACATAGTGGTTTCTCTGTTCGGACTGATCGTTACTCTGCCGATCACGCTGATCACCATGCTGGCGATCAAGCTGGAGGATGGCGGTTCGGTCTTCTTCAGGCAGGAACGTTATACGAAAGACTGGAAGAAATTTAATATCCTTAAGTTCCGGAGTATGGTCATGAATGCGGAAGAAAAGGGGGCGCTTCTGTGTGGCGCAAACGACAGCAGGATCACAAAAGTCGGGGCTGTTATCAGACGGTTTCGCATCGACGAGATTCCACAGCTGGTCAATGTGTTAAAAGGTGACATGTCCCTGGTAGGACCCAGGCCTGAGCGCGTAGAGAATGTGGAGAAATATACGGAGGAACTGCCGCAGTTCGCTTACAGGCTGCAGGTCAAGAGCGGGCTCACGGGTTATGCGCAGCTGTATGGAAAATATAACACATCCGCATACGATAAGCTGCGGCTGGATCTGATTTACATAGAAAACAGGAGCCTGGTTCTGGATTTCAAGCTGATTATGCTGACGCTCAAGATCCTGTTTATTCCGGAGAGCACGGAAGGGTTCAGCGAGGAAGCAGTGAATCTGATGCAGGTGGAACTGAATAACAGGAATATGATGGTGTGATGGGAATGGATATTTTGTCAGGTAGGGTATTTCCGATATGAAATTCTGTAATATAAATATTAATTTAAAAAATAAAGAGGAATTATTACAAAACTTAAACGGAAAAATAAAATGTATTATTACGTTAAATGCACAAATTATTGTGCTTGCAAATGAAAATCCAAGGCTCCTGAATTTTATTAATAGAAATTATGTAACGCTGGATGGAGAAATCCCGTTAAAGGTTGCAAAGATATTAGATCCTGATTTCAGAGATGTTGTTAAACTTTCTGGTAGTGATATAGTCTATGATTTTTGTGATTATGCAAAAGAAAACGATTTGAAGATATTCTTTTTAGGAGGCAGGGAAAAATCGGTTCAAAATGCTGTAGAAAATGTGGAGAAGAAATATTCTATTCAAGTGGCAGGATTTTCTCCTGAATTTGAGAACTATCCTTTTACGGACAGATTTACAGAAGAATGTCAAAGTAGAATAAAGGAATTTAAACCGGATATTTTGTTCGTGGGATTCGGAGCCGGTAAACAAGAGTATTTTATTGAGGATAATCTGGACTTTCTGGAAGCGTGTAAGGTGCGATATGTTATCGGCAGTGGCGGAACGGTTGATTTTGTATCAGGAAGTATTAAAAGAGCACCTAAATGGATCAGTAAGATTGGATTGGAAGGTTTTTACCGGTTTTTTCAAGAAGTGAGTATAGCAAGAGCACAAAGGATATTGATTTCCTTCAAATTTTTTAAGTACATTCGTTAAGTTGTGTAAAGGGAGACGTGAAATGAAGAAAATAGCTATTTTTCAGGCTGATCTAAAAGTTGGCGGAATACAACGCTCCCTGATTAATCTTCTGGAGAGCCCGATTTTGGAGAATTATGATGTGGATGTATATTTATTTTCGAGGAATGTCTTTTATGATATCAGCAGTTTAAGAAAAAATATCCATTTATATTATCTTGACCCGTTTCCATATTGGTTTCGTTTTATTCCGTTTTGGATTATCAGACACATGAGATTTTATCCGGATATAGAAGAGAAATATGAGTATGTATTCGATTTTGACAGTTATCGTCAGGAATGTGCATATTGTACCACCAGAATGAAAAAAGCAAAAAAGGTTATGTGGATTCATAATGATATAGAGCAGAAATTGCATTTTGAACGTAAATATCGTATTCTTTATTTCTTTTTTAAAGGAAAATATAAATTATATGATGAATTTGCAGCAGTATCAGAAGGAATTGTAGAACCTTTCAGAAGGTGCAGCGGATGTAAAAAATCTAAGATAACAGTTATCCCGAACATAATAAACGTCAGACAGATTTTGGATAAATGCCATGAGCAAACAGATGTGTGTGTAGATGCCTCAAAATGTAATATTGTCTGTATGGGGAAAATATGTGTCCAAAAAGGCTACGATTTTTTATTAAAAGATATATATGAAGCCCATTTTAAAAGAGCGGATTTGCGCTGTTATATTATTGGGGATGGACCTGATTACAACTATTACAGAAAGTGGGTGGCTGAACATGGATTATCTGATATTGTGTTTTTTTTAGGTAACCGGAAGAACCCATTTGCAATTATGAATCAAATGGATGCGTTTTGCCTTGAATCCAGATATGAAGGACAGGGTATGGTGTTATGGGAAGCTAAATGCCTTGGGTTAGAATTGATTTTTCCGAAAAGTCTGGAGCGGTATAATATCCATTTGAGCGGAGTAGATAATGTACCTGAGGCATTAGTAAATTTACATAAAAAACAAAAAAGATACGATTATTTACAGCGATATCATGAATATATCGGAATGCAATATAGAAAATTGTTAGAGTGATGAATAAGGAAGCAGGTTTATAAAACGGAGACTGGATGACTGGTAACTGAAATGGTGAGTAGAAATGAAAATAAGGTATAGCACAATTTTAATGTGGCTGCTCGTTTTAAGTCCGGTAGCAGATAACATTAACGGTTATCTGCTGCTGACCGGGAAAAACTCGAATATCAGCATAATATTTAAAACGATTATATTTCTATTATGTCTGGCTATAGCAATTAAAATTACAACGATTCAAAAAATAATTCAAATTATTTGTATGCTGTTTTTCTTAGTAGTACAACTTGTTGTGTTTGAATTAAACAGTCCCGGCGGGGCAGGTTATAATATTTCTACACTTATAAAATTATTAACACCAATGGTTATTGTAATGGCTGTTAGAGTACTGTCAGTTTATGACAAGAATATTATAACGTCTATAAATAAAATTACAGATTTTTATTGCTGGTTTTTCCCGATCTCTTTGACTGTTCCTAAACTTTTTAATATTGGGTATTCTACATATGCAGGTGGAGTGGGCAGTAAAGGTTTTTATTTTTCCGGAAATGAAATCAGTATTGTAATGATCATTATTTTAGCATTGGAAATTGAAAAATATAAGAACAGCAGGAGCAGGACGGACTTATTTAATATTTTATTAGGTATGATAAGCGTTCTTTATCTCGGTACAAAATCCGTTTATATTTCGTTGGCGATTTTCATAGTCGTTGCTTTATATTCAGAACAAAATATAAATAAGAAGTTATTAAATTTTATTCTGATTACACCCGCTATACTTTTAGGCTTATGGTATGTAATTAATAATGTAACGTTAGTTACACAGAATATAAATACATTGATATGGAAGTATAATGTAAAATCTACCGGCATTATAAATTTTCTTTTATCGGGACGTGAATTGCAGATCATCCATGCGCGGGAATCTGTATATAGTGAAAATGTTATTCGTAAATTATTTTGGGGAATAGGGCCGAATATGGCAGAGAATGAATTACGTGTGTTGATTGAAATGGATTTGCTTGATTTATTTATAAGGTTTGGTTTGATCGTTTCAATTATCATAGCGCGTTTTTACATAAAGTACATTAAAAAGATAATGCGGACCAAACAGATTCTATATATTATAGGAATTTGTCTGGTGTACGGGGCCTCTTTTTTCTCAGGTCATATGATGTTTTCACCCATGGTAAGCATTGTACTGGTAGTTTTATTGTTAAAGATTGAATTTACACCGGAAATAATGGAGAAGATATCCTAATCTGATGAGGGAATATTTGAAGCGAATCAAAAATTTTACAGAACAGGTTAAAAGAGCCCGATATTATGGAAATACATTCTATAAAATGGTGTGCTTTTTATTTCAAAAAATGGGCTATTCCAATGATGTCCTTTTGTTCTTGGAGGTGCGTAATAAAGTTAGCGGTTATGTTAGAAGAAAATATCATAAAGAGCTGGAGAAGATGAATTACAGCGACAAAAAATGTGAAGACAATAACGAAGATGTCTGGGTATGCTGGCTTCAGGGGATAGAGAATGCGCCTGCCATTGTGCAGAAATGTTTTGAATCAGTCCAATACTGGCTTGATAAGAAAACGATTCACTTAATTACAGAAGACAATTTATCTACCTATATTACAATGCCTCAATATATATATGCGAAATGGAAAAAAGGCATAATAAGCAGCGCTCATTTTTCTGATGCTGTGAGACTGGAGTTATTAACAAAATATGGTGGTATCTGGATAGACGCTACAGTTTTATTGAGTGGAAATATCCCGGATTATATTGAGCAATCCTCCTTTTTTATATTTCAAACAGAAAAATGTGATATTACAAAAAAGGGCGAAAACTGGTTTATCAAGTCAAATAGAAATAATCGTATATTACTGGCTACAAAGCATCTGTATTATGAGTTTTTAAGAAAAGAAGGAAAAATAAAAGATTATTTTATAACATTTATTTTGATGGCGATGGCTATAGAAAAGTATCCGGAGGACTGGAACAGAATGCCAAAGATTCCAAATGCAGTTCCGTTGATGCTGGGAAATGTATTGCCTGATAAATATGATGAAGCGTATTGGGATGAAATACGTAGACTTGGTACAATTCATAAATTGACATATAAGCTGGATCTGCCGGAAGAGGCCGATGATACATATTATGGACATATCATTAATGAAAGCGTGCAATAGACATAAATGCGTGCACATTATCCATTTTAATTACGAGTGCACGGGGCAATAGATTCGTATTTGCGGTTCTAATATTTTGGAGCTTCGATTTAAAGGGAGATAGATATAGCATGAATGAAATTCAGCAGAAAATATTAGATATATTTATAGAAATAGATAAAGTTTGTGTAAAACATAATCTGCGCTATTACGCGATAGGCGGAACTTGCTTAGGCGCGGTGAGGCATAAGGGATTTATTTCATGGGATGATGATATAGACATTGCTATGCCGGATAAAGATTTTAAAAAATTTATGGTGGCTGCCCAAAAAGAATTGCCTGAAAGTCTTGCATTAATAACATTGGAATCAACGGAACACAGAGGCTTTTTATGTGCGAAGGTTCATGATGTCAATACAACGTTTATAGAAAGCCATATGAAAGAATACAAGGAAGAATATTCAGGAATATTTGTTGATATAATGCCGCTATACGGGATACCGGAAAACAAAGTGAAAAAGAAGCTGTTTATTTCTATAGTAGTCATGTTATTGAAATTAAATTACAAGAGGCAGCTGGCTTATAGCAAGCGCTGGAGTGTTGCAGGGAAAATGTTGTGGATTACTATGAGACCGGTTAATTGTATGGTTCATTACGATTTTTACATAAAAATATGGAAAAAGCTTGTAGAGAAATATGATTTTGACGCTGCCAGATATACAGGGTATCTCTGGTCTACGAAAATACGGGAAAAAGATTTGATTTTTGAAAAAGCATGGTTTGATCATTATGTTGAATTGCCGTTTGAAAACATTAAAATGAGATGTCCGTGTAACTGGAATGAATATTTAATAAAGCAGTTTGGTGATTATATGCAGTTACCTCCGGAGGATCAGAGAACAAATCATGGAAATGGTGCAATTATAGATTTATATCAATCGTACAAAGTCTATCAGCAGGAAATGCCTAATTGACATATTGTAGGTTTATACAATAAAAATGGAATGAGATTACTACTGAAGGAGAAAGTAACTATGACGATCGGCTATACTACAGGAGTTTACGACCTTTTTCATATAGGCCATCTGAATCTTCTTAAAAATGCAAAAGGAATGTGCGACAAACTGATTGTCGGGATAACGGTGGACGAACTGGTCAGCTATAAGGGGAAGAAAGCGATGATCCCGTTTGAAGACCGCATTGAAATTGTCAGAAGCTGCAAATATGTAGATGCCGCAGTCCCACAGTATGACATGGACAAGCTGGCTGCCTGTAAAAAGCTGGGGGCGGATTTTCTCTTCGTCGGAGATGACTGGTACGCGACTGACAAATGGCGGGAGTATGAAAGAGAGTTTAATGAGGCAAATATCCAGATCATTTATTTCCCTTATACACAGGGGATGTCATCAACACAGATCAGAAAAGCGTTACAGGCGGTCAGGGAGAATGACCTGATGGATGTCAAGTAAACGGCTTATAAGGAGAGGAGAACAATGGAGGCTGATAAGAAGTATTGCATGAGTTCATTTCTGATGTTCCGCACGATTGCGGATAGTGAGAAATGTTTTAAGGAAGGGATAACTCCCAGACTGCTTAATGGATTTACGCAGAGGAAGGGGATTCATGACAGCACGCAGCTGGAAGAATATCTGAGGACACGGGTAGAACGGGCGGCGGCGGACGGCAAAATGGCTTTAGCCCTGAGTGGGGGAATTGATTCTGCGATTCTGGCAAAATTTATGCCCAGAGGTTCGGTTGCATACACGTTCAAGTGTGTTGTGCCGGGCATTGAAGTGGTGGATGAGACGAAGGCGGCGGCTGAATATGCCAGAGCGTGCGGACTGGAGCATAGGGTTGTTGAGATATACTGGGAAGATTTCGAGAAGTATGCACCGTTATTGATGCGGCATAAGGGAATGCCGGTCCATTCGATAGAAGTCCAGATTTATAAGGCAGCTTTGCGGGCTAAGGAAGAGGGCATGGATGGATTCATATTTGGCGAAACGGCAGATGCCTTATATGGTGGTTTGAATGGATTATTGTCAAAAGATTGGCTGATAGGTGAGTTCATAGACAGATATACATATGTGAAGCCTTATCATGTTTTGAGAGAGGCCGAATTAATACTTGAACCGTATTTTTGTTGTCTTATAGACGGTTATGTTGATGTACATAAATTTATGTCAGGATTTTTTTATAAGGAATCACTTAATTCCTATGTATCGGCTTTAGAGACTGCGGGAACTTCAGGAATTTATCCGTATGCGGAGACTTATCTGGCAGAACCATTGAATTATGCTCGAATACGGAGCGGTGAAAATAAGTATCTGGTTCGTGAAGTCTTCAATAGATTGTATCCAGGCTGGTCTGTGCCGAAGAAAACGCCGATGCCGCGGCCTATGAATGAATGGTTTCAGTCCTGGAACGGTCCTGTGCGACAGGAATTTATTCCCCATTGTACTGACCACATGACAGGGGATCAGAAATGGCTTGTGTGGTGTCTTGAGAAGTTTTTGGATTTGTGTGAGGAAAGATAATATGAGTAGAATTTCGTTAAGATTCGCCGCTGCTGCAGGGATTATTACTGGTTCAGGGTTAAATATCCTGCACCCTGACACCGGTAAGCAGATCATAGGATATCAGATTCCGGACTGGAGCGGCTATAAGAATTTTGTCTGTGAACTTGCCGGGAAAATTCCCGGTATGCGTTATGTCGGATGGGATATTATCAAGGATGCAGAGGGAAACTTCTGTGTGATTGAAGGAAATAAAGATGTGAGGGTATTAAATTGTGTACAGACGGTCAAAATCTGATAAAAAAATACCAAAGCCTTCCGGTTCAACTGAAGGCTTCATTCTGGTTTCTGATATGCGCTTTTTTACAAAAGGGGATATCAGTAATTACGACCCCGATCTTTACAAGACTGCTTTCCACGGCAGAATACGGCAGATATAATGTCTTCAATTCATGGCTTGGAATTGTCGGGATATTTGTATCGTTAAACCTGTCATACGGGGTGTACGGACAGGGACTGGTGAAATTTGAGGAAGAGGAAAAGGAATTTTCCTCTTCGCTTCAGGGTTTATCCATAACACTGGTTGCCGGATGGACAGTCATTTATTTCTTGTTCCGTGATTTTTGGAATGATTTGTTTTCATTAACCACGGTACAGATGCTTTCTATGCTGGTTATGATCTGGGCGACTGCTGCATTCGGGTTCTGGGCAGTTGCCCAGAGGGTGCATTATAAATATAAAATGTTGGTTTTTATCACGCTTGCCGTATCAATAGCAAAGCCTGCGGCGGGTGTTTTTTTTGTGATTCATGCACAGGATAAAGTGACAGCACGCATTCTGGGACTGGCATTGGTGGAACTGATCGGATATTCTGCGCTGTTCTGCGCCCAGATGCTGGGTGGAAAGAAGTTCTACAGTGCTAAATTCTGGACACATGCATTATTATTTAATCTGCCGCTTATCCCTCATTATCTTTCTCAGACTGTCCTTAATAATGCAGACAGGATCATGATCGAACGCATGACGGGTGCGGACGATGCGGGAGTATACAGTCTTGCCTATTCGGTGTCCCTGATCATGACGCTTTTTAATACGGCCTTACTGCAGACGCTCAGTCCGTGGATCTATAAAAAGATAAAAGCAAAGAGGATTCAGGACATTGCTTCGGCAGCATATATCACACTCGTTCTTATTGCGGCGGTCAATATTCTGCTGATCGCTTTTGCACCTGAGGCGGTTGCCATATTCGCACCAGAAACTTACCATGATGCGATATGGGTGATACCGCCGGTTGCCATGAGTGTGTATTTTATGTACAGTTATGATTTGTTTGCAAAGTTTGCCTTCTATTATGAGAAAACAAGGTTTATCATGACTGCCAGTGTGACAGGGGCTGCTGTAAATATTGTATTAAATTATATATTTATCAGGCTGTTTGGCTATCAGGCAGCAGGATATACGACGCTTGCCTGTTATATAATCTATGATATCGGTCATTTCTTTTTCATGAATAAGGTATGTGACGAGTATTGTGGCGGTATAAGGCCTTATAATGTAAAAATATTATTGACGATTACGGTTTCTTTTATGCTGTCTGGATTTATACTGCTGTTTACATATAAGTGTGTTTTCTTGCGATATAGTATTATTGCGGGGCTTTTCATATTGATTATTTATAAAAGAAAAAAGATAACCTGCCTGCTGCGTAAGATGATTGAAATAAGGAATACGTGAAAATGAAACGGGGGCATCGGGATACTTTTTATGGTGCTGGGGCATATGCATTTCAGTAAGACATTTAATTATTACATATTTGGTTTTCATATGCCGCTTTTTTTCATGATATCCGGATATTTGTATAGAAGACCGGCTTCCATATATATGGCGGTCAGCAGGAAAGCAAAGAGTCTCCTGATTCCGTATTTATCGTTTGGAATCGGGTATTGCCTTTTATGGATGATGAGATTTAGAAGAGAAGATCAGAGTGCTTTTGGGCCGCTTTGGTCATTACTTTTGAATGGAACAGAGGGTCTGGTGATTGAGTCGGCGTTGTGGTTTTTACCAACATTGTTTATCGTATATATTATATTTGTGTTGATTGACCGGATAATCCCCAAGACTACATCTAAGATATACATTGTTAGCATGCTTACCCTGACAGGGTGTATGACTGCAAGACTGCTTTTTGATATCGGGGGGGGGTATTTTTGGGCAGCGCTATCAGCAAGCGGCTTGTTTGTGATAGGAATATGCGTTAAGGAATATGCAGATAATTTGAAGACGAAATGGACAGCTGTGTATAAAGCCATTCTGTTTTTGTGCATTGCCACTGCTAATATGTTACTGATCTATTTGAATGGTGATGTGAATATGAGAACAGGAGAGTGGGCATTTTTGCCATTAACATATATAAATGCCATAGTGGGGACATGGGTCTATCTATGCGTTTCTGTTTTTATTTATAAAAGAATGAATTTTTTATCAAAAATCTTGTGTTATATCGGGAAGAACTCTATTGTGTTTGTCTGTACGAATCATCTGACGATTATGGTTGGTGAGAAAATGATGGAAATAGTGCAGAATTTTGGATTTCCAAATCATTATGTTTTACAGGAGATATTGGTCTTTATGATATCTGTCATTATTATGACAGGAATCTCCGAGATTTTTTCGCGTACGAAATTGAGGTTGTTTATAGGACATGCGGGGCAGTAGGAGTACAAGAACCGGCAGAGCGCAGGACTTTCTGACCTGTTCAGACAAGGCGATACCCGGTGAAATGCCGTCCACGCGGGTGACCTATCCGCAAGGGATTACGACAGAAGCGGACTGTCAGACAAACAGAGATGCCGCGAGCCTGTTTCATTTAAACTCAGTGGCAGTTGAATACGGGGGAAATGGTGTGCCGGATTGCCGGCGGGCGAGGCTGGTGCATATCTGATTGGGAGCGTTCATTGATGTTTTAGGCTTAAATGCAAGGACGGTGGCTGCGAGAGTGCTTATAACAGAGTTACTGCATAGAAATCAAACACTTTGAAACAAACGAAAAAACGTTTAAATTTTTCCTCGGACACTATTGACATTAGGATGTAAATCCACTAGAATAAATCCATCAAAGGAATTCTAACAGGTGTGCGTTCTGCACGTTCAAGACAACTTCTGTCAGATTTTTCACTTTGAGCACAACAGAAAAACGGCAGGAGATAAGACGAACGGGCGTTGGATGCGATGACATGCCCTGCCGCATATAAGGAGGGTGACTATGCCAAAGCAAAAGAAACGAAAGAACAGGACGCAGAAAAATGTCAACCGACAGCCAGACCAGAAGCGGATGCAACGGGATGTGAAGGACAGGCTATTCCGTTATCTGTTCGAGAAGGATAGGGATGCGCTTCTGGAACTGTATAATGCGCTGAATGGGACGGATTACCGTGACCCGTGGCAGCTTGAGATCGTGACGATCGAAAGCGCGGTGTATGTCGTGATGAAGAACGATCTGGCCTATATCCTGTCCGGCACGATGAGCATGTATGAGCATCAGAGCACATACAGCCCGAACCTGCCGGTGCGTTTTCTGATTTATCTCGCGCAGGAATACCAGACGGTGATAGAGCAGGCGGAGAGAAGCTTGTATGGAACTGGGCAGATCAGCCTACCGACACCGCAATGCGTTGTCTTCTATAATGGTACGAAGGAGATGCCGGAGGAGTGTACGCTCAGGCTGTCAGACGCTTTTGAGAACAGGAGGGCGCGTGCGGATGTGGAACTGACCGTACGGATGCTGAACATCAACTATGGACATAATGAGCGGCTGATGGAAAAGTGCAAAGTTTTAGAAGAATATTCAAAGCTTGTGGACATAACACGGGATTACATGCTTGAGACAAAAGATATACAGATCGCTTTGAGCAGGGCGATAGAGTATTGTATCGAAAATGGAATTTTAAAAGAATTCCTGTTGAAGAACCGTGCGGAGGTATTGGGAATGCTATTGGAAGAGTTTGATGCAGAGAAGTATGAAAGGACATTGCGCAGCGAGGGCCGGGAAGAAGGGCTGCGTTGCAGCATCGAGATCATGCAGGAGACGAATGTTTCGAGGAATTTGGCGAAGAGGAAACTGATGGAAAAGTATTTTCTCTCAGAGGAAGAGGCGGAGGGGAAACTGCTTTTGTACTGGAGTTAGAAGATTCAACCTTTTTGGATTTCTCAATCCTTGTGTTTTACAGGAGATTATTGGCTTTTATGATATCTGTAGTGCCATCAATACATTTTTAGCTTCCGCCACGATGGCGCGGTCGGTTCTGTAAATAGCATATTCACTCATGGAAGGCAGCCCCATGGGCACTCCCTCTTTACGGTACTGCATGCCGCTGTCTATGATTTTTTTACCAGAAAGATGATAACTCGTTATTTCCGTATCCGCAAGAAACTTGCGGATTACTTCCGGATTTACGCCTGCGCCGGCCATGATTTCTGGACCGTTTATTTTCTTTTGTAGTTTACATAACTTGTTCAAGAGGGGCATACCGGTCAGGCAGTCTTTTTCCTGCCCGGACGTCAGGATAGTATCGATTCCCAGTTCGGCGGCCTGTTTGTAAGCTTGTACGGGATCGGCACATACGTCGAATGCGCGGTGGAGCGTTATCTTTAACGTACCGGCGGTTTCAATCAGCCTTGACATCTGTGTCATGTCGAGACTGCCATCCGGTGCGAGACAGCCGATCACCACGCCGTCGGCGCCTGCATTTTTAAAAAGTTCGACTTCCCGTCTGATGATCTCAAATTCATGATCCGTATAAAGAAAATCTCCGAAGCGGGGCCGCAGGAGTACACGAACCGGCAGATCGCAGGACTTTCGGACCTGCTCAAACAAGGCGATACCCGGTGAAGTGCCGCCAATGATTAGTGCCGCACATAATTCCAGACGGTCTGCGCCGCCCTCAGCCGCGGCCACGGCCGATTCCACACTGTCTACACAACATTCCAGAGTATAGTCTTTATTCCGGTCCATAGGTCTCCTCGATTACATGATATAAGCAGTTGATATAAGTGTTACAACAGGATCGTATCATGTTTTTTGTTTTTATTCCAGAGGTATTTCGATTTTAGGACTTGCAAACCCGCATAAACACTGAGTTTGCAAAATTTTAATAAATTTATTAGCACTCACCTCTTGACAGTGCTAACAATCCGCTGTATTGTGATAGTATCAGTAGAACAGATTTGACGGAAAGGGAGGCTGTTATGAACTTAACAAAATTTACCCAGAAATCAATACAATCGGTAGAACAGTGCGAGAAACTGGCATATGAATACGGCAATCAGGAGATTGAGCAGGAGCATCTGCTCTACAGTCTGCTCACCATTGATGACAGTCTGATCCTGAAATTAATTGAAAAAATGGAGATACAGAAGGAGTACTTCGTTAATCGTGTGGAGCAGGGACTGCGTAAGCGGACGAAGGTGCAGGGCGGGCAGATCTATATCGGACAGGACCTGAATAAAGCGCTGATCGGGGCGGAGGATGAAGCCAAAGCGCTGGGTGACGAGTATGTGTCCGTAGAACACTTATTCCTGGCGATGTTAAAGCACCCGAACAGGGAGATCAAGGAGATCTTCCGGGAGTTCGGCATTACGAAGGAACGTTTCCTGCAGGCTTTGTCTACGGTGCGGGGGAACCAGAGGGTAACTTCCGACAATCCGGAGGCGACTTATGACACGCTGGAGAAGTACGGACAGGATCTGGTGGAAAAAGCCAGAAGCCAGAAGCTTGATCCGGTCATCGGCAGAGACAATGAGATCCGCAACGTGATCCGTATCCTGTCCCGCAAGACGAAAAACAATCCGGTGCTCATCGGCGAGCCCGGTGTCGGTAAAACCGCGGTGGCGGAAGGACTTGCGCAGCGTATCGTCAGAGGAGACGTGCCGGAGGGGCTCAAAGACAAGAAGATTTTCGCGCTGGATATGGGCGCGCTGGTTGCCGGCGCGAAATACCGCGGCGAGTTTGAGGAACGTCTGAAGGCGGTGCTGGATGATGTGAAGAACAGCGACGGACAGATCATTCTTTTCATAGATGAACTGCACACGATCGTGGGTGCGGGCAAGACGGACGGCGCCATGGACGCGGGCAATATGCTCAAACCTATGCTTGCCAGGGGCGAACTGCACTGTATCGGCGCAACCACACTGGACGAGTACCGCCAGTATATTGAGAAGGATGCGGCCCTTGAGCGGCGTTTTCAGCCTGTCATGGTGGAGGAGCCGACGGTGGAAGACACGATTTCCATCCTGCGCGGCTTAAAAGAGCGGTATGAGGTATTTCACGGCGTGAAGATCATGGACAATGCGCTGGTCAGCGCAGCGGTGCTGTCCAACCGGTATATTTCCGACAGATTCCTGCCGGACAAGGCGATCGACCTGGTGGACGAGGCGTGTGCGCTGATTAAGACGGAACTGGATTCCATGCCCACGGAACTGGATGAACTGCAGCGTAAGGTTATGCAGTTAGAGATCGAAGAGACCGCGCTGAAAAAAGAGGACGATAATCTGAGCAGAGAACGTCTGGCCAACCTGCAAAGAGAACTGGCAGAATTAAAAGAAGAACTGAAAAACCGCATGGCGCAGTGGGAGAATGAGAAGGCTTCCGTGGAGAAGCTGTCTAAGATCCGTGAGGAGATCGACGAGGTCAACAGCCAGATTCAGATTGCCCAGCGGGACGGGGATTATGAGAAAGCGGCGGAATTAAGTTACGGCAGGCTGCCGTCCTTAAAACAGCAGCTGGAGATCGAGGAGGATAAAGTCAGCAAGGAAGATTTGTCGCTTGTGCATGAGAGTGTAAGCGATGAGGAGATTGCGAAGATCATTTCCAGATGGACGGGAATCCCGGTATCGAAGCTGACGGAGAGCGAGCGGAATAAGACGCTGCATCTGGACGATGAACTGCACAAGCGGGTGATCGGTCAGGACGAGGGCGTAACGAAGGTGACGGAAGCCATCATCCGTTCCAAGGCGGGTATCAAAGACCCGACGAAGCCGATCGGTTCCTTCTTATTCTTAGGGCCCACCGGTGTGGGTAAGACAGAGCTTGCCAAGGCGCTGGCGGCATCCCTGTTTGACGATGAGACGAACATGGTTCGCATCGACATGAGTGAATATATGGAGAAGTACTCGGTTTCCAGACTGATCGGGGCGCCTCCGGGATATGTGGGATACGAGGAAGGCGGGCAGTTGACCGAAGCAGTCAGAAGAAAGCCGTACTCGGTAGTACTTTTTGATGAAATTGAAAAAGCACATCCGGACGTATTCAATGTGCTTTTGCAGGTGCTGGATGACGGACGGATCACGGATTCTCAGGGCAGGACTGTGGATTTCAAGAATACGATTCTGATCATGACCTCAAACATCGGTGCAAATTACCTGCTGGACGGTATTGATGCCGGTGGTGCGATTACGCCGGAGGCGGAAGAAATGGTCATGGGTGATCTGCGGAATCATTTCCGGCCGGAGTTTTTGAACAGACTGGACGAGACGATCCTCTTTAAGCCGCTCACCCGGGATAACATCGGAGGGATTATCCGGCTGATCATAGACGATCTGAACAGGCGGCTCGCGGATCGGGAACTGCAGATCGAACTGACGCCGGAGGCGGCACAGTTTATCGCGGACAATGCTTACGATCCGGTTTACGGCGCAAGACCGTTAAAGAGATATATCCAGAAATATGTGGAAACCTTATCCGCGAAGCTGATTCTGGCAGATCAGGTGGCGGCGAAGGATACGATTCAGATCGTGCTGCGGGACGGACAGCTGGCAGCAGTGCGGAAGTAGGAAAAACAAGAGAAAAACCGGCAAAAGAGAGGAAGAAGCCGGTAAAAATTAAGAAGAAACCATAGAAAAACGAAAGAAAAAGAAAAGCAGGGGACAATTAATAGAAAAGTAAGAGACGGGTGAAAGATAAACAGGAGAGGATTCAGTAACAAAAGACGGGAGTTTTCTGTTGAGAGATTGACAGAAGAACTTCCGTCTGTTTTTTGTTTCATAGGAAAGTGCCTTCTATGAAACAAAGGGGATGCGCAGCTTCGCGCCGCGGCACTGTTGCCATAGTTTTTGTATTCATACTTTTGATTTACAGTAAAAGGCGTAAATGGTACACTATAAACGTACAATAGGAAGTATATAACAGCAGGAGGGGAATAACATGCGATATCCTGAATTTTTACAGCAAAACGGAACAATAGCCTTTGTAGCGCCATCTTTCGGGTGCGCGACAGAACCTTACAGGAGCGGATTTCTGAGTGCGCAGGAACGGTGGAGGAAGCAGGGATTTTCTTTGGAGTTTGGACCCAACTGCTATGTGGAGCAGGGTGTCGGGATCAGCAATGCACCGGACAAATGTGGTGCGGAACTGACGGAATATTACTGCAGTGAGACGAATGACTGTATCATATCCTGCGGCGGCGGAGAATTGATGTGTGAGACGTTAGATTACGTTGATTTTGAGAGGATCAGGAGCGCGGCGCCGAAGTGGTATATGGGATATTCGGACAACACGAATATGACGTTCCTGCTGGCGACGCTGTGCGATACGGCGTCTGTGTACGGACCGTGTGCCTCGTCTTTCGGCATGGAACCATGGCACAGGTCACTGGAAGATGCGATGGCGTTATTACAGGGGCAGAAGCTGACGATGACGGGCTATGATATGTGGGAGCGAGAGTCGTTAAAGGATGAGGAGCACCCGTACGCACCCTATAATCTTACGGAAACAACTGTTATTAAATATATTATGCCGGACGGAAGAACGAATATCGAGAGTCTGTCGGGGAGAGCGCAGAGTACCGCAATGAGCGAAAGTCAGCCGGGAAACATACAGAGTACCGGAGTGTGTGACGGTCAGCCGGCACACGTGCGGGGAGCGGCGGATATAGAAATCAGTTTCTCCGGCAGACTGCTGGGCGGCTGTGTCGACTGCATGGTTAATTTCCTGGGAACGAAATACGATAAAGTGATGGAGTTTACGGAGCGGTATAAAGAAGACGGGATTCTCTGGTTCCTGGAGGCGTGCGATCTGAACCTGATGAGCATCAGACGCGCCATGTGGCAGATGGATCACGCCGGATGGTTTAAGCACTGCAGCGGTTTCCTGATCGGACGGCCGCGTATTGGCATGGATGTGGAGGAATTTGGCATCGATCATTATCAGGCGGCATACGAGATGCTGCGGAAATATAACGTACCGGTTGTTATGGATGTGGATATCGGGCATTTGTCCCCGATGATACCCGTAATCTGTGGCAGCATGGGACGCGTAGTCAGCGACGGACTTAAGTACCGCGTGGAGATGGAACTTCGATAATTTCTGTAAAAGTAGAATGCGGGTATAGATTCTCAAGAAATCGAAATTTGAAATGAAAAAGAAAGGATAATTTACAATGATTCCGAATGACCCTGTGATGTTACTCAGCTTTGTCAATTTGAAGCTGCGCGATTATTACGACAGTCTGGAGGCACTCTGTGATGATCTGGATGCAGACCGCACAGCGATAGAGGATAAACTGTCCGGTATTGATTATCATTACGACAAGGAGAAAAATCAGTTTGTCTGACAGAATAAAAATTACAATTGTTACGGGTGACGAAAAACAGAATATGAAATCCGAGCCTCAAAATGATGATCGATTCATTGTGACGCATGATTTATCTGCGACAATCATGTCAACTTTGTTAAAAAATAATCTGATCAGTGGCAGTTTCTGCGGCGGTAGAGGAGATTGCGGGCGTTGTAAAATACAGTTTCTGGCAGGCGCGACGATGCCGACACCGCTGGAAAGAAGCGTGATGGAGCCTGATGAGCTGCGCCGGGGGTACCGGCTTGCATGTCTGGCAAGACCGAAAGACGATTGTGTCATAAAACTGGCGCTGATAGATGGTCCGAAAATGAATATTATAACCGAAATGATAGACGTGACGGAAAGTTGTGACCAATGTGGTCAACGCGATAAGAGGACTGAAAATCAGAGAGCGGACGTTATGAAATTTGTGGAAATACCGCAGGAGGAAGCCGCGGATCAGATAAACAATACGAATGATATTTTTTCAAACATAACAGATGATGTGAATGAGAAAGAACTGTTAATCGCGGTCGATCTGGGGACCACCACAATAGCAATGCAGCTTATGGAGATGGAGAGCGGACAGGTTATTGATACCTATTGTGAGATGAATCCCCAGAGACGCTACGGGGCGGATGTGCTGTCGAGGATTAAGGCTTCCTGTGACGGCAGCAGAGAGGAACTGCAGCGCGTTGTTGTAGAAGTGCTGGAGCGCGGCGTTACGCAGTTTGAGAAATACCTTGCTGAGAGAGAGGCAGCGGAGCGACTGTTGACAGAGGGGAAGATTACAACGACGAAGCAGCCGCGGACAGAGACATGGCCGAAAAAAGGACACCGGATTTATGCTATGTGTATTGCGGGTAATACCACGATGGAGCATCTGCTGATGGGGTACGATGTATCTTCTCTGGGACGAAGCCCTTTTACACCGGTGGAGACGGGCCTGCAGGAGTACAGGCATCCGGCGTGGAATTTTAAGGTATGGCTTGTGCCGTGTATCAGTACTTTCGTAGGCGGTGACATTACGGCGGGACTCTATGCACTGGGTATGCTTCCGGGGATGCGCGGGGTTCAGAAGGAAAGTGAAGTGTATAGTGCAAGCGTGCTTCAGAACAGAAGACAGGTTCAGAGTGAAAGTGAAGCGCAGGATGAGAATAAAACACAAGCAGCCATGCTGATTGATTTAGGTACGAACGGCGAGATGGCGATCACAGACGGGACGCGCATGATCGTTACGGCTGCCGCGGCAGGTCCGGCTTTCGAGGGCGGTGCAGGCGCGGGCGCTGTGGGGAGTGATATGGTTGCGTGTGCGGCGTCTCTTTTAAGACAGGGTATTCTGGACGAGACAGGGTTGCTTGCGGAACCTTATTTTACAGAAGGGGTCACTGTAGGGAACCCGGCGGTGCGGCTGAATAATAGGGATATCCGGGATCTGCAGATGGCTAAGGCGGCAGTGAGGGCCGGAGCAGAAATTTTGTGGCGGCAGATGGGTGAACCCTGGATTGGACAGGTTTATCTGGCCGGAGGATTCGGATACTATCTCGATGTGGAAGCGGCTTTTGCGATCGGACTGTTACCGGTAGCTGTGCGCGGCAGGGTCAGACCGGCAGGAAATACGTCTCTGGCTGGCGCTTTCCGAATCGGGTGTGATCTTTGCCGCAACAGAATCGACGGGCGGATACTGAACAGCCGGCTTTCTTCTATAGAAAGCATTAATCTGGCTGAGCAGGCAGAATTTGAGAGATTGTATCTAAGATATATGGATTTTGCCGGAGATTTTGTCAGCGGTTAATTGATCCGGTGCATGACCGGAGCCGAGCGCTATGTTAGTTACAATCCGCACCCGATGCCGCTATATAGAAGGGTTCAAAAGCATGTTTGTTATTGAATGTTTTGAAATCTCATGATAAACTTGCAATCAAAGATGCCACAGCGGGCAATGAGGTCTTTGACCATTACGATATCTGCTTGATAATTTATGCTTATATATAGCGAACTACAGTTGTAATAGACTTGCAGGTTATGCAGGAGGGGAGGATATAAATGAAATACAAAATTCTGCTGACGGGTAATAACGAATCGGTCATTGATGATTTTTTTGTGCAGATGGATGAGGCTTTTGAGGCGTTGACTACATCGCCGCGCTATGAAGATGTGATCAGGCATACGGTCTATTTTGCGCCGGAGGTGTTTGTATACTGTCTTGGCAATGAGTCTCGGGATGATATTATTCAGATGGTGAGCGTCAAATCAAAGCTGAACAGGATGGGACAGATTCCGATGGTGATCATCGGTACGCAGGAGGACTGCGAGGAGTTTGAGGCGATCGCGGTCAATACGGCGGATCTTGCGCTGTACAGACCGGTGTCTGTGAGCACCATTCAGGAAAAGATCATCAGACTGTTAAAAGAGCGCCGCTTTCAGGAAGCAGTGAATGTACAGGGTGCACAGACGGCAGGGGGGACATCGGCGCCGGGTACAAGGGACAAAGTAAAGCATCCGGCGGCATCATCCGGCGGGAATCTCCAGCGCAGGCATGTGCTGGTGGTGGATGATAACACTATGATGCTGAAGACGATCAAAGATCATCTGCAGGGACAATATGACGTGGCAACGGCCATTAATGGTAAAGCCGCCTTGAAATTCCTTATGAAAAAGAAGACGGATCTGATCTTGCTGGACTATGAGATGCCGGGAGAAAATGGTGTTGCTGTTATGGAAAAGCTGCGTTCCATCAACGGGGCAAAGGATATACCGATTGTATTCATAACGGGTGTTACTGATGCGGATAAAATAAAAGAGGCACTTGTTTTAAAGCCGCAGGGATATCTGATCAAGCCCATTGACCGTGACAAGCTGCTTGACAAGATTGCCAGAGTGCTGGACGAAACAGGAGCAGGAGAGCGTCAGTAGGACTGTCCGGATTTGAGCGTCTGTGGTGCGGATGCATGAGGAAGCGACAGGGAAATAGAGGGCAGCATATGGATATAGACAACAAAGTAAAATTGACAGATCTGATTGAAAAACAGGTCTTACAGAGAGTGCAGGATAATTTTGCCCATATGACCGGCATGGCGGCGCTGATCACAGATGCGGACGGCATGGCGGTAACCGAAGGATCTAATTTCTCCGAGTTCTGCGGCGTCTATACACGGGCTTCGGAGACAGGCGGTGCGCGCTGCAGGCAATGTGATAAAAAGGCTGTTTCGATGGCGCGGAAACAAGGCGGGGCAGTCACTTACTTGTGCCATGCGGGAATTATCAAGTATGCGGTGCCCATTATGGTGGAGAGCACGCTGGTGGGATGCTTTTTAGGCGGTCAGTTTCTCACACAGGAACCGGATTATGATAAGATCAGGGAAATGGCAGCCCAGATCGGTGTGGATACAGGACAGTATATGGCTGCAGCCGGCAATCTGCCGGTCAGAGAACAGGGGACGATAGACAACTTCGTGGAATTTCTCTATATGATCGCCGATCTTTTGTCTGAAATGGCATATAACAAGTACCTTGTCTACCAGGTCAAAGAAAATATGAGATCCAATCTGAATAAGGTCTATCAGGCATATGAAGAGCTTGAGCAGTCAGAAAATATGAAGTCAGATTTTCTGGCCAATATGAGCCATGAGATCAGGACACCCATGAATGCGGTGATCGGTATGGCGGAAATGGCGCTCAGGGAAGAACTGACCCCTGTGGCAAGGGATTATATTAAGCAAATCAGGATCGCGGGGAGGTCGCTCCTCGCGATTATTAATGATATTCTGGATTTCTCCAAAATAGAATCCGGCAGGATGGATATTAATGAGGTGATTTATGAGCCGATGTCCATGATCTATGATGTGGCGAACATAATCATGACAAGGCTTAAAGATAAGGATGTGGAGCTGATCCTTGATGTTGCGCCGAATCTGCCTAACAAGCTGTGGGGAGATAATATCAGGATCAAGCAGGTGCTTGTGAACCTGGCCAATAATGCGGCTAAGTTTACAAGTCAGGGCAGGATCATCATGAAAATGGACTGCACCAAGCTGACGCCTGATGAGATCAGCCTGCAGATCAGCGTGGAGGATACCGGAATCGGCATTAAAAAGGAAGATGTTGATAAGCTTTTTCAGTCCTTCAGCCAGGTAGACAGTAAGAGAAACCGTAATATCGAGGGCACCGGGCTGGGACTTGCAATCTCCAAAAATCTTCTTATGCTGATGAGTGGGAATATATGGGTGGAGAGCGTTTACGGCAAGGGGAGCAGATTTGCTTTTATGCTTCCCCAGAAGATTGCAGATGATACGCCGTGCATCGGTATCCGTGAACCGGAATCTATTCTTGTTGCAGGACTGATTTTTAATGTTCATGTCAAAGAGAGTCTGTGTGCAGATGCGTCCAGGCTTGGTGTGGGTGATGTGCGGCTGTTAACTGAGCGGGAGCTGTGTGGGTTCCCGGAAGGAAAACGGGTGTTTCTTTTTATAGAAAGATGCCTTTTTTCGGATAGGGTCGAAACCTTTGTGCGGGAGAATCCGCAGGTTACTTCCGTTCTTATCATAGATTTTTATGATAATGCGGATTATCACATTGGGAATCTTCTGGTGATGAAAAAACCGCTTTTTTCCTTGAATATAGCGATGATACTGAACGGGGAGGAGTGGCATCTGGATCATGATACGGATGAAAAGCAGTTTGACTTTATTGCACCCGATGCCGAGATCCTGATCGTGGACGATAACGCCGTGAATCTGACTGTAGCGGAGGGGCTTTTGGAGCCTCTGAAAATGAAAGTTGACACGGTGACGGGCGGCAAGGAGGCTATCGAAAAGATTTCAGAATTTCATTACGACATTATTTTCATGGATCATATGATGCCGGAACTGGATGGCGTGGAGACGACGCATATTATCAGGCGCTTTCATCCGGAGTATGATAATGTTCCGATCATAGCTCTTACGGCCAATGCCGTGGAGGGAACGAAGGATATGTTTATCAGAGAGGGCATGAATGATTTTGTGGCTAAGCCCATTGAGATGCGGATTCTTGCGTCCAAGGTCAGGCAGTGGCTGCCGGATGAAAAGATCCAGATGGTCTATAATACGATGACTTCTGATAAAGGTACGAAAGAGACGAATTATCCGGAGGTCGCAGACCTTAATGTGAAATTTGCCATGGAGTCGCTGGGCAGTGAAGAACTGTTCCAGAAGGTTCTGAAGGTGTTTTACCGGAGCATTGGCAAAAAAGCCGGATTGATCAGGACGATGGAAGAGCAGGAAGACTGGAGGGGATTTACGATCGAAGTTCATGCCCTGAAGAATTCTGCACGGCAGATCGGCGCTCTTTTGCTGGCGGATCAGGCAGAAGCATTGGAAAAAGCGGGCAACGCGCGGGATGGCGCTGTCATACACAGCCAGACGGATGATCTGCTGCAGCGGTATACCGGTTATTTAAAGACGCTGGAACCCTTTTGTCAGGATGATGAAGCGGACGATCGTGAAAAAGAGGATATTGCATACACATTGCTGCAAAGTTTTTTTGCAGAAATGAAAGATGCGGCGGAAGACCTTGACATGGATAAAATTGAGGACGTAATCCGCAAGATGGAGCGGTATCAGTATGCGGGCCGGCAGCAGGAACTGTTTCACAGGCTGCGGGAGGCGGCGGAAGAGATGGATGCAGATCTTTGCGAGGAGATCATTGAAAGCTGGGAAGGACTTGTGGAGGAGATGTAGTTTGAGCCTTTCGCAGACTTAATATTCTGCCGTCCGCAGCAGGGAGATTTTATATGTTTGTAGTATATATACGTTAAGGTTTTCTTAAGTTTTCTCAGGTTTTCCATTAAGCAATGGGTGTTATACTTTCAGTAACATCAAGAGGAACATTGCAGTGCAGCAGCAGGCAGGGATGACAGCTTAAAACTGAAACGAAACGGCTAAAGCTGTAATTGGAAAGTATGGGAAAAGGAGAAAAGATATGTGGACGAGAAAGGAATTAAAACAAAGAGCGAAGGAAGCTCTGCAAAGAAATTATTGGAAGATTGTGCTGGTGTCGGTACTGGCGATAGTCTTAGGCGGCGGGCTCGGGTATTCTTCGGGGGCCGCAGGACCGAGAAGCGCCAGCAGTGTAACTGCGGTTGAGACAGTACCGGTTGAAACAGTACCGGAGGTAACAACAGAGGACGGGGACAGCGGATGGACGGAAATGATCGTGACGGATGAAGCCGTTATACGGGCACAGGACGAGGAGTACTTCCTGCTCGACGAAACAGCACAGTCTCTAATCGATGCGTCCGAGGATATGGATAACACGATGCTGGCGGCGTATGTCGTTACGGTGCTGATCATAGGCGGTATCATTTTTCTGGTGGTTTTAGTCATTGTCGGTGCGGTCGCGGCGTTTTTATACAATCCCTTCCGTGTGGGGGTAGACCGTTTCATGTTGAAAAGTGTGGATGACAAGGCGGAGATCAAAGAGATTGCCTATGCGTTTGACCATTCCTATATCAATGTGGTAAAAACCATGTTTCATATGGATTTGAGAGTATTCCTGTGGGCGCTATTGTTTGTCATTCCCGGTATCTATAAGAAATATCAGTACCGTATGGTCCCTTATATTCTGGCGGAACGCCCGGATATGGACTATAAAGAAGTTCTGCAGATGAGCAGGGACATGATGAACGGCGAGAAGTGGCATGCCTTTGTGCTGGATCTTTCCTTTATTCTCTGGCATATGCTGGGTGTAATAACATGTGGTATTGCAGAGGTTTTCTATGTGCATCCTTACATGGAGCTGACAGACGCTTCCTTGTACCGCAAACTTTACGAATTACATGAAAACACAAATCAGATGACTTTACCGGACGGGGCTGTGTAGTGCAGAGCCGGGGATATGGTTGACTGGCATGCACAGGAACAGATTCGCATGTTATGGAAAGGCATGGTTATGAATATGGGATATAAGATTTTGATAGCGGACGATGAGGCGGAGATCCGGGATGTGCTTCGGCTGTATCTCGAAAAAGACGGCTATGCTGTCGTGGAAGCGTCGGACGGTGTGGAGGCTATGGAGCAGATCAGGAAAGAGCAGCCCGATCTGGTGATCCTTGATATTATGATGCCCGGTCTTGATGGATATCGGGTGTTACGAAATATAAGGGAAGACAATAATATACCGGTCATTATGCTGTCTGCCAAAGACACGGATGCGGATAAAATATTAGGGCTTGATCTGGGAGCGGACGACTACATTACGAAGCCGTTCGGACCGCTGGAGGCGGTGGCCAGAGTCAATTCCAACATACGAAGGTTCTATTCGCTGGGCGCCGGCGGCAGCACGCATAAGGAAGTGCATGAACTGACGGTGCAGGATCTGCGCCTGGATCTGGATGCCTGTCTGCTGTTCCGCGGCGGGGAGACGATCGAACTGACTTCAGTGGAATTTCGGATCATGAAACTCTTTATGCAGGAGCCCGGCAAGGTATTTACGAAACAACAGATCTACGAGACGGGCTGGGACGATGAATATCTGGTTTCCGATAATAATATCATGGTCTGTATATCCAAACTGCGGGCCAAGCTGGAACATGACGGCAGAGAATATATCAAGACGATCAGAGGGCTGGGATACCGGCTCAGCGTATAGCTGCGAAGGGGAAGCTTCGGTTCCGGCACGGGATGAGCAGCCACGCGGTATATGTTAGAGGATGAAGGGAGCATAAGAACAGATGGAAGGTGGAAACAGAACGGAGGATAAGAAATCCCTCAAATGGTTTCTGATTAAGAGATTCCTCGTTGTTATGCTCCTTATTCTGATCAGCGAGGAACTGATCGGGCTGTTATATGATAAGTTTGTTATTCCATGGGTTTCTCTGCTGCTGAGGAGTCAGCACATATCTGTCACCTCAAGCGGCAGTCCTGTTGTCTCAATATTACAATTGTTATTATATATATTGGCTTCTTTTCTTCCGGATGGAATATCTGCTTACGTGCAGCTTATGATCAGCAGACATGCGGAGGGTTCCCTGCAGCTTGCCGTGGATGTTCCGGCAGCCGGGGAGCGGTGGGGCGTTTTAATACGGCTCGTAGTTGTTGTGATGTTTCTGCTTCTGATTTTCATGAGTGTACTGCCTTATCTGATCGGCGCATTCTATTATTACCGTATAGTGACTAAGAAGGTCAATGAACTCATGGAGGCGGAGAAGGAGCAGCAGCTTGCTTATGACAGGCAGCGTAATCTGCTGCTGTCTGATATTGCCCATGACATCAAAACACCGATCACGACACTGTGCAGTTACAGCAAGGCGCTCTCGGACGATGTGGTGCAGGGGGAGAAGCGGCAGGAGTATCTGGACGCCATCTACAATAAGTCCATGCGGATGAGCGAATTGATTACGCTGCTGTTTGAGTATGTCAAGATGGACAGCAGCGGATTTGAACTGCACAGAGAGACCTGTGATCTGGGGGAGATTCTGCGGGAGACTGCAGCCGTGCTGTATACGGATTTTGAGGACCGCGGCATAGAGCTTCAGGTAGAAATTCCGGAGGAGCCGGTTTCCTGCAGTGTAGATAAGGTACAGATGGCGAGGGTCGTTACCAATCTTCTCACCAATGCCGTCCGGTATGGCAGAGAGGGCGGCCGGACGCTGGTGCGGCTGGCGGACGGAAAGATCACGGTAGCGGATGATGGTATGGAGATTGACGCTGCGTTTGCGCAGCATATTTTTGAACCCTTTACGAGAGGAGACAAGGCAAGAAGCACGAAAGGCGGCAGCGGGCTCGGACTGAGTATCGCGGCTAAGATCGTGGAGATGCATGGCGGAGAACTGAAACTGGACTGCGATTACGGGCAGGGGTATACGAAGGCGTTTCAGATTGTGTTGAAAATGGCAGAGACGTAAATCTATCGGGGATGATTCTGCTTGATTCCCGATTCTGACATTCTAATTTGCTTCTGAAAATGTCTGGCGGCGCATATATAGTATAAATATCGGGTGTAATGGATGTCATTTACAGAACGAACCGCATATGAGACGGCGAGGGCCGGAGTTGCAGGAGTATATGACAGACAGGTACACCTTTTTTGATGGAACAGAGTTGATGTGCAATGAGCAGACAGGAGAAAAAACGGGTACGACACAGCGTACATATCAAAAAAAGCGGGATGATAAAGGCGTTCATTCTCATAGCGGCAGCCCTGGTTCTCTATGTGCCGCTGTTTGCGGGCTATAAGGCAAGGGCAGTCGCAGCTGACAGTATGGCGGATGACCGGAAGATTGCGATTACTTTTGATGACGGTCCGCATCCGTATTATACGGAGCAGCTTCTGGACGGACTGAAAGAGCGGGGTGTGAGAGCCACGTTTTTTGTGATGGGCAAACACGTGGAGGAGAACCCGGAACTGGTGGAGCGCATGTACAATGAAGGACATCTGATCGGCAATCATACTTACAGCCATATCCAGTTAAACAAGAGCAACGGGGATACCTTTAAGGAAGAACTGGTGAAAACCAGTGAACTGATTGAGGAACTGACCGGTCAGGAGGTACAGTATGTGCGGCCGCCTTACGGTTCGTGGGATAAGAAGTTCGAGAAAGAACTGAACATGTTTCCGGTACTGTGGACGATCGATCCGCTGGACTGGTGCAGTGACAACGTAGCTGTTATTGTACAGAAGGTCACTTCCAGGGCAAAAGAAAATTCGATTATTCTGCTGCATGATGAGTACAAGACGACGGTGACCGCTGCTCTGCAGATCATCGACGAGCTGCAGAAAGAGGGGTACGAGTTTGTGACGGTGGACGAAATATTTTTTGATTAGTATAGCGAGTCATTCATATTTGCGGTATCAGACAAAAATTCCCTCACAATGCATGTTGTAAGGGAATTATGTATTAATGCAAAATTTGTAGGGCATCATTGCGGGAGTCTGCGCAGATCCACGGTAATTGCCGGACGGATGCCGAAGCCTTCCAGTCCGGCATTCTCCTGCCGCAGCAGTTCTTCGGTATAGCCGTTGTTCACCAGATAACACTTGGAAGAGGTTCCATCTACCGGTTCCCGGAGCCACCAGCAGCTTTCTTCCACATGAAAAGTATTGTAGTCGAGCAGCCACCAGCAGCTTTCGTCCTGCTCCACAGCTGCATCCGTGGGGCAGGCGTATTTGCTGATGCCGGCTTCGTCAAACCACTGCAGTTCCTCCAGGGACAACAGGTATACGAGGTCTGTTGTGGTGACTGTGGCGGCGCTAAACAGGAAGTTACTCTTCGTGACATTCTCGGTTTCCGTGATCGCTGCCAGTTCCTCAGCCGTGAAATCATGCAGAAATCCGGCTTCCTTATCGTAACCGTTCTTGCGCTCTGCCATGGCCGCGGCGTGCGGGGGCTGGTCCGTATAGGTTACGACCTCGCCGGTGGAGTTGAGCCATGTTCTGATATTGGAAGAACTCCAGATGTTATTGCCACGTACCAGGATCTGCAGGTCCAGATCTGTGTCGGCTTCACTCTCCTGAGACCAGTAATCGACAGAATCGTACCAGTTGAACCGGCCGCCTTCAGGTGCGTCGTAGGCTTTCATCGTAAGAATATCCGCGGAAATCAGAACGGCGTGTTTCTTATCATCGGTGATCTTAAGGACGCGCCAGCTGATCGGTTCGCCGTTATAACTGCCGAACAGAATCGTATCGCCCGTGGCAATGGTATTTATTAATGAATTGCGACTGTTATGTATTGCGATAAAGGTTCCGGCAGCAGCCAGTACGGCAAGCAGCAGGCCGCAGACCGCCATGGCTCTGCGCCGGTTTTTGACATGCCCGGCGGCCTCTGTGTGTGCATCGGCATTGGACTGTTCACCGGCACAGACCGGCTCTGCAGCGGCGGCTTTTTTCTGCAAGTCATCTGCGAATCGAAGAATATCGATGAAACTGTCATCGCTTCTGGCATTGATCCACTGGTGGGTCATCAGGAAATATTCCATGGATTTGGTCAGCGTGACCTCCTCCAGCTTGTATACAAGAATCGGTATGCCTTTACTGACCGCCCGTTCTACTTCGCGAAGAACATGGGGCGAGTGGTTGGCGTTTTCCGACATCAGCAGAATCATGGCGACGGAGTGGTCGATCCCGTCAAGCAGCTCTTCGGCATATTCTCTGCCGGAACGGATATCCCGCGGCGCAATAAAACATTTGCTGCCGTGGCGTTCCAGCGTTTCGCATATATTGGCAGCGGCTTCGGCATCTGCCGAGGAGTGTGATATAAATATCTGCATGGCTATCTCCATTCCGAAGCGTTCCATACAGAGTTTTTCGAAGGAATACTCTCAGGAACCGCTTCTGCTGTCTGCACTGTTGTGCGTATAGTATTTTATCATCTGACGGTTTTATTTTCAATGATGAAATCGGAAACTATAGGTTGTGGAAGGCTATGGAAGATAATTGTATTTGCGCTTGCATAAGGATAATGATAAAATATAAAAGATTAGTTTTTTTAGGAAGTACATAGAAGAAGGCTGAAACGTTCTCAGAGGAGTGAGCGGCACACAAGGCTTCGAAATGAGGTAAAAATGGATTTATTTGAATATATGCGCAGTACAAATCAGGAGAAAGAATCGCCGCTAGCGGCAAGACTGCGTCCATCTACGTTAGACGAGGTGGTGGGGCAGCAGCATATCATCGGTAAGGACAAGCTGCTTTACCGTGCCATTCAGGCGGACAAGCTCAGTTCCATCATATTCTACGGACCGCCCGGAACAGGGAAGACGACCCTCGCCAGGGTCATCGCCAATACGACCAGCGCCGAATTTACGCAGATCAATGCCACAGTCGCCGGCAAGAAAGACATGGAAGCGGTAGTGGAGAAAGCGAAGGACCTGCTGGGAATGTACGGCAGGAAGACGATTCTCTTTATTGATGAGATCCATCGGTTTAATAAGGGACAGCAGGATTATCTGCTGCCTTTTGTGGAGGATGGCACAGTCATCCTGATCGGCGCCACCACGGAGAATCCGTATTTTGAGGTGAACGGGGCGCTGATTTCCCGGTCGATCATATTTGAATTACAACCGTTATCTGTAGAGGATATCAAAGCGCTGATTATGCGTGCGGTTTATGACAAGGATAAAGGGATGGGCGCTTACGATGCGGTGATCGAAGAGGACGCCGTAGCGTTTCTGGCGGAACTGTCGGGCGGCGATGCAAGACATGCGCTGAACGCGGTAGAACTCGGTGTCATGACGACGGGCCGCAGTGAGGACGGTAAGATCCATGTGACACTTGCGGTGGCACAGGAATGCATTCAAAAACGAGTGTTACGATATGATAAGACCGGGGATAACCATTATGACACGGTTTCAGCGTTTATCAAGAGTATGCGGGGGTCTGATCCCGATGCGGCGGTTTACTACCTGAGCCGTATGCTGTATGCGGGGGAGAGCGTGACGTTTATTGCGAGACGGATCATGATCTGTGCGTCGGAAGACGTGGGGAATGCGGACCCGATGGCGCTTAACGTAGCGGTCAGTGCATCCCTGGCAGTGGAACGGGTCGGTATGCCGGAGGCACAGATCATCCTCTCACAGGCGGCTTCTTATGTCGCGTGCGCGCCTAAGAGCAACGCAAGCTGTGAGGCGGTCTTCCAGGCAATGGAGACGGTAAAGCAGACAGGAAATCTGCCGATTCCGGCACATCTGCAGGATGCGCATTATAAGGGCGCGGCGAAGCTGGGGCACGGAACCGGTTACAAATACGCCCATGATTATCCGAATCATTATGTGGAACAGCAGTACCTGCCTTATGAATTGAACGGGAAAGAGTTCTATCAGCCTACGGGCAACGGCTATGAAGCCAGGATCAGAGAGCATATGAAACGAATAAAGGAAGAGGCGGCCCATGATGCCAGATAATGTTACACAGGATCAGAATACGAATACGGCAGCTGCTGCCGGAAGCACCGCCATCCGGAAGGATCAGGAAACTGCGGACAGCGGGAAATCCGCGGCGGCACAGGCTGATGCCGGCGGCATTGTGAACAGGGATCACAGTGCAGTAAAGAAAAAGAGGAAGCGCAGAAGACGCATCATTGACAAGGAAAAGGTGGCAGCCAATAAGCAGAAAGCCAGGGCGAAGAAACAACGTATGAAGCGTCAGCTTAAGGAGGAGAAGGCGCGGATCAGGGCGGAAAAGCGCAAAGGCAGGGTTCTGGAGGAAGCTGTCAAGATGGAGGAAACCGTTACGGTGAACGAAGAGGGAGCCGTAGAGCGGACGATTACGGTGGAAGAGACGTACACCATCGAGGAGAAGCCGGAAGAACCGAAGGAGATCCGGCGCAGGCGCAGGAGGAAGGCGCTGGCGATCATCGGCGCTGCCACGACATTGCTGTTGCTTGCAGGTACGGGCGGCTTCTTCGGCATTCGCCATTATCTGATGAAACAGGCGCAGGAGAGCGCCGCCGTGGAGGCTATGGTGCATACGGAGGCGGTAGAACTGGCCGAGTACAGCCTGACACAGCACAGGAAAGACCATTTGAAAGAAAATGCGGGCAAGGATGCGGCTGAGGCCCTTGCGGATGCCGCACGTTTTCTGATCGGCGGCGTACATAACAGACCGCCGCAGATCGAACTGACGGATGCCAATGCTTCTGATTTTATCACGATAGAAAGCTGTCTGATCAACACGGAGACCGGCAAGGTGGATGTGACGATGTCCGCGGAGGGACTTGCAGTCAGCGATGACGGTTACTATTATCTTTTTGAAGAAAAGACGTATGATACGGCGCTCGGAAGCGATGAGTATATTATCGAACAGCCGAAAGATGTGGATTTGACCTTCTCAGTCAATCTGAATTACAATACGGCCAACTCCAGACTGTGTTCCAAATTTGTCGTAGCAGTGAAGAAGGACGGCGCCTTTATGCCCATCAGCCAGCCCGGCTATATTACGAATCCGGAGGCGATCGCGAAGTACAGTCCTTCATTCGGCAATACGACGTCGAAGAAGGGGCTGCTGGTAGATCCGGAGAAGTTACGGACGCCGGAGTTAGACGATCTGGGTGTAAAACATGCGGCGTACAATATTCCGCTCAGCAGGATTCTGGGCAACACAAGTAACGCCTATTATCCGACGGTCTACTATACTTATAACGGCAGGAGCTACGCCTTCAACGGACAGATCATAGCGGAGTACGACTATATCTTTTCCACGCTGACGAATAAGGGGATCACGACGACGGCGATCATTCTCAATGATATCCATCCGGGGTATATGGAACTGATCCATCCGAAAGCGCGTTCCGGCGGACATGCGCCTTACTACGCGTTCAATGCCACAGATGAGGACGGGACGGAGTACATTGCGGCGATCGGATCATTTCTGGCGAACCGCTATTCCGGCAGCGGACACGGTAAAGTCATGAACTGGGTGATCGGCAACGAGATCAATGCCAGAAAAGAATGGAATTATATAGAATATATGAATACCGAGCATTACGTGGATGAGTATGCGCGTGCATTCCGCATCTTCTATAATTCCATAGTCAGTGTGAACGGCAATGCAAGACTGTATATTTCACTGGATCAGCAGTGGGGAAAGAGCCTTTATTCCAATAACGGCTACAGTTCCAAAGAGATTCTGGATGAATTTAACAGAAATATCAGTGCGGGCGGCAATATCGACTGGGGCGTGGCATATCACCCGTACAACTATCCGCTGACCAGTGCCAAGGCATGGAGCACCAGCGGCAAGGCGGGCTCTTATGTGCTGGAGTCGGAGACATCGCCGGTAATCACGATCAAGAATATTCATGTACTGACGGATTATCTGCAGAAAGAGGAGTACCTGACGGATTCCGGTGAAGTGCGGCATGTGATCCTGAGTGAGATGGGCTATACATCGTCCGCCGGACAGGATCTGCAGTCGGCATCTTTCGTCTATGCGTACAAGGTTATTGAGGCCAACCGCTATATCGACAGTATGCTCTTTTCCAGACAGACGGATGCGTCCTCGGAGGTAGCGCAGGGGCTGGCGCTCGGCATCAACACGCTGGGCGGCGGACGCAAGTCGATCTATACGGCATTCAAGTATGTGGATACGGCGGAATCCGCCAAATATACGGATTTTGCCTTGCGTGTGATCGGCATCAGCAATTGGAACGAAGTGATCAGACAGCATTAGTGCCTTAGAACAGTTTTTTAACCAGATATTGATAGACATCCTGATTCCGGGTCTGCCAGTTGGCGCAGATCGCGGAAGCGGTGTCTTCGTCAGGGACGGACAGTGTGATTTCCACCATGGTCACGTCCTTTTCTTTTGCCTGCAGATGCGCCTCATATTCTCCGGAGACGGATTTATAGTAGTCGGACAGGACGGACACTTCGTTGCGCATTTCCAGCTTGTTTGCATCAAAAAAGCGGTCGATCTCTTCTTTGATCGAGGCATTGATCCTGTTCTCAAAGAAAGCAAGCGTCTCCCGGCCCTCGTCGGTGATGACCAGGTGGGTGCGGTTGCGGCTCGCTCTGGCGGTCACCAGATCCGCTTCAATCAGTTCGGCGATCACCTGCTGGAGCGTCAGAAAGTTCGTATACTCCCGTTCCAGGATGAAATCCCCGACCTGCGATTTGGTCAGGGGAAAAGTGACACGGTTGAGCATATAGAGCACGATTAACTTGTAGAGTGTAAGCGGGTCCTGGGTCATGAGATACAGCCTTTCCGTAAAATGTGTGGTTATGTCTAAGCGGCGGTTACCGGTATAAGCGGCCCTGACAGGCGCCCCGCAGCTTCATGGTGCGGTGCAGCGTGTTGAGGACGCAGCGCTTATCCAGACTCCAGCGGGGGGCCAGCAGCAGATCGCGCGGTCCGTCGCCGGTCAGCCGGTGCACGACGATATCCGGGTGCAGATGCTCCAGACAGTCGATGACAAGACCGGTGTAGGACTCCTGCGTGAGCGGCTGATAGCCGCCCCGTGCATAGAGTTCTGCCAGACCGGTGTCCTGCAGAACATGAAGCAGCTGCAGTTTGATGCCCCATACAGCTTGTCTGTTTAAATGTTCTATTGTGGATAACATGTGTTCTTTTAACTCACCCGGCAGTCCCAGAATCACATGGGTGATAACCGGTATGTGCGCTTTATGCAGCATGGAGACACACGCGTCATAGACGGACAGCGGATAACCGCGCCGGATCAGACCGGCGGTTTGTTCATGGATCGTCTGGAGTCCCAGTTCCACCCAGATAAATTTGTCCGGATATTCCGCCAGAAGACGGGTCAGCATGGTCACAATATCCCGGGAGACACAGTCGGGCCGGGTGGCGATGGAGATGCCTGCCACGGACGGCTCATCCAGTGCCTCCCGATAGAGTGCGTACAGGCGAGACACTGGACCGTAAGTGTTCGTGTAGGCCTGAAAGTACGCAATAAACCGGGTGCCGGTCTTCTTATGATGGAAAAGTGATATGCCGGCATTTAACTGTTCGCGCACGGAAGAATGCTCTACGGTTTTGACAGCATAATCTCCGCTGCCGCCGGCGCTGCAGAAGAGGCAGCCGTCCCGCCCGAGTGTGCCGTCGCGGTTGGGGCAGGTGAATCCTGCGTCAATCGCGATCTTATACAATTTCTCTCCGTAAGTGTTCTTGAGATAAGCATCCAGAGAGTAGTATGGTTTGCCGTGCCATTCGACAGTCCTGCCGGTTCTTTGCACAGGTTGTTCCCGTATCATCGGGCTATCGTCTGATATGTGACTTGACTGCCTCGGCGACCACATCCGCCACCTTGGGATCAAAAGCCTCGGGCATGATGTTGTTCTCGTTCAGCGCTTCGTCGGGAACCAGTCCGGCGATGGCGTGGGCAGCGGCCAGTTTCATCTCTTCCGTGATCTGTACGGCACGTCCTTCCAGTGCGCCCTTAAAGATACCCGGAAAAGCAACGACATTGTTTACCTGATTCGGGAAATCGGACCGTCCCGTGCCCACCACTCTGGCACCTGCCGCTTTGGCCACGTCCGGCATGATCTCCGGAACCGGATTGGCCATTGCGAAAAGAATGGAATCCGGATTCATGGAAGATACCATATCAGCTGTTACGATATTGGGTGCGGAAACACCTACGAAGATATCGGCACCTGTCAGAGCATCTGCGAGGGAACCGGATTCGTTGTTCGGATTGGTCACCGCTGACATTTTCTGCTGCATATCATTCAATCCTGCCGTGGATTGATTGATAATGCCGACCTTATCACACAGGATCACATTGATAAAACCGTAATTTAACAAAAGCTTTGTGATCGCAATACCGGCGCTTCCGGCGCCGTTTACGACTACTTTGCAGTTTTCTTTCTGCTTGCCTACGACCTTCAGGGCGTTAATGATGCCTGCCAGTACGACGATGGCGGTTCCGTGCTGGTCATCATGGAAAACAGGGATATCCAGAATCTCCTTCAGGCGTTCCTCGATCTCAAAACAGCGGGGCGCACTGATGTCTTCCAGATTAATGCCGCCGAAACCGGGTGCGAGATAAGTAACCGCCTTGATGATCTCCTCCGTATCCTGCGTGTTCAGACAGATCGGCACCGCATTGACGCCGCCGAACTCCTTGAACAGCACCGCCTTGCCCTCCATAACCGGCATAGCGGCATAAGGGCCGATATTGCCGAGCCCTAATACGGCACTGCCGTCGGATACGACTGCCACGGTGTTGGATTTCCATGTATAGGTGTAGGCAGCTTCTTTATCCTGCGCGATCACCTTGCATGGTTCGGCGACACCGGGCGTGTAGGCGAGAGAGAGTGCCTCTCTTGTTTTGACGGGCGTCTTGGACACGGTTTCCAGCTTGCCGTGCCATTCTTCGTGTAGTGCAAGGGCTTTTTCGTTTGTTGTCATAGTGATTTCCTCATTTCTTAAAAGATGATTTAATGCGCTGTAAATGAAATAGAATTGTGCTAAATCGTGATTTAACGTGTAAAAATAACGATTGTTTTGTAATGTAACGAGCCGCTTTGCGAGTCGTGCGAGCGCCAGAATGCGGCTTTGGAGCATTTTGTGTGCATCAGGCGTGACAGTGAAGCCGAAGGCTGCACTGTTACCAGACTTCTCATCACGGCTTTGCTTTATAATATATAATATTTACCGGGGGACTGCAAGATTTTTGTAAGCGCCCCGGACAATATGAACTTGTTACTGTTCACGTTGTTCCAGTAACATGAACTTATATCAATTTGCATGTTTATAAAAAAATACTTTCTATTTTGAAAAATGTAGTGTATAATAGACGCATTGAAAGTGATAGATCATTTCGGACAGCACATCAGGCTATAAATCCCCGGACGAAAGAATGTATACGGAAGAATGTATATAGATGATTTATTAAAATACAGGAGGCATTTATGAGAGAAAAGTATGAATCGTTGGCGCTTGCCGATCTGAAGGCAATCGCAAAAGGAAGAGGAATCAAGGGTACTTCCACAATGAAGAAGGCCGAGATCGTAGAAGCTATGCTGGCGGAGGACGAAAAGGATAAGGCTGCAGGCAGGGAAGTTGCGGTTAAATCTGTGGTTCCGTCTAAGAGAGAGGGCGGGGAAGAAGAGAAGTTTCCCTCGGAACTGGACAGTGGGATTACTGCCAGCGGCATTCTGGAGGTCATGAGCGACGGGTTCGGGTTTATCCGCTGTGAGAATTATCTGCCCGGCGAGAATGACGTCTATGTTGCGCCCAGCCAGATTCGCCGTTTTGGTTTAAAAACAGGTGATATTTTAGAGGGCAATACGAGAGTTAAGACACAGAATGAGAAGTTCAGCGCGCTTCTGTATGTGAAGTCGATCAACGGGTATCCGCCGGAAATCGCCATGCGCAGACCGAATTTCGAGAATCTGACACCTATTTTCCCGAATGAGAGACTGAAACTGGAGACACCGGGAGCGTCTGTAGCCATGCGGATCATGGATCTGATCAGCCCTGTCGGCAAAGGGCAGAGAGGAATGATCGTATCGCCGCCTAAGGCAGGTAAGACTACTTTATTAAAAGCGGTTGCGAAATCCCTGACCAGAACAGCGCCCGATGCCCACCTGATCATTCTGCTGATCGACGAGCGTCCGGAGGAAGTGACGGATATTAAGGAAGCGATCGAAGGACCTAATGTGGAAGTTATCTATTCAACATTTGATGAACTGCCGGAGCACCACAAGAGAGTATCGGAGATGGTGATCGAGCGTGCGAAGCGGCTGGTGGAGCATGGCAGAGACGTGGTGATCCTCCTGGACAGCATCACCCGTCTGACCAGAGCATATAACCTTGTTGTGCCGCCCAGCGGACGTACATTGTCCGGCGGTCTTGATCCGGCGGCGTTACATATGCCCAAGAGGATCTTCGGCGCTGCGCGTAATATGAGGGAGGGCGGCAGTCTGACGATTCTGGCTACGGCGCTTGTAGAGACGGGAAGCAAGATGGACGACGTTATTTATGAGGAATTTAAAGGAACCGGTAACATGGAGATGGTGCTGGATCGTAAATTATCCGAGAAGCGTGTGTTCCCGGCTATCGATATTCCGAAGTCCAGTACCAGGCGGGAGGATCTGCTGCTGACGCCGGATGAACTGGAGGCGATCAACATTATCCGTAAGGCGCTAAACGGCATGAAGGCGGACGAGGCTGTGGAGAAGATTCTGGATATGTTTGCCAGAACGAAGAATAATTTTGAGGTTGTCAACATGGTCAAGAAGATGAAATTTCTTTAATAAAAGGCTTGCATAGCTGAAAGTCCTATGCTACAATATAAAAGCTGTCGGTTTGCGGCGGCATGGGATGAGAAAATAACGGCGGTAACGCCTGTTTACATTTTGAAAGCAGATGTAGAAAGGAGTACGGTAATAGAATGAAAGAAGGAATCCATCCTGAGTATTATCAGGCGACAGTAACATGTAACTGCGGTAACACATTCGTGACAGGTTCAACAAAACCCGAGATTCACGTGGAAGTTTGTTCCAAATGCCATTCATTCTACACAGGGCAGCAGAAAGCAGCGCAGGCTCGTGGACGTATTGATAAGTTCAATAAGAAATACGGTGTGGAAAGCAAATAAGTTTTGTACAAAAAGGTTGAGGTGCATATCTCAACCTTTTCTGATAACAAGACATAGTGTTTTATCAGGATGTCTGAATACGGCATCCCGGAAGAAATGTCGCGTTTGGCGGGCATTCATTCAGGATGGGAGCAAACATAAATAATGAGGAACAACACATTATGGCTAAGAGAAAGAATATGAAATACTCCGGAATCGGCGGGCAGGCGGTTCTTGAGGGTATTATGATGAAGAATAAAGAGCAGTATGCCGTGGCGGTGAGGAAGCCGAACGGGGAGATCGAGGTTGAGGTCGAACATTACAACAGTATTGTGCATGGCAGTAAACTGTTGAATATTCCTTTTGTACGCGGTATATTCCAGTTTATTGACTCGCTGGTTCTCGGTATGAGAAGCCTTGATTTTTCTTCTAAATTCTATGAGGAAGCCGACGCGAAAGAGACGGCGGCGGACAAGGCGTTTAACAGGCTGTTCAAAGACAAGGCGGATAAAGTATTCAGCGCCATTGTCATGATTTTGTCGCTTGCGCTTGCCATAGGCATTTTTATGGTACTGCCTTACTATGTGACCTCGCTTTTTGAGGAATATATCAGAAGCGCTTCGTTTATGGCGATCATAGAAGGCGTGCTGCGTATCGTGATCTTTGTGGGGTATGTGCTGAGCATATCGCTGATGAAGGATATCAGACGTGTCTATATGTATCACGGCGCGGAGCATAAATGTATCAACTGTATTGAGAAGGGACGCCCGCTGACCGTGGGCAATGTCATGAAGAGTTCCAAGCAGCATAAGCGGTGCGGAACGAGTTTCATGCTCTTCGTTATGTTTGTCAGCGTGGTTTTGTTTTTCTTTATCAGGGTGGAGAATCCGGTGTACCGTGTGCTTACCCGGATCGCGCTGATTCCGGTGATTGCCGGAATATCCTATGAAATCATCCGTCTGGCGGGCAGGAGCAACAACATTCTGGTCAGGATCATTTCGGCGCCGGGCATGTGGCTGCAGAGGCTGACGACCAGAGAACCGGACGAGAGCATGGTGGAAGTTGCGATTGCCGCAGTGGAGGCAGTTTTCGACTGGAAAGCATATTTATATGAAGCGTTCGGTTATGAGGTGGACGAATCGTGGCTGATCGACGATGAAGATAAGCGGGAACCTGACGGGGAAGAATAAGGTACTGTGAAGCCGCAGGCTGACCGGATACGGGAAAGTTCTGCGGACAGCAAGATACGCTGTGCATACAAAAAATGCGTGACAGACAGGATTGCAGACCGTGTATACCGGGCGAAAACGGATCAATGGTGATAACGTATGTTATATAATGAGGAAGTAATTTACCGGGAGATATACCGGTGGGGCGAGGAGCGGCTGAAGCAGGCAGAGGTGGCAGAGGCTGCGGAGCATGCGAGGCTTTTACTCGAATTTTGCTGTGGCACGGATCGGAATACGCTGCTTGTGCATGGAGACCGCAGGGTGTCGGCGGAGGAATATGACCGGTATCGGGACTGTATCGAGAAGCGCAGGAAGCGGATACCGTTGCAGTATATTACGGGCGAACAGGCATTTATGGGATTGACTTTTCAGGTAGATCAAAATGTGCTTATCCCCCGGCAGGACACGGAGATACTGGTGGAGGAAGTCATGCGCCGTCTTCACGACGGTATGCGGATTCTGGACCTGTGTACCGGCTCGGGCTGTATTCTGTTAAGCCTTCTGCATTATTCAAACGGCTGTACGGGAGTCGGGACTGATTTTTCCGGGGCGGCTTTACAGACTGCGAGGGAGAATGCAGGCAGAGTTCCCGGAACGGACGTTACATGGATACAGAGTGATTTGTTTGAGAATATAGACACCGCAGAGAGATTTGACATCATCGTGTCGAATCCTCCTTATATAAGAACGGATGTTATTGATACCCTGATGCCAGAGGTAAAGGATTACGAACCGCACCCGGCGCTGGACGGGAAGGAAGACGGACTTTATTTCTATCGGGAGATCATAGCGCAGGCAGGCGCGTATCTGAATCCGGAGGGAATGCTTTTCTTCGAGATCGGTTACGATCAGGGGGAAGCGGTACGAAAGCTTATGGAAGAGGCGGGATACCGCGAAGTGGAAGTGGTGAAGGATTATGCCGGACTCGACAGAGTGGTGTATGGCGAGTATAGATTGTAAGTGAAGCCGGTTTATCTGGCCTGTGACATCAGGTGTCATGACGATAGAGAAGTATGGAGGAAATTATGTTTGATAAATTAGAAGATCTGCTGAGAAAATTTGAGGAGATCATGAACGAACTGAGCGAGCCGACTGTTGCGGACAATCAGGAGCGTTTTCGTGCACTCATGAAGGAACAGAGCGATCTGACGCCGATCGTGAATGCCTATAAAGAATATAAGAAATGTAATCAGGATATCGAAGATTCGCTTGCCATGCTGGAAAGCGAGTCCGATGAGGATATGCGGGAGATGCTCAAGGAGGAACTGTCCGGCGCGAAGAAGCGCGTGGAAGAACTGGAGCACGAATTGAAGATACTGCTTCTGCCCAAGGACCCCAATGATGAGAAGAATGTTATCGTGGAGATCCGTGCCGGTGCGGGCGGTGACGAGGCGGCGTTGTTCGCGGCGGAAATCTACCGCATGTATGTGCACTATGCCGAGGGCAGACGCTGGAAAGTGGAGACCATGGAAGTGGAAGAGATCGGCATCGGCGGCATGAAGAGCGTGACCTTCATGGTGACCGGACAGGGCGCTTATTCTGTACTGAAATATGAGAGCGGCGTGCATCGCGTGCAGCGTGTGCCGGAGACGGAGAGCGGCGGACGTATCCATACGTCCACCATCAGCGTGGCAGTAATGCCGGAAGTAGACGAGGACATTGATATTGTTATCGAGGATAAGGACATACGTATAGACGTTATGCGTGCGTCCGGAAACGGCGGGCAGTGTGTCAACACGACCGATTCCGCAGTTCGTCTGACGCACTATCCTTCGGGAATCGTGGTATACAGCCAGACGGAGAAATCCCAGATTCAGAATAAGGCGAAGGCTTTTGCACTTTTAAAGGCGAAGCTTTATGATATCGAGCAGCAGCAGCGGCATGACGCGGAAGCGGAACTACGCCGCAGCCAGATCGGTACGGGCGACCGCTCCGAGAAGATCAGGACTTATAACTTCCCCCAGGGACGCGTCACCGACCACCGGATCAACCTGACGATCTATAAGCTGGATAAGGTGATGAACGGGGATATTCAGGAGATCATCGATGCATGTATCGCAGCGGATCAGGCGGCAAAGCTTCTGAAAATGGGAGAGAACTGACAGACAGCCGGAGCGGGATGACCACTGGTTGCGAAATGATTGAAAATGTACGGAACGGACTTTGATATATATCATTGTCCGTTTTTTTCATGAAGTCTGGGCGCATTACAGTTGGTCTATGCCATTTTGCGAGTAAAAACGCTTTGTGTGTGATTTTACGAGTTGTGCGGGCGCCAAAATGTGAATTTGAAGTATTTTATGTGCACCAGACGGGACGGCGTAGTCGAAGGATGGGCTGTTATCGGAGTGAAACATGCCTGCAAGAAGTTAATGAAATGTGTAGAGGATTGTGCTACTATAATAATACAAGAGAAACTGTTTAGCGCTACGCATTGGTGCATGGGCAATAATACTACAAAAACGGAGAACGGTATGATTACTGGTGATTTACGGAACAGGATAGACAGAATATGGGAAACATTCTGGACGGGCGGGATAACAAATCCCTTAGATGTGATTGAACAGTTTACTTATCTGCTTTTTATAAAACAGTTAGATGATGTTGAGACGACAAAAGAGAATGAGGCTAATTTTCTGGGAGTACCATTCGAGTCTATGTTTCCGGATGAATGCCAGAAGTACAGATGGAGTAGATTTAAGAATCTGGGTTCTGCTGAGAAAATGTATGAAACTGTTGCAAATGGCGTGTTTCCGTTTATTAAAAATTTACATCAAGACGGGGATTCCGCATACGCACGTTATATGGGTGACGCGATTTTTAAGATTCCGACTGCGGCAATGCTCTCTAAAATCGTAGATGGAATTGACAGATTAGAACTTGGTGATGAAGATTCCAAAGGTGATTTGTACGAGTATTTGCTGTCAAAGGTTGCAACGGCGGGAACGAATGGGCAGTTCAGAACCCCGAGACATATCATTAAAATGATGGTTGCCTTAGTCAAACCGCAGCCGGAGGACATTATCATTGATCCGGCCATGGGTAGTGCAGGATTTTTGATTGAAGCACAGCAGTATCTGCGGGATCATCATGCGGATATGTTTCTTAACGCGCAGCTGCGTGATCATTTCAATAATAACATGTTTTATGGAAATGATATGGACAGGACCATGCTTCGGATCGGCGCTATGAATATGCTTTTGCATGGTGTAGATAATCCGAACATTTCTTATCGGGACAGTTTGTCGGAGCAGAATGCCGATATTGAGAAATATAGTCTGGTACTTGCAAATCCTCCTTTTAAGGGAAGCCTTGACTATGAGGCAGTGTCAGCTGATCTGCTTAAAGTTACTAAGACTAAAAAGACAGAGTTGCTTTTCCTTGCATTATTCTTACGTATTTTGAAAAAGGGCGGCAGAGCGGCAGTGATTGTACCGGATGGTGTACTGTTTGGCAGCAGTAATGCGCATAAAGAGATTAGAAAAGAAATTCTGGAGCATAATAAGCTGAACGCAGTGATTTCTATGCCGAGTGGGGTGTTTAAGCCTTACGCGGGAGTTTCGACGGCGATCCTTGTATTTACAAAGACCGGCTCTGGTGGGACGGATCAGGTATGGTTCTACGATATGAAAGCTGACGGTTACAGTCTGGATGATAAGAGGCAGGAAATTTCGGATTGTGATATCCCGGATATTATTAACAGATTTCATAATCTGGAGGCTGAGACTGAGCGGGCAAGGACTGAGCAGAGTTTTTTTGTGCCGGTGGAAGAAATTGTCTCTAACGATTATGACCTTTCTATTAATAAGTACAAAGAGGTTGTGTATGAGAAGGTGGAGTATGAGCCTACAGATGTTATTTTGGGGCGTATAGAGCAATTGGAGACGCAGATACAGGCGGAGATGGCTGAGCTTAAGAAGCTGCTTGTCAAGTAGGCAAATTTAGATTTGTGGGGATGGCGGCGAAAGGAGTGATCAGGATGAGTAACGATATCATAAAAGAAAAAGTGTTGCTTGTTGTAAAGGAATATCCGGTAAGAAGGGTTGTCCTTTTTGGTTCGCGGGCAGAAGAAACAAATCAGGAAAATAGCGATGTGGATTTGATTATGGAGTTTTATGAACCAATTTCACTTTTTACGTTATCTGACATAAGAGTGCGTCTAGAGGAAATCTTAGGATTGGAAGTGGATATTATACATGGCCCGATCAGAGAAGGGGATTTAATTGAGGTTGGGAAGGAGATAGAACTGTATGTTGCATAGGGATCAGATTATCATACAAAAGATTTTATCAGAAATCGATGTTGGAATGGATATGATGGGCAAGACAGAGTTAAAGGATTTCTTAGCTGATGAAAAGTTAAAGAGGGCAATCAGCATGACGGTTTTAAATATAGGGGAATTAGTAAAAAACATTACAGAAGAAACCCGAAAAGAATATCCAAAAGTACCGTGGAAAGCTATTGCGGGAATGCGAGATATTACGGCGCATAAGTATCAGACGTTGAGAATGGAAGATGTTTACTATACAGTTCAGAAAGATTTGCCGGCTTTGAAGGAGCAATTGAACGTTATTTTACTTGGATAGGGTTTAAAACTGGAAAAATTCTGAGGGCGTCCAGCGTATAAAAAAGCAATTTGTTCAGCAGCAGAAGGAGAAGAAGTAAATGGTAGATTTAATTCGCTTAGGCGATGTTGCAACATAATATAAATGGTTATGCTTTCAAGCCAGAGGACAGAGGTGCAGAAGGATTGCCTATTATTAGAATTCAAGATTTGTGAGGATGTAATGGAGGAAAGAAAATGCCGGAAATAGCACTGTTTTTCGGAATAAGAGTTATGATGACCATAATCCACCACATTTCCACGCTGAGTATAATGGAAATAAGGCGTTAGTGGAAATTAATGAGGCAAGGGTCATGAAAGGTGCTTTGCCATCAAGACAGCTAAAGTTAGTATTGGCGTGGTGTGTATTGCACCAAGATGAATTAATGCAGAATTGGGAATTGGCGAAAGAAGGACGCCCGCTTAATGAAATTGCACCTTTGATGTAGGAAAGGAGAAGCAAACATGTTTCCGAAAATTGTTCAAGTTGTTCCGACAGAGGAGTATACAGTATATGTATATTTTGAAGATGGTAAAATTGTCTGCTATGATGTGAAACCATTGTTGGAGAAAGAGGCATTTGGCGTTTTAAGAGAAATTGCTTTTTTTATGAATGCATGTACTATAATGAATGATACTTTAGCATGGGATGTGTCTGGGAATAGAGATAATTCTAAGTGTATCGACATTGATCCGGATACATTGTATGAATTAGAGGCGGTAAAAGAGCAAATAGCGTGATTTGTTAGAGGTGTGGGGATGAAGTAGATGGAAATGATATTACTGGAGGATTGTTGTGATATTTTGGATTTTATGCGAGTTCCAATTACATCGGCGGATAGAGAATCGGGTAAATATCCATATTATGGCGCTAATGGAATACAGGATTATGTTGCAGGCTACATTTTTGATGATGAGTTAGTTTTACTGGCAGAAGATGGTGGGAATTTTGGCTCAAAGAATAAACCCATTGCATATAGAGTTTCTGGAAAATGTTGGGTTAATAACCATGCACATGTACTTAAACCCAAAAAGGGATTAGACGTAGACTATTTGTGCTATTCGCTTATGTTTTATAAAATAGATGGTATGGTTAATGGAGCAACCAGACAAAAGCTAACACAGTCAGCCATGCGTAAAATGTTTATTCCAAAAAGAAATATAGAAGAACAGAGACAGATTGTTGATAAATTAAACATGATTACCGAAATTAAAAACAAAAGAAAACATCAAATTGAGGAAATTGACAATCTAATCAAATCCCGATTTGTTGAGATGTTTGGGGAATACCCTGCAAATCCAAGAA
>CALGVA010000047.1 GCA_937920345.1 uncultured Lachnospiraceae bacterium
GCTCTACTTCGATTGTCACCGGTGCGAGTTCGTCACAGTTGTAGTCGAAGGTTACCTGATAGCCTCTATCCATCTCATCCGGATCAGGTGCATCTGCTCCACCCTTTACCAGAACCATTGCTGATATCGGTGCTACAGTTATCTGACCATCTGTTACATTAGCCAGTTCTCTCGTGCCTGCTTTCTTCTCGTTGATGCAAACCTGCCATGTTCCTTCTGTTGCACCATTTGCATATAAATCAACGGTCTGCTCAGACGTAGCAGCATTAAAGACTACTACGATTTCATCAGAAATCTCACCGCTTACACTGCCTTTACCATTAATGACAAACATTACTGTCTGGTCGCCAAGTACTTTAGACTTAACGTTATTCTTCACATCCTGTGCAGATGACAGTCTCAATGCAGGATGATTCTGACGGAAATCAATCAGACCTTTATAGTAATCTCTTACCTTTCGATATGTTGCATCATTAAGGTCATCCCACTTAATACTGTTTACAGAGTCAGGAGAATTGTAACTGTTATGTTCAAGACTTCCATCTTCCTTTACTTTCGTTCTTAACAGTTCCTCACCTGCATGGATAAACGGTATGCCTTCCGCCGTCATATAGATTGCAGCGGCAAGATTATTCATCTTAATTCTGTCCGCTTCGCTTACATCTGTAGAAAGTTGCAGCTTATCCCATAAGGTGTAATTGTCATGGCAGGAAGCGTAATTCACGATCTGGGTCGGGTCACTGCTCCAGCCCGGATTTGCCATGAAGTTATTTACAACATCTGTTGCCTTTCCTGCTGCTCCGGAAACAAATCCTGCACCTTCAGCCTCAAAAACACTTCCTTTCAGCATGTCGCGCATGTTATCGCTGAAATAAGCAAAACCAGGTGTCTGTGCTGAATTCTTCTGTGTTGCCATGGTATAACCGTCTTTCGTTACTTCGGTAGTCATATCCCAGCCTTCACCATAGAAGATCACATTCGGATGTTTCGCATGAACAGTACTTACAATTTCATTAACCGTCTCTGTATCCAACAGACCTACCAGATCGAAACGGAAACCGTCGATATGATATTCGTCTGCCCAGTAATTAACAGAATCTACGATATACTTCTTAACCATCGAACGCTCGGATGCCGTATCGTTGCCACAGCCCGAACCGTTAGAATACTTACCGCTGTCATCAACTCTGGAGAAATACTGCGGTACAATCTGATTGAAGCAGAAATCATCTCCGGAATATACATGGTTGTATACCACGTCCATAATAACATTAATGTTATTATCATGAAGCGCTTTCACCATCTGCTTCATTTCGTTTACACGGACTTCTCCCTTATAAGGATCTGTCGAATAAGAGCCTTCCGGTACGTTGTAGTTCTTCGGATCATATCCCCAGTTATACTGCGGTGTATCCAGTTTCGTCTCATCTACTGTCGCATAATCATAAGAAGGCAGTAAATGAACATAATTCACACCCAGATCAACCAGATAATCCAGACCTGTCGTCTGTCCTTCGCTGTTCGTGGTACCCTTCTCGGTCAGACCCAGGAACTTACCTTTGTTCGTAATTCCGGAAGATTCATCAATGGAGAAATCTCTCACATGAAGCTCATAAATCACGGAATCTGTATAACTGGTCGCATTCGGGCCTGCATCGCCTGCCCATCCCTCCGGATCTGTAGCGTCCAGATCAATTACCATAGCACGGTCGCCGTTCACGCCCGTTGTTCTGGCATAAGGGTCACATGCCTCTTTGCTCTCACTGCCGATCGTTACATTGTAAGTGTAGAACTTACCCTGTATATCGCCGGCCTTCTCTGCTGACCACACGCCCTGCTCGCCAGCGGTCATCTCAATCTTTTCAGGCTCGCCTTCTCCCTTTACACCGGAATCATATAAGAATACTTCTACCTGATCCGCCGTAGGCGCCCATACCTTAAAAGTAGTCTTGTCACTTGTCCAGGTTGCACCCAGATCATTGCCTGTGTAAGTATACTTCTCTTCAAACGCCTCCGAAGAATATGCGCTGGGCATATTGATCTTATAGTCATGTCCGTCGAAGTTAAGCACCCAGCTCTTAGACTGTTCTTCTACTGTCGAGAGATCCGCCTCTACTTCTATTGCATAAACATTCTCATCAGCAGTAACCTTCGTAACAGACACTGGTTCACTGTTAGCAGTTACAGTAAATACGCCATCAATACTTCCGACAATCGGAAGACCAGTTTTTACATTAATGATATTCTTTGTTGTTTTGTCATATGCTGCAGATAATACTTTCGCACCAGTCAGTACGTCTTCTCCCAGCACTCTGGTGCCCTCTTTCTCACCGGACTCCACATAGAAGTCAACCGTACCGCAGAGGATATCCGAAAGATCTACCAGACGGTCTCCAAAATCCTCTCTGTCTGCCCATTCACCCTTAGTGATAATATAGTTGAAAGCATCCACCGCACGGGCATCCTCGAACTCTCTGGTGTAAACTACCTCATCAGTGCCTGCGGTAAACTCACACCATGCTCCGCCTGCACCGGTCATCCAGCCCCAGATATGCCAGTCATCATAGGTATTGTCTGCTCTGTGATAGTGCAGATTCATGGTGATCTTGTTCGTGTCTTCAACCGCATTCACAGTCAGATCCACAGTATACTCCTGCGTATCAACCGTAGCCTTAGCAGTCAGCTCGATCGCGCCTGTATAATCACCTACTGTAATTGCCTTGCCCGCTGCATCGATGCTCACGCCGGCAACATCAGCCTTAAGCGCATAAGTTACATCTACCTCAGTCTCTTCACCCTCTTCTGTCAGCATAGTCATCTGCTCAGGCAGGATGGTGGTCTTATTCTTAGCTACATTAAACTTTGCAACAGAAAGACCTGCCACATATACGACACTCTTGCCCTTCTCGGTGCGGATGTTCTTCGGGTCTTTCTTCTTCGTGCCGTCTACATCGAACTGATACAGGTATTTGCCTGCCGCTAACTCTACCTCACAGCTAAACACATCGCTGTCAGCAGCCTTAGTCATTTCCTTTGTCGTCAGGTCATCACCATATACGACTGATACCTTTGCTGCATCAGCATCCTGATAGCGGAATGTAACTTTATTTCCCTGTACCTCAGGACTCGTAAGCTTGGTCGCAACAATATTGAGCGTCAGTGTTCCTGTTTCCGTCTTCTCTCCCACTGTTGCAGTTGCTGTCAGTTCTAAAGTCTCTTCCGCATAATCGGCGCTGATGGTAATCTGGTTACCTTCAATCGTTACGCCCGCAACGGAAGCCTCTTTCGTCGCATAGGTTACAGCTACATACTCATCTGTCTCACCGTCTTCCGTCAGTCTGCGTAATTTTGCCGGAAGTTTGTTCGGCTCGCCCTTCGTAACATCGATCTCTTCATCATAGATTCCGGTTACGACTACAAGGTTATTGCCATTCGCTGCTGTCTGACCGTTATTTGGATCATTTATCCACTCACCGTCAACAACAAACTTATATTCATGCGCACCCATATCCAGCGTCTTGGTAAGAGAAAATACCCCGTCGTCTCCCTTTACCATCTTATCCGCCGTCGTGCTCCAGCTATTCATGGTACCCGCTACATATACTTCATTTGCCGCTTCATCCTTATAACGGAATGTTACCTCTTTACCGTTCACCTCAGGACTGACAACCTTGTCACCCGGGTCCTCGGAACCGCTCCAGTCAGCAGGCGGCGTGGTTGTTACAATCTCATCAGCACCCGGTTTCCCAGTTGCACCTTCCGGCCAGACAGCCCACGCCTCATATGTATCGCCTTCGACCGTTGCCTCTACATATAAATCAGCCGTCTGGCTTCCCGCACCACTATTGAAAATATATCCAATTTTCTGTTCCTTAGTCTTCGTCAGTGTATACGTATACCACGACGTATGCTCAGCATCCGGCTGAACCTCATCACCTGGCCATCTTGTAAGATCGCCGCCACCATCAACCCAACAGTGAATATATACTTTCGCCCAGTTCTCCGTGTTCTTGAAATGCAGTTTGAGCGTTACTTCTTCCGCCTCCGCTGCATCCGTCCCGGTTTCACCGGAAACATCTGTTCCTGGTACGTCACCTTCCTCAGGCGTCTCAGGAGTCATCGCTCCATCATCAGATGTGTCGGGTGTTTCCGTTCCTTCACCGTTATCGGGTATATCTGGCGTTTCCGCTCCATTACCCTCGTCAGATGTATCAGGAGCTTCTGCATTATCACCCTCATCGGGTGTATCTGCATTATCTCCTGCTGCATCTCCTGCCTCAGATCCATTAGAATCCTCTGTGGAATCCTCCTTCCCCGAAGCATCTTCTCCCTCGGTTGCCGCCGGGGCTTGCACTTCTGTCTGATCGGAATCACCGGTTTCGACGGTTGATTCCGCCAAGTCAGGTGTCTCCGGAGTGCTTTCGGCTGCCAATGCAGTCATAGACAGACCCGGCATGGTCTGCACACTGGAAAAGACCATGGCAAGCGATAACGCTGCCGCCATAATCCGCCGAAGCATTCTCTTCTTTACTTCTTTCATACTTTCCCTCCTTATATGTTTTGCTGTACTTTAGCCCAAATGCTATTCCAGCACTTGTCCCTATTATATAAAATCAGCGATTGGTTTGCAAGGAAAATACCTTGAAAATCAGGCAGAAAATATACGTAAATCGTAGGCAAAATGTTGGTTGTTACATACCCTGAAAACGTCCCCCTGCAAAACCGGCAAAGGATCACTTACAAATTGTATATGCTTTACAGTTAAACCTAAAATCGCAGCAAATTGTAAAAAAGTGCAAAGTCTATAATCAATCAGAGACTTTGCACTTTCCTGTAGTTTTTTTCTTCAATACTTTTTCATGACTAATTGCTAAAATATATATGGTATGCGAGAGCAACTCAGAATAATTCCTCTTTTTGTAAGTTCTCGTCTACGAAGTTGTTCCCGAAAAGGATCATCTGCTTTAACTTCCTTCAGCATATCGTATCGTATATTCTTGAAATTACTATAATGGTTAGCCGCCGCATTATCAAAGCGTTTTTTGCACTCCGTCCAAATCTCATCAGCTTCCTTCGGAAAAACTCCACACAGTCTGAAATACTCATCACATCGCTCACGAAATTGTGGACCATCAAGTCTCGGAACCGTCAGCCGCGCATGATTCAAAAAATGCAAGATACTCTGAAACACAACATCCTGATTAAAACCCGGACCAACCACGATTTCATGGACCGGCCAGCCATCTGCGCATTCTATGTCCAGATACGGTTTTAAAACATTCTGGGCATTACGATAGTCAACTCGGAATGGTTGCTCCCATTCCGCCATATTGAACACAAGACGATGCTCTGCTTCGGCTTTGAATTCAGCTCTTTTCACAAAAGGCGCCATCTGTTTCCATAACGCAGGATATTCGTCGTCAATATCCTTTATTTTTGCTCCCGTCTCACCCCAAATCTCATCGGCAATTTTTTGGTATTCCTTTTCTTCCATTGCCGTTTTAGTACAATAATACACCTTTTGTATAGTTACTGCATCCGGCACTTTTTCTCGTTTTCGTTCTTTGAATCCATCACAATTGTCCGGATATGTCCGATACTCCTCCGCACCGGAAAAACTCATCTTTAGACTTACACCAGATTCTCCGGCATACATGGACCACTGACTTAATAGATCACGCGCTTCCGAAAACGAAATCGAATAACTCGTAATTTCATTTTCCAACACCTCTTGAAGCATTGCCTGAGTAATAAGTTCTTTACCCTTTCGTTCATTAAATATATCCCGTAATTCCCTCACTCCATTCGCATATTCCTCCGCATCGTTCATATATCCGAGATTTGTCGCGTAGATATTAGCCCCTTGAAGAATAAAGCGCATGGTTTCAACATTTGTATAATAATACAGTTCCACTCAGTCCACCTCTTATGTCATGTATTCCCCTTCAAAATACTATGCTCTATATAATCATAATCAAGTTTCAGAATATAATCCTGCGGTATAAATTTCACAACCGGAATCGTATGATTATTAAAAATTCTGTTTAGTTTATTAACTGTATCTATACCTGTTGCGGTATAAAACCATATGCGAAAATCCTCTTTCTGCTGTTGCTTTTCTTTCGCATAAATAATATCAACTCTCTCTTCAAATGTATCTATATCACCTAGATTATAATCAATAAAAAGTAGCGTATCTTTATCCGCATAATACTTATCCAGTAAATTCGTAAGTTCCATTTTTTTATCTGTCGAATCAAGCTGTATATCCAATTCCGCACATTTTTCTTCAATTTCGACATCCTTTTCAGATCTATATGTGTAAGAACCCTTAAAGTACAGCAGGACAATCGTATCAACCTTCATGCCTTTTAACTTTTCCACTGTCTCCCACATGAGATACGGTCTGTCATCCACTATAATTACTCTCATATTTTCTACCCCTTTCTCAAACAATCACTAAATTCCGCATATTTTTCCATCAAAATAGGGATATCTACATAGAAGTATTGCACATCATCTTCTCTAGCGATTCCTACTTTTACATCATACTCTCCTCCCATGAGTTTTTCAAGTTGAACTCTGAAAGCATCGATTACCTCCCTGACATTTGCATTGGACTGAGATTTGTCAAGAGATTCTCTCACTTTGTATATCCTATTATTTAGGAGCGTTGCAACCATGCCTTTCACAAATCTTGACATGCTCCAAAGAGAAATTCCGTCATCTCTTTTAGGCGGATATCTCAATTTCATATTAGTCTCTTCAACCGAACGCTCCATATCAGTACACTTATTTGCAATTCTCAAATTCCCATCTTCCGTTTTCATTAAGTATACGACTACCTTTTCCGCCCCATCATGTTCTTTATCCTGCTCTCTAATCCCCCTTCCTACGCCCACCGCATTCGTAATGATTGCCCATAGCAACAAACCCACATCATTTGCTCCATTTGCCGTTCCATAACAAAGAAACTCCTCGTCCCATCCCAGTTTACATCCCTTCATCCTGCACTGAGTGTTTTCCGGAAATTCAAGATACAAATAAACACATCTGCCCGGGTCTTTCTGATCTACTACCGCTAACGATCCTCCTTCCTTGCAAGCAGAAAAAATTTCCCCACATGAATGACCATATAAAGATACTATCCTCTGATAAAAGTCTTCTTTCATACTCTCTCTGTATACCCGACTTACCTGTAAATCCGAAAGCAATGACAAAACAAAAGATCTATATTCTCCCTGCTCCATGGTCAGAGCATGAACCTGCGCACTGCGCACATCTTCTTTCGTATGTGTATGCGCCCTGTCCAATCCATACAACATGCCCTTCTCATCCGCCAACATCAATTCAAACAAATAATCAATGACCGCTTCGTTAAACACAGATTGATTCAGTTGGTCTCTCAAGCACAACAGATTGCGTATTTTATACCATGCGTCTGGATACCTGATCTCCCTAAATTTGGCATATACTAACAGTCTTCTCTGGTTCTTCTGACCGGAATTTGAATTACCGATCTCCCAAACCAGGCTCCCGCTTTCTTTATCTACACAAAGTCCTGAAATTTTTTCCTTTTCGGCCTCATTGCGATAATTTCTTAATCTTTCCGCAACATCAATCGCCGCCCCTTCAATAAACCAGTCCCTGAATCCATCTTTTTTTGCGCTATCTGCAATCACAAGATATTCCCTACGATTTTCCAATTCATACTTAAGCGCTTCCAGTTCCTCCTCTTTCCAGACCTCTTTATACTGCTCAACCAACTCGTTAAATTCCGCTCGTACAGAATCCTCCCACTTGTCACACTCCATGGGACATTCCAACAGCAGTTTAACTTCTTCCGCACATAATATTTTATTCATTAAATCGACAATATCCTGGCAAATCTCCTCTATTTTCCTATCCGACAGTTCTTGTCCCTTCATTTCAATACTTTTCTTGCAAAGCGCCAGAAGGTCGACCCCTGCCTGCACCTCATTTTCTTTTTCTTTCAAAAAACACTTTGTTCCATCGTCGTATAAACCGATATCTGTTAGTACCGAACGGAAATCTCTGTATTGAGCCTTTTCAAGCTCCTCCTGCAAAGATACATTTCCCTTTTTTCTGCATAGTTTTTCTAAACCGTCATAAAACGCCCGCGTATTCTCCAATAGGAGTCTTCCCCCTATATGCTCCTCTAAACCAAGACCTTGCTCTTTTCCGCAAAGTTCGCGACTAAACCATGCGCTTTTGCTTGTGTCCGAACTGACGCCCAAAAGTTTTTTGGTCTGCTGCAAAAATCTATCATATAACGACTCTCTCTCCCTTTCCGTATACTTAGCCGCAAATATTGTTAAAGCGTGTATATTTTCGCTTCTAATAAAATAATTCCCTTTCATTTCCGTAATCTGCTTCATCAATACTTTTAACAAATCCAGACGCTGCTTTGTTGTAAAATCAGCTTGTATAATGCCCAACATATTCCGCACGCGCTCTTCATTTTCCACTATGTATATTTTTCCTGCTTCTTTCCATCTATCAGCGTCCTGCTTTCTTCCCAATAGCTCCTCTGCCAACATTAGAAGCACGTCAAAAACGACCTCTTTTGTGCTTTTACCAAACACCAAAAAGGGTCTTGATATAATTTTTAAATATGATATAAAATACTCGAACGCCGTCTCCTGTCCCTGTTTTATCTTTCTTCCCGTATAATCTGTAGTCAACAGATCCAGCAGACATTGTACCGCATTTTCTTTCTTATTTCCGTGTTTTTCTTCCGCCAGTGCAATCGTTGCCATATGGCAACAGAACATTCGCCGAAACGCCTTCTCCTTCGGATCTTCTTCTCCAACCTTCTGATTCAGCTGTATCTGTTGCTCCTCCTCTTTATCTTTTTCATCCTTTAAAGATTTGACCCCAAATTTCTCATTCTCTTCCCTCCAATAGGCCGCCATCTGTTTCGTTGCCGATGCACGATATAAAATACCGGCCTCACGCTCCAGTTGACACAAAGTACAGGAATCACCATGATTTCGCATTGATGAAATGCGCAAAGTCCGAAATGCGAAAAAACTTTCCTGCAATCGTTCTCCACTGTTAAATTTCCCGTCTTGGTATCCAACATATTGTAAACGGCTCTGGAAAGAATTACGGTCTAACAACACAAATATTTTTTCAAAAATACGGATAGCCTTACCATTATTCTTCTTTCTATATCGGCTTATAATACTGGACACAAGACTTCTCGCCCTAAAAAAAGTCCGCCCGGTTATAATGCTGTCATCCGCATAATACAGCTTTACCATTTCACCTTTATCAGTATCTAAAAGCCGGATCAGCAACGCAAGATTGGAATACTTTGCACATATATTGCTTCGATACTCTTTATCCACATCAACTCGAATAATCAACGCCGCCTCATGAAAAACAATCCGATTTATATACTCTATAAATCCCGCATTGCTAAAGTGGGAGGGACAGAATAATATATGATATATATTCATATCGGCTTTGATCAAGTTTGAAATTTCATCCAGCCACTCAGTTATTTTTTCCTTTTGCTTTAAAAAAATTTCATCTGTCTTGAAATAATACAGAAAGTGATTCTCTCCTCTTTGTGTGTGCGCATAGATCAAGGACTCCTTTAACACCAAAAGTTTTCCCTCTTCAGCCTTTATTGTATCATAAGAAATCTCTTCTGATTCTACCGCACCATACAATCCGATAGCCTGATTAGGAATCGTCGATGCTGCGTTCACTTCTACCAAAGGCGTCTCCGCCAACGAATCCTCCGGAAAGCACATTTCACAATGATTTGCTTCACAATACTGCACCTTGATGGCGATAAAAAATTTCGGATACGGACTTATATCCAGTTTTATTGAAGTAAATGTTTTCCCTCCTTCGTCAATTGTCCAATAATCGTTACGACCTTTCGATCCTATCAAAATCAAAGCATAATTTAAGATAATATTTTCTCTACATTTCTGACCATTATTTTCGACAAACTGATTCAACATTTTCTCATGCGTTTTTAATGTAGAATTGATCGGAACAATACAGATAATTTTTCTGTCAGCAAAATATGTCTTCCTGTCATTTTCCGTTTCCTGGTTGTTACTGTAACGAATTCTATCTATATGAGAAAATTCCCTATGATCCGCCTCTCGCTCAAAAATAGCATAATCAATATCCTTATCTGAAAATACTTCACTCAGCAAATCTATGATCTCTACAATCAAGGTTTCCGAATAAAGCGCATAACTGTATAGCGTGACTTTTGGCGCATTTACAAACTGTAGCGATTGCAAAATATCCTTGACAAGGATATATGAAAATCTAGACACAAACAAACGATTTGAAAACAACAATTCAGCTTCGTAAAAACTTCCTATATGGATGGTAGAACCCAGTCTCATATGAGTGTTATCAATTTTACAACCAAACCCCTCTTTCTGAATATCTGTTTCAAGAATTTGCTTTGTGTATATTTCAAAAATTGTCTGCAACGTTTCTCCGCTATATACTTCATTTAAAATATCATACGGCGGAATGCTGCTTTCTACTGCCTCTTCTTCATCTTGATAAATATTCCTATAAGGCCTCAACCACTCTACTCCATCATATTCACTCCCCAAATAACAGTTCTTTCGATTTGCAAGTACCGTCCTATGGTAATGTCCGGGAATAATAAAGCAGCACTCAATAGGTTTTCTGGTATAAAGCGCTATCACGAACTCTTGTTTTCTATAAATTAATGAAAACTCTTTCATACCAAAATATACTGCCATAGTTTGCTGAAATACACACAAAAACCCTTTTGTGCAGTCATAAACTACAATATCCGGAATTTCTGCTCCATCTGCAGCAATTAATATCGCTTTACAAAGGTATTCTGCTCCCCTGTCACTCAATGCCGCCGCCGACACATAGATAATCCTTCGTTTCCTGTCATTTTGATATCTATCTAACGATAAATGTGCCGCTAATGCTGCAATCCTTTCTTCTTTCCCCGTCTGACTATCGTAAGATATTTCTTTCTCGGTAACGCTGATTACTGAACAAGCATAGCCATTGGCAAACTCCTCAATTTGATTTTTCAAATCAAGGTTGTAATCAATACCGATTTCCGCACGATGAATCTCTTCATTTTCCTGTTTCTTTAGCTTTATCGGAAAAAGTACCGTATACCCTGTCCCCGGCATACATAAATTTTCGCTATATTCTCTAAATCGGTAGTTTTCTCCTTTGGCACAATTGTGCGTGCGGTGACTATAAAATCCAAAAGTTCCCTCATTATCCTCGACAATTTTTCTAAATATTTTTAATCCGACATGTTTTCCAATATTGTCTGATTGATGTAAATATTTGACAAGAGCTTCTCTTCCATTTTTTGGAGACTTATTTTCCGATTCAGGCATCAAAAAATCAACAGGCTCAGTTTCTTTCAATTCCTCCTCCACCCCTTGTCTTATACGGAAATTATCCGCAAGATTCCCCTTTATGTTATTTCCCGCATAGTCCGTAATCAAAATTTCAATAAATCTGCCTTTAACCTCTTCCAATTGATACCGATCTCGAAGATAGACCGAGTTATGTTCATGTACTCGAATAGAAACACATCCGGACTTAGTCGTAGAATGATGAACGATATTCTCAATCAACTGTTCACATCCTGCCGCACACTCTCTGACTCTATTATAATTCCAGCGAATAACTCCCATTTCAGTTTTCTTCCAAAATCTTTTATTCATAAAAGAATAGGCAAACAGAAGAAATGTAAAAATATCCCCTTTACAAAGCATTTCGGCAATTTGCTTCGCTCTTTCCTCCGTCACGTCACCAACAGCATTACACAGCATATCTAATCCCGTCTGCAAAACAGGCGAGACAATTATTTGCTCGCTTTCTCCCATCAATGCTTTCTGTATATTTTCCCCAGAAATAATCTGCTCCAATTTTTCTGTGAATCCTCTTTGATCTTCAGAAAAATATTGTAATGGCACAAAATCATTAAGTTTGCTTACATTTTGTTTTTGAAGCCGCTGCAATTTAATTCGTCCCGTATCCTCACCTGGCTGTTTATAGAAAATACGGTTATATAAATCATCATCTGTACAACTGATGCTGTACAGATAATGAGAGGCCTTAAAATATAAATCCAGCGCCCCGTTAAGCACTGAAAAAATATTATCCTCTTTGAAAAACTTTTTAATCAAGCAATCATACTGTAAGTCTACAATATCCTTCAGTGATTCATTTTCTATCCACAAGCAATAATAAATCTGATATTCGCTACTGACAGACAAATTTTCCGGCTTCAAAATACTCTTAAAACGTGCTTTGTTCTGTGCCGTATATTCTGCAATAGTCCTATAATCATCTGTCTTTCCATTGTAACGGAGCGTTGAAATACCATGCACTTCTTGTAAACTTATGTTTTCACCCTTGTTCATCTTAGAAATAAAATTACTCGCCTTCGCAAAACCAATACTTTCATTTCCCAGTTCTATTTTAAAAATAATAATATTTTCCACACCATCCCCGCCTTTGTATTTATTTAATCGCTTTTTCTATTCCCCAAATCCATTAGCAGCAACGCCCTTAATTAACATATGCTGGCAAAATTATATCTTTGACTTTATTTTATTATATATCTAGTATAATTTACTGTCAACTCTTGTAGTTATTTGCCACGGAGATCAATTTGTAGAAAAAAGAAGTGCGATATTATGTAAACATGATGAATCATACAATAACAGAGCATTTTACGAAAGCGGAAACAACAAAAGAAAACATAGTTTACCGTCATTTTTTACAACTGGGAGTGCATAAAGAAGACAGGCGTTTTGGAGATTTACTCCGCAGCGCCTGCCCCTTACATCTTTATCTTGCTTTTCCTATCCGTTCCACCACTTCCGTGGTCTCCCGG
>CALGVA010000048.1 GCA_937920345.1 uncultured Lachnospiraceae bacterium
CAGGTGCCTCTGCATCTTCTGCCGGAGCCGCATCCTCTGCCGGTGCTGCGTCGTCAGCCGGAGCTGCGTCTTCTGCAGGTGCTGCATCCTGTGCAGGTGCTGCAGTGTCATTGCCACAACCTGCAAGCACGCTTGCGATCATAGCGGTTGAAAGAATTACACTAAGTAACTTCTTCTTCATAAATTTTTTCCTCCCTTTGAGAATAGAATTTTGATATTGCTATCAATTTGCTTCTGCATTTATTTTATTATCAGTAAACTGATATAAATGCCTTATACTAACCAGGCTACCGAACTGCCTTCATACACCTCTCCGTCTACGATGATCTGTTCAACCAGCGTCGTCTTCGGATGTTCGATTAGGCTGATCACTTTCTCGGCTGCTTTCCTGCCGAGCTGTGTCGTATCCTGTTTGAGTGTAGTCAGCTTCGGTTCTATATGTCTTGCGATCCTGATCCCGTCGTATCCTACGACTGAGATGTCGTCCGGAACGGACAAGCCATGTTCCTTGATCACATTGATCCCGCCGTAACAGGCGAAATCATCCGGGTAAAATATACAGGTGGGACGCGTCTTCAGTTTCAAAAGTTCCGCCGTCGCAATACCGGATGCCTTCGTATCTCTGTACGCTGCGGCTTTTATGTACTCATCCGGAATCTGAAGTCCCAGTTCCTCCGCCGTCTTATAAAAGGAGGCCAGCCTCCTCTGCGTAACCGTCACTTCGGAATTTTTCCCGTGAATATAAGCGATCCTGCGGTGTCCCTTGCTATATATATGTTGTACAAGTTCACGCATACCCTTGACGTTATCCGACACCACGGAGCATACATTATTAAATACATGATCAATCGTAACCGTCGGGATATCACTTCTTACCAGTTCCAGCACTTCCGAATCATAGAAGTTGACGCATACGATAATGACACCGTCAAAACCTCTGTACCTGCAATGTTCCAGATAGGACATCCGACCGGGTCTCGTTCGGCACCCGTTAATAAACGTAATGTCATATCCCTGTTCCTCCGCTGTACTTTTCAGGCTGTCCAGCACACATGCAAAATAGTCATGCGTCAGACCGCTGTGATCTTCCTCTTCGAAAAGCACTCCCAGATTATGGGTGCGGTTCGTCTTTAACGCTTTCGCTGCAGAATTGGGAAAATATCCCATCTGCTTTGCCACCTGCCTCACGCGGTTCTTGGTCTCTGCGCCGATGTCGCCGTGATCGTTCAGTGCTTTGCTTACAGTTGCCACGGAAACGCCACACGCCGCCGAAATATCTTTCATTGATACCATAACTGTAAGCTCCTGTCTCTTCTTACCCTTACGGCTGCTCCACGGTTCATATTCTAATACCCTGTATCTACTGTCTGTTATGTACCTGTTGTCTGCTTAATGCCCTGACCCATTGTTTCAGACTTTGATTTCGATAACTCCATGAAACAAGCCCGTTTATTTCTTAATCGTTTTCGTAATTACAGTCTATATCACTTTGGATAGTTTTGCAATAGATTTTTTTCTTTTTTTGTTCAACTTTTATATTTTTGTATAATTTCCACAGTTTAAAAACTTGTTTTTTAACGCTTTCTTACAATTTTATTCACAATCTGTTTACATTTGCCTTAAAACAGGTTTAAACGTTTTCGTAAATAATATCTTTTTGCAACCCATTCGTATGAAAGCGTCACATCGCAATTTTCTTTTTCTTTTATCACAGCAATTATGATTGCATTTCCATATTTTATTATGTATAATTGCTTTATCATTATATTTTGCATATTTTCCGTACACCATTTATTTATCTGTTTTTAAGTAATTCGTTTACGGTGCACGGGCACAATATGCAGTTTCACATTTATCTTAATCGTTTTCTGAATTTCGTATCACAACACACTACCACATTCATTGACAGAGAAGGAGAATATTATTATGAAATATGGCTATTTTGATGACGCCAACCGCGAGTACGTCATTACTACTCCCAAGACACCCTTACCGTGGATCAACTATCTGGGCTGCAATGAATTCTTCAGCCTGATCTCCAACACCTGCGGCGGCTATACTTTCTGTAAAGATGCCAAGCTGCTGCGCATGACCCGGTACCGCTACAATGATGTTCCGAACGATATCAACGGTAAATATTTCTATATTAAAGACGGCAGCACCATATGGAATCCCGGCTGGAAGCCCACACAGACAGAACTTGACAGCTATGAATGCCGCCACGGCATAGGCTACAGCCGTTTTACCGGTAAGAAAAATGATCTGGAAGCCTCCGTGCTCACTTTCGTGCCTATGGATGACAACTGTGAGATCAGTCAGGTGAAGCTGACCAACTTAAGCAGTACCGCCAAGACCGTATCACTTTTCTCATACGTGGAATGGTGCCTCTGGAATGCAGACGATGATTCCCGAAACTTCCAGCGTAACTTAAGCACCGGCGAAGTAGAAGTCATCGGCTCCACCATCTACCACAAGACAGAATACAGAGAACGCAGAAACCATTATGCAATCTATTCCGTCAACACGCCCGTGGACGGATTTGACACAAGCCGCGACGCATTCCTCGGCGCATACCGCGGCGCTGCCAATCCGGAGGCCGTAGAGAACGGACAGGCAACCAACTCTATCGCAAGAGGCTGGTCTCCGATCGCTTCACACCAGATCAACGTGACGCTCGATCCCGGCGAGTCCAGGACCTACGTCTTCGTCCTGGGTTACATAGAGAATCCGGAAGCCGACAAGTGGGAATCCCACAATGTCATCAACAAGAATCCGGCCAATGCCATGCTGGCGAAATATCAGACTGATGCAGATGTAGATAAGGCTTTTGCCGCGCTGAACGCATACTGGGGCGAATTACTGTCCAAATATAACGTAAAATCTTCCAATGATAAAGTTGACCGTATGGTGAATATCTGGAATCAGTACCAGTGTATGGTGACCTTCAATATGTCACGCTCCGCCTCCTACTATGAATCCGGCATCGGACGCGGCATGGGATTCAGGGATTCCTGTCAGGATCTTCTGGGCTTCGTGCACCTGATCCCTGACCGTGCAAGGCAGAGAATTATCGACATTGCCTCCACCCAGTTCGAGGACGGCAGCGCATATCACCAGTACCAGCCTTTGACGAAGAAAGGAAACTCTGACATTGGCAGCGGCTTCAACGACGATCCGTTATGGCTGATCGCCGGCACCTCCGCGTATGTACGCGAGAGCGGTGACACTTCCATCCTGACGGAAATGGTTCCTTTCGATAATGATGTGAATGCGGCCAAACCGCTGATGAACCACTTAAAACGCTCCTTTGACTATATTGTAAATCATAAGGGGCCGCATGACTTACCGCTGATCGGACGTGCGGACTGGAATGACTGTCTGAACTTAAACTGCTTCTCAGAGCATCCGGGTGAATCCTTCCAGACTTTCGGACCTTCTGAAGGACCTGTTGCGGAATCCGTATTTATTGCCGGCATGTTCGTCAAATACGGCGAAGAGTATGCGCAGTTATGCGAACTTATGGGTGATCAGGCAGAAGCTGATTACGCGCGCGCGGAAGTAAAGAAAATGTATGACGCCGTATTAAAGGACGGCTGGGACGGCGACTGGTTCGTTCGCGCCTATGACGCCTACGGACACAAAATCGGCTCCAAAGAATGTGAAGAAGGTCAGATCTTCATTGAGTCAAACGGCTTCTGCTCTCTCGCCGGTATCGGTGTGGCGGAAGGTCTTGCCGAGAAGGCTCTTGACTCCGTGAAGGAAAAGCTGGATACCGAGTACGGCGTAATGATCCTGCAGCCCGCCTACACAAGATACCATCTGGAACTGGGTGAGATTTCTTCCTACCCGCCGGGATATAAAGAGAACGCGGGTATCTTCTGTCACAACAATCCCTGGGTGTCCATCGCGGAGACCGTGATCGGACGCGGCGACAGAGCTTTCGAGATCTACCGCAAGACCTGTCCTGCCTACGTGGAGGAGATCAGCGAGATCCACAAGACAGAGCCTTACGTATATTCCCAGATGGTTGCCGGCGCAGATGCACAGATTCCGGGCGAAGCCAAGAACAGCTGGCTGACCGGTACTGCAGCCTGGACCTTCGTCAATGTATCCCAGCATATTCTGGGCGTATATCCCACGCACAAGGGACTCAGTATTGATCCCTGTGTACCGAAGGGCTTCGGCGACTTCGAACTGACCAGAAAGTTCCGTGAGGGCACCTACAATATCAAGGTCGTAAATCCCGACAATGTTGAGAAGGGCGTGAAGTCCATCACCGTAGACGGCCAGACGCTTGCAGGATGTGTCGTTCCTTACGAACAGGGTAAGACACATTATGATGTTGTGGTAACTATGGGTGCGCAGGCATAGTCAATTCCTTCGGCATTAACTGCCCGAGGTTACAAAGCAAACTCGAATGCCCCGCAGGTTCCACTACGGGAGATTTACTTCACGAACTTGAACAACCGGCAGGTTTCACTACGAGAGACTCACTTCGTGAACTTGAAAATATATACACAACGAATCCGCATACATGATATTGTATGCGGATTTTTTGTTGGCACTAGTTTTACAAAAGGGCTTGTTTTTAGACGAAAGATATGACAAAATATGACTTGCAAAACTCTAACCACAGGTTATAGTTTTGCATTAAAGGAGCACTACTAAATTGCAGAGCAGTATTAGAAATTCTGCTCGCATTCCTCAGTGTGAAGCGCTTCGGAACGGAGGAAAAATGAGTCAGTACATGTCCATCGGTAAAGTTTCCAAACAGAAGAATGTGAGTATCAAATCTTTGCGATACTATGATCAGATCGGTATCCTGAAGCCGGCATTTGTCAATACAGAGACGAACTATCGGTATTATACGCCGGATCAGCTCTATCTGTTAGATGCCATCACGGTCTGTATCAAGCTGGGAATTCCCTTGAAGGATCTGAATCATTATGTGGAACACGACTCCATTAATCTGCAGAAACTCCTCTATGACGGCAAGATTCTCGCCGAACAAAAGATTCTGGACATTCACAACTGCCTGGGTACTTTGCAGGAGACACTGCAGAAGATGGGAAGCTCCATCACGGGTATGGCGAAAATTCCCGAGAGTAAAAGCGGTATCCTGCTGCCGGACGGTTTCTATCACAGCAGCGTAGAGGCGCGCACAGTGCTCACCGTTCCCCTCGATGAAGTGGATACGCCCAAGTATTACGGCCAGCATATTCTCAGGTTGTTTGTAACCGCACAGCAGTTGAACCTCACGGCATCCTATCCCTCCGGCGTCCTGCATGAATACACGGACGGTGAGTATCATCGTCATATGTTCCTGACAATCGTCGGTTTACCGGAGCAAACTGTACCGGCGGAATCGATCCGGATACTGAATGCCGGCAGCTATGCCTGCCGCAGAATCTCTACTCACATGTCAGACTTTGATTCTATAAAAAATGAGATGAAAGAGGTTTTAAAAGGCGAGAACTTCTGCATTATAGAGACTGACACGCTTTCGGAAGAGAATAAGAAGGACGGCTATCCCTTCGAACTGGAATATTACATAGGACACTAACCGCACCACTTCTGCCCTGTGGCATCCCAAACCGGTGCACTAGTATGAACCACTTTAATTGCCTATATGTTTTGCGCCGGATAAATTTTTATATGCAAGGCGGAAGAAGGAGGCGTAGCGGTGGCTACGTCGACTGATGACAACGCTGCATATGGAAATTCAGCCAAGCGAAACATAAGGTTAATTAAAGCGGATCATACTAGTTCCGTTTCAGTTGATAAAGTATATCTTCAAAGCACACACCGTCCGGCTTCGGAACTGCCTGTTCCTCCGTGCGCTGTATACATTTCTTGACAAAGCCTGATGCCTTGCGGACAGACTTGTGAAAAGGCACACCGTTCACACCGTCTGCCGCAATGATCGAAGAAAATACATCTCCGGTTCCCGAGCGCTCCGCTCCTGCCTTATGGGTGCGGATGATCTGTGGTTCCGCTCCACGTTCATACACATAATTAGCAATAAATTCCCCCTGTGTGATCCCCGTGATCACAACCTTGTCAGGTCCCATGGCTGCAATCCGCCCGGCCATATCGTACAACTCTTTTCTGCGCCACACACCATCCCGATAGGTAATATCAGCCAGCCTGCATGCCTCCGTCAGATTCGGCGTTGCAATATGCGCCAGTCCGAGCAGTTCCCTCATCTGGCTGCACAACTCTTCCGTGTAGGTAGAGTACAGCCTGCCATGATCCCCCATAACAGGGTCTACAATCACCATCGTATCCGTCCGTGAGAAATCGCGAATAAACTGTTTGACGATCCCGATCTGCTGCGTCGATCCCAAAAATCCCGTCGTGATTCCATCAAAACGAAGCCCCAGGCTCTTCCAGTTTCCGATATACGTTTCCATACGGTCTGTATAATTATCCATGAAATAGTTGGGATATCCCATATGATTCGACAGAATCGCCGTCGGAACCGGGCAGCATTGTACCCCCAGATATGATATGATCGGGAGTGCTACCGTGACGGAGCACCTCCCGAATCCTGATATGTCATTGATGATTGCTATTTTCTTCTGCACGAGTCTCGTTCCTGTTCTTATCCTGCATTGATAAAGTCTTCGGGGTTTATATCACGCCGGTCATTGCACGCATCCACCGGCTTGCGTATATAAACCGCAGTACCGAGTCTCATTTTATCATAAACACGCGGGCAGGGCAACGAAGTCTTATACGAAACTTCCGGTCGAAAATTCCGGTTTCTGTTTCCTCCGTATTTCCGTTGAAAGCCACAGGCCGCATCACCGTCTATTGCGCGTCTTCCTCGTCTTCTTTCTCTCCCGCCTGCTCAACCGATGTGTTCCGCATGTTATCAATTTCCCGAAGTGCATCGCGGGACTGCCGTACTTCCGTAATTGCACGCAGAATAGCGTTAATGTCCTCCGGTGAAAACATATCCAGACATTTCATAAGACTGTCCAGATCGTTCAAGTCAATATTGACCGTACCCACGGAAGTATTCACATGAATCCAGTCCGGGTTCGCGCTGCCGCCAATGGTAATCGTATTGCCATGCACCGCGTCCTTTGTCACGGACACGTTGACGCCTTTATGATTCACGTGCATCGTCACCGGTTCGCCAGCCTTAACTTCTCCTATCCGTTCCAGGATAATTCCAATCGTGTCTGTAGCGCCGCAGGATTCTCCGGACGCCTTTAATTCCTCCGCTTGTTTTAACTGCGCCGCAAAACAGGTATCACCGGCCCCGTCACCTTCCAGTCCGCACTTCTGACGCCGCGCCACCGCCTCACTGTACTTCCTGATCTGCTGCGCCGTATTGCTGTTATTTGCCACTGCTGTCGGATAAAATGTGTTATATGGATTATAATTGATCATATCAATGCCCTTCCCCTTTCCTGATCTTATATTAAGCTGCATCGATTGCGAAATAAGCTTCGCAGATGAGCAGCACTCCTGCCTCTATATGCTCTCCGCCGTCTCCAGCGCGAACTGCTCGATTCTTTGCCTTGTCTGTTCCTGCACTTTGGCCGGGTCTACGCGATAAGCTTCCAGTCTGCCGTCCTCGTATTTTGCCTCCACGTACACCTGATTCCCCTCCCGCTTACCTTTCAGTGTATAACCTTCCGTTACCGCTATCTCTATATTATCGCTTTCCTCATAACTTATATGCCTCACCTCCACGGTCTGCACCGCCTCCTGGTTCATCAGCCCGCTTATACGGATTCTCGCCGCGTTTCCTGTTACACCGACATTCACCCTGCTTTCCGTCCGCGTTTCCACCGCCTGTTCTTTACCGCTTACAGACGCAGTCTCAGCGCATGTGCACTCTCTTTTGGCCTTCACAGACTCCGAAGGCATACCTTCCTGCTCCCGGTTTTTCAGATTCTGCATCAGGCTCTCCTGAAAGCCCTCCGTATGCTTCTGTATGCTCTTATGCGGGTACTCCCGAATGCTCTCCTTAGCTTTGTGTCCTACTTCCTGTATACTCATATATTCTACAGCCTCCAAACCCTTACAGTATCATTAACAATTCCGGCAGAGGATCTTCCGGATCTCCTCCCTGCCGCGCCTAAGCCTTGTCTTTACAGTTCCTTCCTTTTCATTCAAGACCACTGCAATCTCCTGTATGGAGTAATCTTCATAATAGAAGAGCCAGATGGGATTGCGATAATGTACCGGCAGCTGCAATACCGCCTCCAGCGTGCTGTCGTCTTTGGACTGATAAGGCAGCCAGACGTTCTTCGCCTGCGCTGCTGACGCTTCATCGAGTGCCACCGTCTTTCGATGCCAGCTGCTCTTTAAGATATCCATACAGATATGAATGGTCGTCCGTATCAGCCACGCTTTCTCATGCTCTTTGTTCTGAATCGGTTTCTCATCCTTCATATAACGCAGAAATGCTTCCTGTACCACATCCTCCGCGTCCGCCCGATTCTTCATATTAGAAAAAGCAATCCGATACAGCATCGTCTGATATTCCCCTGCCAGATCCTCCCACCTTTGCTCTTTCTCAAACTTATGCTCCATCTCACCGTAGTTCCTTATTTTACTGTTAGTCATTATGGACATCTTATCACATCTCTATCAGTAATACGAATGAACGGTCAAAAAAGTTTCACCTTGTGAAAAATTTTTGACCGCCCGCAATTTCTATCTAACCGCTCCGCCTCTTATCCGAAATCCTTCTTCTTCGTCACTGCCGCACACAGCGAAGCTGCACCTGTAAATAATATGAACGATACTGCCATGCTGCACCAGCCGATCAGTATAAGATGACCGTCGATATACTCCATGACTTCTGCCAGCAGCTGCGGCTCTTTCTTCACCCCGCCAATCAGTCCCATGGAACCGAAGAAGAACACGAATCCCGGTATCATTCTGACCAGACTCAGAATATTCTGGCTCTGCTGTTCTCCGAACAGATACAGGAACACATACTCTACTATCATAAACACCATGCACACCGAAAAAGCAACCATACCGAAACATACCTTAACCTCGCGCTCAATACCGAAGCCGGTAATTGCTTCGCACAGATACATGCCGGCACTGCCCAACAGCACCGCTATTCCCAAAAAAGAAAGACCGTACAGAAATCTGCCGTGCACACGGTCCCGCGTAGAAGCAGGCAGCAGCAGCAGAAATCCCGTTTCCCTGTGCTGACACATACCGAACGGCGCTGTGCTGAATACAAGCGCCATAAACAGCGCATAACAGAATACGACCAGCGCCATCTCGCCTTTAATCTCCCGCAGCATAAGCAAAAGAACTGCCGGTATCACCAGCAGCATCCACAGGATCTGCTGCTTTGTCTTGATAAAATCTATCTTCATAAACTGTATCGCTCTCATAACACCCTATGCCCCCTTCCTTTCCATTTCTATCTGTTTGATATAATGAATCACAATCTCATCAATCGTCGGCTTCTCGAACTGGAACGCATTGGTCAGCAGGTCTGCCCGATCGCTCGGCAGAACGGCCTCAAAACCGTATGCATTATCAATGATCCCGATCAGTTCCCGCTCAAGCTGCCCGGAAAGCGCGCGCCGTTCTCCTTTTACCAGAAGGTAATTCTCAAGCATCTCATCCTTCGAGTCATAGAGTATCTTCCTGCCCTCATGAATAAAGTATATATAATCCGCAATCTGCTCTAAGTCACTCAGAATATGCGTGGAAAAAATCACGCTCCGCTCACCGTCCGCAATATACTCCTGCAGCAGCTTCAACACATCCAGCCGCACGACGGGGTCCAGTCCGTTAGTCGCCTCATCCAGCACCAGCAGCTTCGTATCTCTCGCCAGCACTGACGCAAACATCAGCTTCACCTTCATACCACGTGAGAAGTCTTTGACCTTCATCTTCTCCGACAGCTTCCACTCCCGCAGCATTCGATCAAATTTCTCCACGGAAAAACTCGAATAGAAGCTCTGCAGTATCCCTCTGATACTCCGCACCGTAAAGTTGTCCGGATAATAAAATTCCTCTCCGATATAGCCGATGTACTCCTTGTAACGGACCGCGTCTTTACTGCAGGTAACGCCGTCCACATAGATCTCCCCTTCCGAACATTTGCACAGGTTTGTGATCAGATTCAGCGTCGTACTCTTCCCGGCGCCGTTCTGTCCCACGTAGCCCATGATATATCCCTTCGGCAGGACGAAATCTATATCTTCCAAACTAAAATTCTTGTAATGCTTCGATACCTTACGCACTTCTAACAATTCCATGCTCTCGCCATTCCTTTCCATATATCCCGCTATTCTATATTGTTTGTTTCATTCCGGTAACAAGGATAAATCTATGTCGGCTTTTAACTGCTTCCGGTCCGTTCTCTCCCGACATCTATTATTCCTTTTCACATAACAAATTCTGAAATATCCCTGTAAGTTCATGATCCGGCATCCCCATCACCCGCGCCGTCTCTATGGCAGTCATCAGCCCTTCCTCGATCCGCAGCAGATACTGTTCCTGTAACATGCTGTTGTCTTTAGAAAGCACCACACTTCCCTTGCCCTGCATAGTGGCAATGAATCCTTCCGCCTCCAGATCACTGTAGGCTCTGGTGGTAGTGATCACACTGACGCCGATCTCCTTCGCAAGCTGTCTGATGGACGGCAGCGTGCTTCCCTCCGGAATCTGCCCGTTTAAGATCTGTTCCTTCAACTGCTCCCTGATCTGCGCATAGATGGGCAGTTCGGACTGATTAGATATGATAATTCTCATTGGTCAACCTCCTCGCAGCGTCCTGTCGTCACAGTCCGCCACGGTTAAAAGTATATACTGTTTATATATCATTATATACAGTATATGCAGTTTGTCAATATTATTTTTTATGGAATTTCTTACAGATTTGTCATGCACGCACAAATAAGACGGAAAGATACCTATAACATGAAAAAACAGGAATGCCTGTCATAAGCATTCCTGTCTTCACCGTGAGCGTGCGCTAGAGGATTCGAACCCCCGACCTTTTGGTCCGTAGCCAAACGCTCTATCCAGCTGAGCTAAGCGCACATCTGTTGTCCATACCGTGCATTTGCTATTCACAGCACAACACGTTCACAACATTAGCAATTATATATAGTTTTGAAGAAAATGTCAATAGGTTGCGCGGATTTTTATATGGCAATCCTGACGCTGGCAATCCTTACTATCGTATAAAGATGAACCGCTCATGCAACGGCGCACCGGCAGCGCTGTCAGCCCGACTGTTATCGTGCACTTTACAATAGCGCTATGGCGATCATCATACCCAGGAACAATACGCCGTAAATAATCATACCGGCATTACCGATTACAGTCTTAAACCATGCGCCCTTTTCAATCGTAATCTCTCCCGCCTCCGGCTTCATCTTCTGCAGGTTTATAAAGAACAGGGCAATACCCGCTATGGCAATCCCATACACGCATAATCCGTAAATCCCGAAAATCATCATACCGGTCGGTGACTCAATATCAACATTCTGTAACAGAAGTCCCCCCAGCACACTTCCGATAAAATTGACAATCATATGCAGACCGATCGTATACTTGATCTCTCCCGTCTTCATATAAATCATGGCAAAGAAACAGCCGATAAAGAACGCATAGAAAAACTGATTAAAATTGCCGTGGAACAGTCCGAACATCAGCCCCGATACAACTACAGCCGTTCCCTGCCCGTACTTTGCCACCCTGTCACAGATCAGTTTTCTGAACAAAAATTCCTCAAATACCGGTGCCAGCAGCACAATATAAATTGCAGATATCCAGATGTTTCCGCCCGTCACTATGGACATCAATGGATTACCCACCTCAGATCCTTTGATTACACTGATTCCATACGTTATTATGAGGCCGATTATATTACCTGCAATAAGCAGACCGTAAGATATCATAAAAGCCAGAATAAACTGCCCCGGCCTCATCGTATGTCTCTCAACCGGTCTCCTGTCACCGCCTTTTCCTATAATCAGAAATGCAACGGGATAACCCAGTGCATACAGCGGAATCATCGTCGCCGCAAGCATAATATCCAAATTATCTGCCCATTCCGGTCTGACCGCCACTACAATATATTGCGCAGCATATTGTATCGCTGTAATCAGCACCGCACTGACTGCCATACGGAACCCTAAACCCGAAAAATCTTTTCTATATGATTTCATCTCCATTACTACTCCCAATATTCCAGACTCACATCTATGCTACCAACTGATTATATAATACTTTCCGATCCCATACAAGGAATTTCCGATTGCCGGCACGGCAGTGCGTGGCAGTCCCTGTTGCCGAAAAATTTCACATCACCAGCCGCATCGCATAAACTCTGTTCAAATATCGGGATAATCCTGTTAACTCGTCCTTTAGCGGGTCCATACAGATATAATCGCTGTCCTCTATGCCTACGATCAGCACATAATGATAATTCCCGATTCCATTCATCCTCACACGCACAATCGGATAATGCCCCGCCGTAAGACAACTGTCGATCTCTGCCTCCGACACATTCTGATAGACGTTTACCGAATATCCGCCTGCCTTTTCTAGCGCTTTCCATTGAAGATTTCCCTCTCTGTCATACACGTCATGTTCAGAAAAAAGGGTATTCAACTCCCCGGGCGTTACCGCCTGACCGCCTTCCATACTGACTGCCGACGCAATACAGCTCACCAGACATCCCGATGACTTCATGGTATACGAAGAGTCGCCCAGCCGCTCTTTGGCCCATCGTTCGTCATCCTGCCTGTAGAGCGCCACATTCTGCGGCATAATATCGTTTTCCTCTGTCCGCACCGTCACACCATGCCGCAGCCGCACCCCTGTCAGCCCACCAATCACCACTGATAGTCCCGCCAGACAAACAACCAGTCTCATCCATTTCTTTCGTGTCCTTTTCATTATAAATCTCTCTACCCCTCTGCTCCTGCATATCCGTTGTCCTTTACGTGCTATTTCTGACTACGCCCATTATAACTTGCCGTAAGACAGATTCGCAAGCTTTCCGCAAATAAAGTCTTCTATCTCCATAATTCCTTTACCACTTCCTGTATATCTCTTTTTAATGAAAATAATTTATTATTCGGCAAAACGCACTTCATAATATTGTATCCAGATCCGGTTTAATTCTTTTTGTGAAATTTCCATTTTACAATATCACGTTGTGCAATAATAGTTCCAACAACATTTTTTTCACAAGGGGTACTGATCCATGAAAGAACTTCGTGAATTGATACGCGACCTGCGAGACGATCATGATTTAAAACAAAAAACCGTTGCCGCTCACTTAGGGCTCTCACAACAGACTTACTCCAATTACGAAAACGGACGCCGTGAGATCCCGACCTGGGTTATTGCTGAACTGGCAAAATATTATAAAGTCAGCACTGACTATCTGCTTGGCATAGATAATTCCTATCTGGGAAATACAAACCTGAAAAATCAATATCTGACAAATGTAACCATGCATGATATTATGTATGACATTCAGACTCTGAACGGAAATTCCCGTAAGGATCTGCTCCGTTATATACAATATTTAAAATATCTTCAGAAAATGAACTAGCGGAAAACAAATTACACAAAACCAGAAAGTGGAAAAATTTATTTATTCTCTCTCACTACTTTACAAGGATTTCCATATGCTATGCTATTGTCTGGAATATCCTTTGTAACAATGCTTCCTGCTCCGATTACAACATTGTTCCCAATCGTGACTCCTGGCATAATAATGGCACCCCCGCCAATCCATACGTTATCTCCTATCGTAACCGGTGCTGTTTGGGTTTTACAAAATTCAAACGCACCATCTTCTTTTGGATCTCCAAACCGTTCAAGCGCATTTGTCGGATGAAATGCTGTGTATATCTGTACATTTGGAGCAATTAAGGCATTATCTCCAATGCGAATAATATTATCATCCAAAAAAGTACAATTCATATTCACTTCACAATTATTGCCAAAATAGATATTATTGCCGTAGTCAACAAAGAAAGGTGCGGTAATCCAAAGATTTTTACCCTTCCCTCCCAATAATTCATTTAAGATTGCTTCTTTTTCCTGCGCATTGGCAGAATCTGTCCGGTTATAATCCCGTGCCAGATCTTTTGCCTTATGCCATTGTGATAATAATTCATCGTCCCCGCAATCATAAAGCTGCCCTGCTAACATTTTTTCTCTTTCCGTCATAATTATCTCCATTTCTGCGCTGCTTTTTGCGCATATCGAGTTTGTGGCAAGCAACGCGCAGACACAAATCTCGCGATTGAAAATTTTAATTTTCAATCTTATCTCCTCTCCGAAGTATCACAAGTTTCCGTCTGATCAAAATTCAGACATTAAAACATAAGACCATCAGATTTATTCTTCATCTTTACCACCACAATTCTGATTTATTACAGGATTAACCCCTGACTCCCCATCCGCTGATACCAAATAGACGGCTTCAGTTCTAACTCGCGCATTACAGTTATCTTGCCTATCTATTAAAAAAGACCCAATCCTCATCTTTATAAAGGATTGAGCCATCTCATAAATATGCCGGCGACCGGAATCGAACCGGTACGGGAGGTTAGTCCCGCAGGATTTTAAG
>CALGVA010000049.1 GCA_937920345.1 uncultured Lachnospiraceae bacterium
AGCGAGTAAGATGAACTTCGGTTCATGAATAGGAGGTGCCATATGTACGCAATTATTGCAACAGGTGGAAAGCAGTACAAAGTTTCCGAAGGAGACGTCATCAAAGTTGAGAAATTAGACGCTGAAGTCGGAGCTTCTGTAACATTTGACCAGGTGGTAGCTGTCAGCGATCAGGAACTTAAGGTTGCAGGCGATGTCGCAAGCGCAACCGTTACCGGAACCGTTATGGATCAGGGTAAGTACCGTAAAGTTATCGTTTACAAGTACAAGAGAAAAACAGGCTATCATAAGAAAAACGGTCATAGACAAGCATACACTCAGGTTAAGATCGACAAAATCAATGCGTAGCATTTAGTTTTAGAGACAGGTGAGAGTTGTGCGAAGGTGATTGTAATGATCTGATGCAGACGACGAATCAGGGAATGCAATCAGGGTGTGAGATGACAAAGATCACATTTTATAAGACAACAGCAGGAGAATATCAGGGATTTACATGTGACGGTCATGCAGGATATGCGAATTACGGTGAAGACATCGTGTGTGCATCGATCTCCGTACTGGTCATTAACACCATTAATTCTCTGGAGGAGATTACCGGAGAGGAAATGGACGTGACAACAGACGGGGATGCAGGAATTATCCGGTGTCGCTTCATGAATGTGTCTCTGCGGGAAACTTCCCGGACGTTGATGGATTCTCTGGTGCTGGGGCTTACCCATATTGAGAAGCAATACGGGTCAAAATATTGCAAATTGACATTTGAGGAGGTGTAATACCATGTTAAATATGAACCTTCAATTTTTTGCACATAAGAAGGGTGTCGGTTCTACCAAGAACGGCAGAGATTCCGAGGCTAAGAGATTAGGTGCGAAGAGAGCTGACGGACAATTCGTTAAGGCAGGAAATATCTTATACAGACAGCGCGGAACTAAGATTCATCCCGGTGTAAACGTAGGCATCGGCGGTGACGATACACTGTTCGCGTTAGTTGACGGTGTGCTTCGTTTCGAGCGCAAGGGAAGAGATAAGAAACAGGCTTCCGTATATCCTGTAGAGAAATAAGGCGATTGATTCGGGCTTCAGACATTTAGGTGTTTGGAGCCTTTTTCAATCATATCCTTAGAAGAGGTTTTAAACTGGACAGGCTGGAGGAAATTATGTTTGCAGATCGTGCAAAAATTTATGTAAAAAGCGGTAAAGGCGGAGACGGACACGTGTCTTTCCGCAGAGAAAAATATGTGCCGAACGGCGGTCCGGACGGCGGTGACGGCGGTAAGGGCGGCAGCGTCTACTTTGAGGTGGACGAGGGCTTGAACACGCTTACGGACTTCCGGCATATTCGCAAATACTGCGCCGGAAACGGGGAAAACGGCAACAAGCGTAACTGTGCGGGTAAGAACGGGGAAGATATTACGATCAAGGTACCTGCCGGAACGGTCATCAAGGAGGCTGAGAGTGGTCAGGTCATCACGGATATGTCCGGCGATAACCGCAGATTTCTGCTTCTGAGCGGCGGGAAAGGCGGTAACGGCAACCAGCATTACGCCACCAGCACCATGCAGGCGCCCAGATATGCCCAGCCGGGGCAGCCGGCGCAGGAGCTGGAACTTCTGCTGGAATTGAAAGTAATTGCCGATGTAGGACTGGTAGGCTTTCCGAATGTCGGCAAATCCACTTTTCTTTCCAAAGTGACGAACGCAAGGCCGAAGATCGCGAACTATCATTTTACAACGCTGAACCCTAATCTGGGGGTCGTGGACTTAGAGGATGCGAAAGGATTTGTTATCGCGGATATTCCGGGATTGATTGAGGGCGCTTCTGAGGGCGTCGGACTCGGACATGAGTTCCTGCGGCATATCGAACGTACCAAGCTGATCGTGCACATTGTCGATGCTGCTTCTACGGAAGGCCGTGATCCGATCGAGGATATCTATGCCATCAACCGGGAACTGGAAAACTACAATGTAGAGATCGCCGGACGACCGCAGATTATCGCCGCCAATAAGATTGATATGATCTATGCGGACGATGATCCCGTAGCAAAGATCAGAGCGGAATTTGAGCCGAAGGGCATTCCCGTTTATGCCATTTCCGCAATCAGCGGTCAGGGATTGCAGCAGCTTTTGTATGCTGTCAATAACGAACTGGAGAAGCTGGATGCCAAACCGGTTGTCTTTGAACAGGAATTTTTCCCGGAGTTTCATTTTGATACGGAAAGCGAGCCGTTTACCGTTGTCTACAGCGAGGAAGAAGACGCTTATGTGGTGGAAGGTCCGAGAATCGAGAAGATGCTGTCCTACACGAATCTGGAGTCTGAGAAAGGATTCAAATTCTTTCAGGATTTCCTGAAGGACAACGGCATTCTGGAACAATTGGAGGCGCTTGGCATCGAAGAGGGCGATACCGTGCGGATGTACGGGCTTTCCTTCGATTATTATAAGTAAAAGGGAAGAGGTATATCATGACGAGTAAACAGAGAGCATATTTAAAGAGTCTCGCTTCTACAATAAATCCTATTTTTCAGGTGGGAAAATCCAGCCTGACACCGGAATTTACGGCTGCGATCGGCGAGGCTTTCAACACGAAAGAACTGATCAAGATCGCGGTGCTGAAAAACTGCATGGATGATCCGAATGAGATCGCGCAGGTGATTGCGGAGCGAACGCGCTCGCAGGTGGTGCAGGTGATCGGCAAAAAGATTGTATTATACAAACCTGATAAGAAAAATCCAAAGATTATTCTGCCTAAGGAAACAACAAAATGAAAAAAAACGGGATTATGGGCGGCACATTCAATCCGATTCATAACGGGCATCTGGCGCTGGCGCAGAGCGCACTGGAACAGTTTGCACTGGATGAAGTGCTGTTCATGCCATGCGGCGTACCTTATATGAAAGCGGATCAGCATGTAGAGGACGGGCAGATCCGTGCCGAGATGACAGCGCTGGCGATCGAGGGCAGACCGCATTTTCGGTTGTCTCTCATGGAATTGGAGCAGGAGGGTAATACCTATACCTACCAGACGCTGGAGCGACTCAAATCAGAGAATCCGGAGACCGTATATTATTTTATCGCAGGTGCGGACAGCCTTTTTCATATGACCAAATGGGCTCACCCTGAGCGGATCTTTGCCGACTGCCGGGTTCTTGCCGCTGTGCGGGACGATAAGACGACGGAGGATATGGAGGCACAGATACGGTTTCTGGAACAGCAGTATAACGCCAGGATTCATCTTCTGCAGACAGAAACCATGGATATCTCTTCTTCCGGAATCCGGCGAAAGGTTGCGGCTGGAGAGTCGATTGCGGATATGGTGCCGGAGGCTGTCAGGATTTATATTGACCGGAAGAGGCTGTATTGTTAAACGCAGTGTGGGAATAGAGTATTCTCCGCGCGGATTGAGATTTATATGTGGGAACGGGAGCGAGATGTACAATGAATACGGCAGAACTTTACAAACTCAGAAAAGAGATGGAAAAAGCACTGGAACCCAAGCGGTATGAGCATACGTTGAGCGTGGCATATACAGCAGCGAATCTGGCCGCCGTACACGGTGTGGATACCGATAAAGCACTTATCGCAGGTATGCTGCATGACTGCGCGAAATGTCTGAGCCATAAGAAACAGATGTCTGTCTGTGAAAAAAATCATATAAGCCTGACCGAAATGGAAACGGAGGAAAACTCGCCGCTGTTACATGCCAAGGCAGGAAGCGCACTGGCAAGGCAGGAATACAGGATCACGGACGAGGATATTCTGAATGCGATCCGGTACCATACAACAGGACGACCCGGCATGAGTCCCCTGGAGAAGGTGATTTACATTGCAGACTATATCGAACCCGGACGGAAACACGCGAAAAGAACATCGGAAGTGAACGATCTCTATATGCGTAATCTTACGGAAGCAAGGAAACTGGCATATCGTGACCTGAACAGGGCGCTGTACAGAATCCTGCAGGATACGCTTGCATATCTGACCGGAAAAGGCGGAAGAATAGATTCCATGACCAGAGAGACCTACGAATATTATCAGGAAGAAAAACAGTAACTCCAATAGCTTATGGGTAGATTGTCCGGACACAGGAAATATGAATACAGGAACCCAATAACAGAAAGGATGAAAAACGATGGACAGCAAAGAGACTGCAAAACTTGCCATTGCGGCATTGGAAGATAAAAAAGCGGAAGATATCAAGGTAATTGATATCAGCGAGGTATCCGTGATTGCGGATTACTTTATTATTGCGAACGGTACGAATCGCAGCCAGATCCAGGCGCTCTCCGACAATGTCGAGGAAAAACTCGGTAAAGCCGGCGTTCCTTTAAGACAGATCGAAGGTTATGACACCGCAAACTGGGTACTTCTTGATTTCCATGATGTGATTATCCATATTTTTGATAAAGAAAATCGTTTATTCTATGATTTGGAGCGCATCTGGCGGGACGGAAAACTGATCGAAACGAAGATGATATCCGATGCGGATTGATTTTATTCGAAAAAGAAGCCGGCAATGCCATTACGGGCAATGTCAGCTTCTTTTCACTTAACAGGAAATGTTCTGAACATTGTCCTGTCAGGTCAAATAGTGTGCAGATTCATAACTATGAGTCGGCATGTCTTGTTTCGCCGCCTGCATACATATAGAATGTGATAATATATAGACCGGCGATACCGACTAACGCATAAATGATTCTTGAAAACCATGACATATTACCAAAAACAAATGCCACGAGGTCAAAACTGAAAAGACCGATCAGCCCCCAGTTAACAGCACCGATAATGGCAATCGTCAGGGCAAGGCAATCTAAACCTTTATTTTTCATGTTTGTTCCCCCTTTTTATCTCGAAAACTTAAAATAGTAACTGCCGATTCTATCTGACAGTTACTATTATTATGTCTTGCACCAAATGAACTATACTGGAAAATAAACCAATATGAATTTGGCGTGAATAATTCATATACAATTTACAAAAAATATCAGTTCAGATGTAACATGTCCGAAATGCCCATAAAATAGGCTGTTCACACTATTGGCGGTACAGTCTGAATACACCGAACACCTTGCCGAGAATCTGACACTCATCAACGATAATGGGCTCCATCGTGTCGTTTTCCGGCTGCAGGCGGATATGTCCGTTTTCTTTATAGAATGTTTTGACTGTGGCAGAGTCGTCGATCAGCGCCACTACCGTATCGCCGTTATTGGCGGTCTGACAGCATTTGACAAAAATCTGATCACCGTTGTATATGCCGACATTAATCATGGAATCCCCCTTGACTTTTAATGCAAAAGATTCACCGTTCGGCACCATATCTGCAGGAACGGGGAAATAGCTCTCAACATTCTGCTCGGCGAGAATCGGTTGTCCTGCGGCAACCTGTCCGATCACGGGAATGGAAACCATCTCCGTGCGCACCATCTGGAAATTATCGTCACAAATCTCAATTGCACGCGGTTTCGTAGGATCACGTCGGATGTATCCGTTCTTCTCAAGCGTCTCTAAATGGGAATGTACGGAAGAAGTGGATTTCAGATTAACGGCTTCACAGATCTCGCGAACTGCCGGCGGATATCCTCTCTTTAAGATTTCATCTTTAATATAGTCGAGTATTTGCTGCTGTTTTGCAGTAATCTTACCATAACCCATAAACAATAACCTTATCCTTTCCTGATAAAAAAAGCCTGAACAATTTAAAAGATATTATAAGCATAACATAGCAGAGCATAAAAAGCAAACATATATTCAGAATATTTGTTCGATAATTTTACTGGAAAGTATTGACACCAGAAAGTTTGTTCGATATAATACAACATACAAAGAACGTTTGTTCGCAACATTTGTTCTGGTATGAAAGGATGAGGTGGAAAAATGTACGCAAAACACATGAACTATATGAGAACTGAAGATATAAGAAGTGAGCGCAGAATCTGCAGGAACAGAGTCAGAAGGCAGCGGGAGATGATGAAGAATTTCCTGATACTTGCCATGACCGTATGCCTGATCGTTACCTGTTCAGTCGTATTAAGCGGTTTTCGCTCGAATGCAAAAGATGATTCTACAGAGACTTCTTACAAATATTATAAAAGCATTGTCGTATCCGGCGATGATACATTATGGTCGATTGCGGAAGAGCATATGGACGTGGATCATTATGACTCCATCAATGATTATATCAATGAAGTCAAGGCAATGAACTCTCTTTCCGATGACGCTATACACTATGGTACTCATTTGATCATTCCTTATTATGACAATGTGTATACAGGTTAGCGGTTATAACTGTTCATACGGTGCAATGCGGTTTTAAAGTGTTTACGTGTATCGAGTACGATCATGAATCCGGACCTTATTTCGCGGCGGACCTTACTCCACGGATTTGTCAGGTTAATCGGGATCACGCTTTTCACGCAGTTTCACTTTATCTGCGGCATAGCGGCGCCGCTCATCTTCTAATGCGGCATAATGCTTCCTGGTTGTGTTGACATCCTTGTGACCCAGGACATCGGCTACCAGATAGATATCTCCGGTTTCACGATACAAGGATGTACCGTATGTACTTCTGAGTTTATGCGGCGTAATCTTCTTAAGGCTTGTGACGGTAGAAGAGTATTTTTTAACCATATTTTCTACGGCACGTACAGAAATCCGCCGGTTCTGCAATGACAGGAACAACGCATTTTCATAGCCGGACTGCGGAATGATATGATGCCGTTCATCCAAATAGTCATGCAGGGCATTTTCTACTTCTTCGCCGAAATATATGACAGCCTCGTAGCCGCCTTTGCGGCGGATCTTAATGCCGTTATTCTTAAAATCCACATCCCCGAGATCCAGCCCGACACATTCGGACACACGGATACCTGTTCCGAGAAGCAGCGTGAGAATTGCTATATCTCTGGTCTTTGTGACTTTGTGGAAGCGCTGCTGTGCTTTGGTCAATCCGGTACCATCCTCTACCTGATCCAGTAAGACGGCGACTTCATCCGCATCCAGACGGATAATTTCCTTCTCATGCAGTTTGGGGAGCGGTACAAGGATTGCGGGGTTTTTTTCAATCAGTTCCGCCTGGAAAAAATAATTATAAAAGCTTCTGAGCGCCGCCAGTTTTCTTTTCTTGCCGCGTTCGTCGTTGGTATATACTTTGCCGTCCTTCTCGTAATAGGAGAGATATTCTATATATTCTTCGATATCTTCCCTTGTGAGCTGTTCTAAGATCGTCAACGGAAACTGCCGGATCTCCATACGTTTGCAATAACTGTTATTGTCATGCAGATACTCGAAGAAGACTCTGATATCATAAGCGTAGGCAAGTCTTGTCCGCGCGGAAGTATATTCACTGATGCCGCGGAAGAACTGTTTGCAGAAAGGCGGTAATGTATCAAGAACCTCTCGCATTTTCTGTACATTGCTTATATTCTGCTGATCGTGATAGTTAGGATCTTTCGTACTCATTAAAGCGCCCATCCTTCCAGTTGTCCGCTTTGAACAGCGGTAAACATTCTTTCCTTGACACCAGGAGTCTCCAGATTGATCTCCCGGATCAGATTCTTGATATATTCCCGCTTCGTGTGTCCGTCCGCCGGGCAGGGACTCTTCACAACGGGTACTTCATATTTATTGACAAAACCGATCACGTCTGCCTCGCTCATGTAGATCAGCGGACGGATCACCGTGATATCTGTGCGGTCCAGATAAGTGACCGGGCGGAAAGTATGGAATCTGCCCTCATAAATCAATGACATCATCATCGTCTCCACGACGTCATCCTTATGGTGGGCATATGCCACTTTATTGCACCCGGAAGCCTTCATTGCGTCGTTCAATGCGCCTTTACGCATTTTGGCGCACAGGGAGCACGGATTGGATTCCTTGCGGTCATCGAAGATGATCCGGGCGATATCCGTCTTAATTACATGGTATTCCACGTCAAGAGACGCACATAGCGCTTTGATTTTATCCAGATTCAGATTATCGAATCCGAGATCCACCGTAACGCCGCACAGGCTGAAAGGCTGCGGATAGAATCTTCGCAGTCCCTGCAGCGCATAGAGCAGTGTCAGACTGTCTTTGCCGCCGGAAATACCGACCGCGATCTTATCGCCGGCTTCGATCATATGATAATCATCTATTGCCTTACGCGTCAGGCTGTATAACTGTTGCAGTTTCATATAAATCTCCGTTCTTCTTCAAGATATGTGCAGAGAATAGCTGAGATCAGGCATTCTCCGGTTGAGACGCAGAACCTCCTGGCGAAGCAGCGCTTGCTGTGCGCTTTAGAAGTTTTTCTCACACTATTATACAAAACAATCACTTTCTTAGCATTATTTTTTTAAAAATATAATGCAGATTGTGAAAAAAATGGTATACTAGATATATCGTACCTTTTCGGCTGCCGAGAGGGTATTTCGTAAGAAATATATACATATAAGGCAGAGGAGTCAGGCTGTATGAAATTTAAATTTGAAAAGAAATATTTCTGTTGGGGTCTCACGGCATTTCTCGTAATTGTTGCAAGCATTTTATTTTACTACATCCTTTTTCATAGATCCAATTTATCAAGCGGTATTGCAAAAATCATCGGGATATCCATGCCGGTCATAGATGGTTTTGTGCTGGCATATCTGATCACCCCGGTGCTCAATAAGATCGAAAAATGTATTATCAGGCCTCTATATAAGAAGGCGAATGTACCGGAGACGCCCAAGAATAAGCGGAGAATGAGAGTGCTGTCTATCTTAGTGACGGTGGTCCTGATTCTGATCGTTATGTATGAGTTCTTCGGATTGATTATTCCGGAGGTTATTCGCAGCATTCAGAGTATTATTTTCCAGTTTCCTATCTATGTCGATAATCTGAGTAACTGGGCGCTTGGGCTTATGAAGAATAATCCGGATCTCGAGGAAGTGCTAAACGGGCTGATTGCGCAGTATTCCTCTAAACTGCTGGATTATCTTAACAGTAATCTGCTTCCGCATATTAATGATCTTCTAAAGACCTTATCACTTAGCGTCATCGGTGTATTTAAGGCTTTATGGAATTTTGTGATTGGCTTTATCATTTCCATCTACGTACTTGGCAGCAAGGAGCGGTTTGCGGGTCAGGCCAAGAAGATCGTCTATGCGCTGTTTGACCGCAAAGCCGGCAATGAGATTATTACAAATTTCCGTTTTATCCACAGCACTTTTATCGGCTTTATCGGCGGTAAGATCGTGGATTCGATTATTATCGGCATCATCTGCTTTGTCTGTACGAGTATTATAGGCACGCCGTACGCCATTCTCGTCAGCGTAATTGTCGGCGTGACGAATGTGATTCCTTTCTTCGGACCATGGATCGGCGGCGTACCGAGCGCATTGCTTGTTCTGATGGTTGATCCGATACAGGCGTTGTACTTCATCATCCTGATTCTGGTCATCCAGCAGTTTGACGGCAACATTCTCGGTCCGAAGATTCTGGGAGATTCCACCGGACTTTCCGGCTTCTGGGTTATCTTTGCGATCACGATATTCGGCGGATTATTCGGGGTACTCGGTATGGTTGTCGGAGTGCCGATCTTCGCGGTATTCTACGCGGGAGTCAGAGCCTCTGTCAACAGGATGCTTCGCCGAAAGGAACTTCCTACAGATATACATCCTTATATGACAGTGGGGCAGATCGATGAAGCCAAAGTCTTCACGGAATATGTGCCGCCGGTCAGAAAGAAAAAGAAAAAAGAAGAGAGTAGTGACAATGAGAATTCTGATTCAAAGGGTAACTAGTGCAAATGTAATGATAGAGGACAGGATCGTCGGGGCAATCAACCGGGGATTCTGTGTTTTTGTCGGCATATCTGAAAGCGATACGAGAGAAATCGCGGATAAAATGATTCATAAATTGGTAAACATGCGTATTTTCAGCGATGCATGCGGAAAGACCAATCTAAATCTCGCTTCTGTGGATGGCGAATTGTTAATTATTTCACAATTTACATTGTATGCAGACTGCAGGCACGGAAACCGGCCGTCATTTTTAGAAGCGGGTAAACCTGAGCCTTCCAGGGAATTATACGAATATATGATAGCAAAATGCCGGCAGTCTGTTCCCAGAGTGGAGCACGGGGAATTTGGTGCGGATATGCAGGTGTCTATCGTAAATGACGGTCCGTTTACGGTCTGGCTGGATTCCGAAATGCTGTAATCAAGCCTCACCGATACATAATTTTACAAATTTCATGTCAACTGATCAGGGCTTTAAGATAAAAAATGCCATTATTAACAACATTTTGTGGTATTTTGAGAAAAAAGTCGTACGAAAGGTATTGACATATTGTTCTTTTGCTATGATAATTAAAAACGTAGTCTGTTGGTTTGATGATGAACATCTTGTGCTTGTACAGTACAGCCGTTTTGTGTAGAATGACTGTCAGGTACAGAAAGAATCAAAGAGGTATCGTTCAGTGAAAATATCAGAAATAAGGACACGTATTGGTAAAAAGCTGGCAAATACAAATTTGGGAGTACTGATTATAGTGAACAGTTATATATTCAGATCTTATAACTGGTACCGATCGCTGATCTATGAATCAAATTATTCACTTGAAGAAATACGTAATTTAATGAAAGCCGATGATCGGATCCACAGATGGGACTGGCTTCTTTCATGTTCCAAAGCCACACACGCCCATTGTAATCATACGGAATTATCTGAAATGCTCGGGTATCTTACGTCAGATATTGAAGAATATGCCAAGGAAGGAACTACTAACTAACACATATTTTTCTGAAGATGTGATATAGAGGAATATGCATTGTCATAAAATAATCCCATACAACTATTCGTTAAACTTGTGTTTTGCGCATAGTTGTGTGGGCAAAGTATCCGGTCCAGGATTATCTGTTATGAAAACTGCAATCTGCGGCAGACTTTCATACAGTAATTCTGCAGGCCGCCATCACGGGCTGGTTAACGCAACATAACCGGTATCGGACACGATTTGTTGACCTTGCGGACCAGTCATCCATTCCAGAAACGGTTCTATATTTGGATTCGGGTTGTCGGCAAGTGAAACGGCATACAATTCTGTAGTAAGCGGATAATCTCCGGATCGAATGGCTTCGGTATCCGGATAGATACCGTCCACCGACAGATATTTGATCTGGTTTGTATTTGCGGTATCTTTTGCCATAATGGAGGCAAAATACCGGAAGGAATAACCGATGGCGGTATCCTTGTTCTGATATCTGGCCGTTCTGACGATCAGGTCGCCCATACTGCCGACATATTCTGTTTTCAGCGGCTGTTTGAGCATGGTGTCGCCCATAAAGTATTCCATCATCGTCTGTGATCCGGAATTTTCCGGGCGCTGAAAGGGAAGAATGCGTTTGTTCCTGCCGCCGAGCGTTTTCCAGTTGCTTACTTTTCCGGAATAAATGTCTCGAAGCTGTTCGGAGGTCAGCCCGTCCACAGGGTTTTCGCTATTTACAAAGAAGATAAAAGCCTCTTTACCGATCGGGGTCATTACGAGTTCTTTTCCGCTATGCCGGGCTGTCTTTTGCTGATCCGAAGATGGTTTGGCACCAAAAAAGATATCGCACTCCCCGTCAAGCAGACGTTCGAAAGCAATGACAGAATTGTTAAACGCAACCGGTGTGATGGCGCCTGCATTTTTATAGCTGTTCTTATTGGCATATTCCTGAATTTCATCAATATCTTCATAACAGGCATACGCAAAAGCCGCATAAACCGGATATGCCGCTTCTGCGCCGTCCAGCACAGGCATAGACGCAGAATCAGACACTGTATAGGTAGACGGTGTATTTAAGCGCGCCAGAATATTGTCTTCATTCTCAACGTAGTAAGGACTCAGGTCGGTGCTGGACAAACCGTCCTCATAGGCAAAACCGTATCCTTTCTGTGAAGGATTAACCTCAATGATATTCTTTCGTTTATAGAACCAGATTCCCTCACTTAACAATAAAACTGCAGCGCAGCCGATCAGGATGCCAAATAGATATTTACGGTGAAACGGTCTCCTGCACCCCCCTGTCTTATGAGATGCAAGCCTCTCTCCCGCCGCAAAGCCGCCTAAAATTGCCGCATTATAGAGCCAGATCATCAGTTCTGTTGTCTGCAGGTTCATAGCGTCCAGCGCTAAAATGCCATATAAATTGAATGACAACAGAACAATAATCAGTGTCGTATTATTATCGCCGAATATATTAAACAAAACCCATAACAGGAACTGCCATGCAAAATATACCATGAACGGCAGATAGATTCCGTACATATGATCGGGTTTTGTAAGCTTAAACCGTCCGATACAAAGATAGGAATACAGAAACATGATTGCCGCCGTCACAAACGGCATTGCGGCATAAACAACCTTTTCATCCAAAGGTATATTTATAATGCCTGATACATGGAGAATAACAGGCATAGCAAGCAGAATCTGCGGCAGAAATATCACAACAAGAATGGTAAACATATAATATGCATCACAATTCAGATTCTTTTTCATTTCATCTTCCTTATCTTGCCGTAACGGAAAGATTGAGAATTAAAGTTTCAGCGGTTTTCAAAGTCTTCCACAAACTGTGTAATCAGCTTTACGGAACCGTCAATACCGAGAACACCACTGTTAATGGACAGGTCATAGCTGTCAGAGCGACCCCATTTCTTAGAGGAATAATAATTATAATAACTCTGACGCGATTTATCTTTCTTATTCATCATATCAATGGCTTTCTGTTCTGACGTCACATCCTGATACCGCTCCATGATCCGCTTTACTTTACTCTGCTGGTCGGCATGTATGAACAGATGGAGACAGTTCTGGTAATCGTGCAGCGCATAATCCGCACAGCGCCCTACAATTACACACGGCCCCTCGGATGCGATCTTCTTAATGGTGTCAAACTGTGCCAGAAAAACCTTGTGGCTTATGGGCATATCCACAAAGGAGGAAGAATTGTAGCCGAAAGAATACGTGTCCATTACCAGATTATAGAGAAATGAATTAGTAGGACGTTCGTCGTGTGTCTGTATCATCTCCTCACAGAAACCGCTCTCTTTCGCCGCTCTTGTCAGAAGATCCTTATCATAAAATTTTATCCCGAAATGCTCCGCGACTTTCTTGCCGATTTCGCGCCCGCCGGAACCGAATTGACGACCGATTGTAATAATTGTATTCATAAAGTATCATCCTTTCTGCTATAAGTTTATTATCTTAAGAAGATAACTATATTTATATTATATACATTTTCCACATGAAAAGCAAATATTTTCCGCTGTTTATTATACAAAACAAATAAAACAAATGGTAATTTGCTCTATATGCAAATACATGGCATAAGTTTTGAAAATTGATATAATAAGTCATAATTGTATATACATTATATGAAAATTAGGATAGAATGATTTTATTGATAAGACACAAAGGAGCCTCGTGATGAATGATATCCAAGAGCACATCAAGAACTATCTGACCTACTGCAGATCCCAGAAAAGACTGGATGAAAAGACGCTGAAAGCCTATCGGATCGATCTTCGCCAATTTATATCCTGGCTGCAGAATTATGAACAACCGGAACAGAAAAAATCGCCCGGTCCCGCCGTCAGAGAACCGGCAGGGGATACTCTTTCCCATATGCCGGAAATCACCGACATCACGCCTGCTGTCCTGGAAGACTACCTGGCACACCTGCACCAGACATACAAGCCGAAATCCGTCAAGAGAAAAATCGCCTCTCTCAAAGCCCTCTTCCACTATCTTGAATATAAGGAAATCATCGAACGTAATCCATTTTCCAAACTGCAGATCAAATTTCGAGAACCGATCATACTTCCCAAAACGATTCCCCTGTATACCGTTGAACAGTTTCTTGCCGTCATATACAAACAGCGCAGAGAGGCGCAGACAGCATATCAGAAGAAAACCGCCCTGCGGGATGCAGCAGTTATTGAACTGCTCTTTTCCACAGGCATGCGGATATCGGAACTATGTACCCTCGGAACCGGCGATGTCAACCTGTATGACGGAACGGTCCTGATTTACGGTAAAGGCGCGAAAGAACGACGGATACAGATCGGGAATAATGATGTGATCAACATACTGGAAACTTATAGAGATGAATTTCTTCCTGAAATGCAGGAATGCGGGCATTTCTTTGTCAATCTGTCCGGCAGTCCGCTGACGGATCAGTCTATTCGCAGAATGATACGCAAATACTGTGCGCTCGCTTCTATCGAACTGCATATCACACCGCATATGTTCCGGCATACCTTTGCCACCAGTCTTTTGGAGGCGGATGTAGATATCCGTTATATTCAGGAGATGCTCGGTCACAGTTCCATCAACATTACGGAAATCTACACACACGTCGCCATGGCAAAACAGCGCGATATCCTCACCACAAAACACCCGCGCAGAAATTTCAAAATTTAGATTTGACTTATATAGTCAACACGGTTTTCTAATCCGGATCAGAAAGCCCCTCTATATAGATCCAGTCCAGATCCTGCACATCGCATTTTGTGAACCCCGGTATCTGATCGGTTATGATCTGCACATCGTCTGCCAGGGCATACAGATCCTGATAGTCTTTCTGCAGCTTCGGATCGTCCGGTGCTGTGTTCCTGTCGTCTGCGCTGTAACCGCCTTCCGGATATTTGGCATAGATCAATGCATATTCCTGATCGTCCTGTCTGTATACCCCCAGTACACGGTATACTTCTGCCGCCTTGTTCCCATAAATGGTACAAGGAAGTTCATCCCGCCGTATATAGTCCAGAAATATCAGTTCTCCGCCGTAATGTGCTTCCGCATTATTTTTCTCATAGACAGCCAGCCGGTTCTCAAGTCTGTAATCATCAGACCCTGTGGCGGCCGATCGGCCTGCCGGTGATATTTCCAATATGGTTTTGCCTATCCAGGCTTCCGGCAGGATCAGCTGCAGACCGTTTTGAAATCTCAAGACATTTGCCCCTGTTTCGCTTACGGAATCATCAAATTTCCAGAAATCAGTATAGTCGCTGTCATCAATATAATCGCTGTCAGACTGCAGAATGCAGAAAGTGTCTGTAATAATCGGCAGTCTTGCGCCTGCGCCCTCTGTGGCATCCACCGGATAACTGTAGAATACCGCCCACACACAGTCTGCTTCCGCATACTCAATCAGCCGGGCTCTTGTGATCATATCCCCAATCTGCCCTTCCAGTTCATTCTCTCTGCCAGATTCCATAACCGGAAGCAGCGCCTGTGTCTCTCCCATTTCTTTGCGGACTGCTTCCGGACTGTGGTTATCATAACGGGTAATCCAGAAGCGGATTTTATCATTATGAACGAAATGCCACATATCAGACCCGTACTGTATCCAGTCATCATCGGGCACATAGATGGAGTAGCCGTCACCGACATACAGTGTCGCCGTTTGTTCTTCCGGTTCTCCTTCCATGATATAGGTAAGTGTCGTGCTTTCCGGAAGAGTTGGCTCGGGGGACTCTGCAGGCGCACTTTCGAACTGCACGGCTGTTGATTGATCCGGTTCTATTGACTGACTAGGTTGGTCTGTTTCAGAAACAGAACATCCGATTAATAATCCTCCACCGATCATTAAAGCAGCCGTACCGACCAGAATAAAAAAACCATTTTGTTTAACAGAACGACCCAGGATATTCCGAAATCTTTTCTGCATGATGTGCTTTCCACCGTAAAACTGTGTGGATAAAGGATATTTCCGGGTATATTTTTGCTGGAGCGTGGAATAAAGCGCTTCCGTGTACGCATGTTTACTCTTACGGTCCGCTCCTGACACGACTCTCTCGTCGCAGGATAATTCCATGTCAACGACTGCTTCTCTGTGCATGAACCATACAACCGGATTAAACCAGTGAACTGCATTCGCCAATACAAAAAGCAGCTTACAATATACATCATTGCGCATGAAATGAACCAGTTCATGTTTCAAGACATAGTATAATGCTTCGTCGGAATAAGGCTCTGCGGGCAGTACGAGAACCGGTTGCAGGAATCCGGTCACCATAGGACTGTCCGCCCCGGCATATTTGACGACAGATATTTTTTTCCGCAGATGCAGTTCACCGCACACCTCCTGCAACAGCTTCATCAGCACGGTATCATTTTGCACAGACTGTTTGCTTCGCAGATCTGTCCGGAGATTATTGATTCTGATTCCGTCACGCACAAGCAGTCTTTTATAGTGCAGATAACTGCATAGATGTATGCAGGCAAAGATCACGCTTCCCGCCAGCCATATACAGATCAGAATCGTAAGCGGTGTAATCTGCAGGGTCTCATCGGCGCTTATCAACGGTTCTTGCATCCCGGAGGGCATTTCGAGTACGATCCTCCGCGATAGCCGGGCGGTCTGCGTGGGGGTAGGGGTCAGAGGTTCCTTTGCGGAATCAATCTTCTCCACTGCTGTTCCCGGGTCCGGATTCTGAAAGAAATCCTGTACAGCCGCCGGATCTACGGGCAGCACCAGGCGCAGCGCCAGCAGAATCCAAGCCAGATATTTCCATTTTGCCGCGTAGCGTCTGTCGATCAACGGTGTAAGCACAGCAAGCAGCAGAATTACGAGGCTGACGGACAGCGAAGTGCTTATAACGGAAAAAAATATATGTTCCATCATTACACCTCCTCCGGATCAGATTTGCTTTCCAGTGTATCCAGATAACTTCGAAGCTCCGCAAGATCTGATTCTTTAATCGCTTTGCTGTTATAAAGAGAAGCCACCATATTCTGTATGGAATTGTTATAGAGCTGTTCCAGAAAATGTTTGCCCGCTTTTGTTTTATAGTCGCTTTCTGTTATGACCGCACTGTATAAGTTTGTGCCTGTGGAGCGGTCGCAGCTTATAAATCCTTTCTGTTCTAGTCTCGATAAAGAAGTCATAAGCGTAGACAACTGCCACCTGCGTCGCCCCTGCAGTTCTTTCAGTATGTAATTAGACGTAACAGGCGGTGTGCTGTCCCACAATACCTGCATGATTTCCACTTCTGCCTCTCCAAGCTTTTTTATTATATTGGACATTATAGAAAACCTCCCTTGTTTCTGTTATACAACTGTATAATTCATTATACAGTTGTATAACGAATGCGTCAAGACCTAATTAAATGAACGCAAAAGGCTGCCGGTTTTCAATAACCGGCAGCCCTTTAATCTGCACAATTTTATACAATCAAATACTAATGTTTTATAATTTCACTACGCTTCTTTCCTGCCCCACAGTACCTTACCGCCGTCAATCAGAAGGATGATTGCAAGAATGACGATCGGAACAATGATGACATCCTGCAGAACATTGGTAAAGATTGCCGTACCGTCTAATCCGCCCTCGATCAATGCAACGAGATTGTTCTTGAATGAGAAGAACAAAGATACTAACGTCGCGCAGGACATGAAGATAATCGGAATATACAGCATCTTATTGTTTTTGTTATGCTTTTTCAGATAAGTGCCTACTGCAAGGAATGCCGGCACGGCTACTAACTGGTTACATGCACCGAACAGCGGCCACACTTTCTGATATCCTGCCAGACAGAGCGCAAAACCACAGATTGCCGTGATGATCGTTGCTACATACATATTGTCCAGTTTCAGTTTCTTGCCGGTTTCTGTACCTGCAAACAACTCCTGGAACATGAAACGTCCGAGTCTGGTACCCGTATCCAGGGATGTCAGACAGAAACAGGAAACCGCCAGTGAAATAATCGTATAAGTCGCGCTTACCGCACCGTCCGGCAACCCAATGATTGCGAAGAAATCGGAAATCGCTGTTGCAAATACAACGGTCGGAGAACCGTAACCCGCATCGGCATACAGTCCGTCTACGGTCAATGTCGCTACGGCAATCAGGGAAATGACTGCCAGCACACACTCGATCAGCATGGAACCGTAACCTACCAGCAGGGCATCCTTTTCATTATCAAGCTGTTTGGACGTCGTACCGGAACCGATCAGTGAGTGGAAACCGGAAATCGCGCCGCAGGCAATCGTAATGAACAATGTAGGGAACAAATAGCTGTTGCCTACATGGAATCCGATGAAAGCCGGAATCTCTACTGTCGGATGTGCTGCGAAGATACCGATGATCGCCGCAATCATCATAAAGTAAAGCAGGAAAGAACTCAGATAATCTCTGGGCTGTAACAAAATCCATACCGGCGTCACGGATGCGATCATAATGTACACAAATACAAAGATAAGCCAGAAGTTCTTAGGAAGCACGATCGGAAACGCAAGACCGAGCGCAACACACGCAGCCAGCAGGATCACACCGATTATGGAGGCAACTGCCATCGGCGCATTCTTCCGGTATACGAAGAAGCCGAATGCAATCGCAAGCGGGATGAACAGCATAGAAGCCGTCGCAACGGAACCGTTTGCGTCGCTTCCCGTAAAGGAGTTCGCCACGATATCCGCAAACGCTGCGATTACGAGCAGTAATACGAGCCATGCAAATACGGTGAACAAAACTCTGCTCTTACGCCCGATGTTCTCCTCGATCACCTCACCGAGAGATTTGCCCTCGTGACGGATCGATACGAAGATCGAGCCGAAGTCCTGAACGGCACCGAAGAAAATACCGCCGATTACGATCCATAAGAAGCACGGAAGCCAGCCGAAAAATGCTGCCTGAATCGGTCCGTTGATCGGGCCTGCGCCTGCTATGGATGAAAAATGATGTCCCATCAGAACCGGAGTCTTGGCAGGGCAATAATCAACACCGTCCTCCAGCACGTGAGCCGGTGTCTTGCGGCTTGGGTCGATTCCCCAAGTCTTGGCTAAGTATCTGCCGTATGTAAGATACGCTGCTACGAAGATCACAATAGCCAGTAAAATTAATACTACTGAGTTCACACTAATCCCTCCTATTTGATATATTTCTTTCGTGGTGCTTTCTTATATGAAATAGATTACTCTATTCTATAAGCGTCCTTGACTTTCCTAAAGCATTTGCTGATAACCGGACCTGTTGTCCCTTATGTCCTGAAAGGTATCTCTGTACAGCTTCACTGACTTGCGTCCCACATAGTTCGTATATACTTTCTCATCCTCCATCGTTGCACAGACAATGTGAGCCTGTGAGAAGCCCCGCATGTTGAACTTATAACCTCTTTCATATTTGAAACGCTTTATGGCACGCTGCATCTCTTTCGATAGCGGCTGGTCGGCAATCAGGCTGATCGTCATATAACTGTACATATGCCCTTCCGCCGGCAGGTCATTCCCCTTTCGCACCAGCACAGGCTCCATATATTCCTTAACGAGGAAATAAGCCTCATCAATCAACGCCTGATCCACTTGCTGCGTCTCAATAAACAAAATATGTTCATAGCTGTCGCAAGACCACATATTTGCTTCCCGCACAAGAATATATTTCTCCACATGTGAAAAAAAGTACCCATACGCAGGGTACTCTTTACCATGAATGACATATGGCTGATAAATATCAAATGTACCCGAGTATTTTCGCAACAGTTGATTCAGATAATCAGCAGTTTTCATTTTAATACCCCTCTGGTCTCACACTAATAAAAATTTATCACATATGTATAAAAATTACAATGTTTTTTATATAGAATGTTTAGAAAAGCTTAATAAAATCTTTAGAAATGGTAAGTTATATATTCATACGCTGAAATTATGTAATGCAATTTTATGCATAATTTCTAATTGAGTCCTGCCCGATTTCCTACAAAATATGCAGCAGATGTTCAAAATATTCCGGCAGCGGCGCCGTCACTTCCAGATATTCCCCTGTGGACGGATGTACAAATCCGATCGTCATGGCATGAAGCGTCTGGCCTTCCAGGTGATAAGATGTCTTACGATTACCGTACACCTCGTCTCCCAGAAGCGGATGTCCGATGCTCGTCATATGCACCCGGATCTGGTGTGTGCGGCCGGTCTCCAGCCGGCATTCAATATAAGTATATTCTTTAAATCTCTGTAAAACTTCATAATGTGTGACGGCAGGCTTTCCGTTTATTTCATTGACCGCCATTCGTTTGCGGTCTTTAGGGTCTCTGCCGACCGGCGCATCCACAGTACCCTGATCGGACCGGATCACACCGTGCACGATCGCGCGATATCTGCGCGTAATGCTATGCTCTTTTAACTGCGCGGCAAGGCTGTTGTGAGCCTGATCATTCTTGCATATAATAAGTGAACCGGTCGTATCCCGATCAATTCGATGTACAATTCCAGGACGCATGACGCCGCCGATTCCGGAAAGCTGCCCCTTACAATGGAACATGACCGCATTGACAAGCGTGCCGCTGTAATGTCCGGGTGCAGGATGCACCACCATTCCTTTAGGCTTATTGACAATCAGTACATCTGCATCCTCATATAAAACCGAAAGCGGAATGTTCTCCGCCGCGATATCAGGTTCCGCCGCTTCCGGTATATGAAAAACGATCTCATCATCTACGCGGAGTCTGTAACTTGCCTTCTGCGGTTTCCCGTTTACAAACAGGGCATCACTTCTTATGCACTTCTGGATATAGGAACGGGAAAGATGCGGCAGTACGCTGCTGATCCACTTATCCAGCCGCTCGTCGTCCTCTCCCAGCCCGATCTGATAAGTAAATTGTTCCATAGCCTTCCTCAGTTTTCAAACGGGTCTCTGTAATGCTTCTGCTTAAAGCTGATAAAGCTCAGGTCGTTTTCCTTATATACAAAGAGCAGCAGAAATACGAGTGCAGCGGTGGATATTGTCACATAGATATCCGCCACATTAAAAATCGGAAAATTAATCAGTACAAAGTAGATAAAATCCACCACATAATCAAACCGGATACGGTCAATCATATTGCCGATGGCGCCGGCTGCGATCAGACTCAGGAGCAAATGCAGAATACGGTACTTCTTGCGTTCCGGCGTCTTAAACAGCACATAACCGATCACGCCGAGAATCACGACCGCCACAAAGATGAAAAAAGCTTTCTGATTCTGCAGCATACCGAATGCCGCGCCTTTATTTTCCAGATAGTTCAGTTCGAGAACCCCGTTTATAATATTGAAAGCCGGTTTATCCTTCAAATGAATCACCGCGAGATATTTCGTGTATTGATCCAGTGCAACCAGCCCACAGATCCCTAACAGATCCAGGAATAATAACAGTTTCTTTTTCAGACTCATTCTTTCGCATCCTCATCGCTAAAATATATTTCACGGACCGCCTCCAGGATCTCCTTATCTGTGATGGTCCTGTCGATCACCGCTTTACCGACCTTCTTCAGCAGAACAAATTTGATCTGCCCGCTCTCCATCTTCTTATCGGATTTTGTCAGCTGAAGGATCTCTTCCGGATCAATGGAATCGATGCTGATCGGAAGGTTGAAGGGAACGAACATGTCCCGCACCTCATAATATTCCTCCATGGACAGCCAGTTATGTTTCCACGAAATATATGCGGCGGCAACCATACCGAGCGAAATACATTCTCCATGCAGCATCTCGAAATGCATCGCCTTTTCGATAGCGTGTCCGATTGTGTGTCCGAAGTTCAAAAGTGCACGGTCCCCCAGTTCTTTCGGGTCTTTCTCTACTACCAGCTTTTTGATCGTACAGCTTCGCATAACCATCTCTTCAAGCACCTCAGGCTCCCTGTCATGGATACCGTACATATTTTCAAGCAGCCATTCATAGAACATGGCATCCTTGATCAGACCATGTTTCATGACCTCTGCAAAGCCGGCATAGAATTGTCTGTCGTCCAGTTCCTTCAGAGCCGCAACATTCATATAGACCAGTTTCGGCATATAGAAAGCGCCCACCATATTCTTATAACCGTCGAAGTCTACGCCTGTCTTGCCGCCGATGCTGCTGTCCGACTGTGCGATCAGCGTCGTCGGAATCTGCACGAAATCCACGCCGCGAAGATATGTCGCCGCCGTATAACCGGTAACGTCTCCCACAACGCCGCCTCCAAGCGCAATCAGCAGATCTTTGCGGTCAAAATGCGCGTCGATCAGCTTCTTATAGATCTCTTTGACCGTATCTAACGTCTTATTGGCTTCCCCGGCCGGAAATGCATGCATTAACACTTCCTTACAATGCCCTTTCAGAACATCCTCCACGGTATGTCCAAACAGCTTTTCCGTGTTGGAATCCATAATGACCGCCACTTTACGGTTCTCCACGTCAAATGCCTGCAGCTCGTCCGCAAGCAGATCAAAACTGTCGGTAAATACAATGTCATAACAGGGTTTCTTCTCGTAATTGATTGTAATACGATTTGTCATAATAATTTACACTAACCTCCGCGATTCCGCTCCGCGGAATCTCAAAACATGGGAAGAATGCTGCTTGCAGCAAGTCCGCTCTGCGGACGGTTCTTCCGCGTGAATGGTTTTTTCATTCACGCTAACCTCTGTACTCAAAAAACTTCCTGACCATACAGTCAGGAAGCCATCTCAATTAGTTACAATCCATTGTTGATCGGCACATCAAACGAACCGGATAAGATTTCCTGAAAATCACCGGAAATATCAACGCTCGCCGGCGTAATGATGAAAATATAATGTGATATCTTCTGTAGATTACCTGAGATCGCGAAACATGATCCTGATGTAAAATCTATGATCCTCTGCGCGATATCGACATCCAGCCCTTCCAGATTCAGGACTACGGTTCTGTTGGCAAGCAGCGTCTCCGTGATCTCTCTGGCGTCCTCCACCGTAGTCGGTTTGATGACACAAACCTCCATACCGGTTCCCGGCATTTTCTTCATCTGTCTCATCGGCGTTACTTTCGGTGTGGATTTCTTGACCGGACGCTCATCATCCATAGGAGATTCTTCCCGCATCGAGCCCGGTTTCTTGACTGGTTCCGGCTCGTCATCATAGAAATCGTCATCGTAGTATTCGTCTTCCTCGTCGTTAAGCTTCATAGCGCTTATAAACTTGTCCATTACACCCATATGCAAAAGCCTCCGTCGTTTTAATTTCCTTCATAACTCATTAACTTATGTATACTAAACATTAAGATATTGTCTTTCTCCAAATATGCCGGTTCCGACACGAATATAGGTCGCGCCCTCTTCTATCGCGACTTCATAATCTCCGGTCATCCCCATAGAAAGTTCTTCCATAAAAACATTATCAATGTTTTTATGTATTATGTCAACATATATTTGCATCAATTTTGCAAAATATAGTCTGTTCTCTTCCGAATTCTCAACATATGGTGCTATCGTCATTAATCCTTTTATCACAATATTAGGTAATTTGGCTATTTCTTCTACAAGAGAAACCGCATCCTGTGTCGTTACTCCGAATTTCGACTCTTCGCCTGCGACATTTACTTCCACAAGAATAGATACGTTCACGTTTTTTCGAACAGCTTCTTTGCTGATTTCCTCGGCAAGCCGCAGGGAATCCACACTGTGTATCAGCCAGACTTTATCCACAATATATTTTACTTTATTGCGCTGTAGATGCCCGATCATATGCCAGCGGATGTCTTTCGGCATCTGTTCAAACTTCTCTACCAGCTCCTGCACCTTATTCTCTCCGAAATCGCGACAGCCGGCGTCGTATGCCTCCCGCAGCATTGCGACCGGTTTGGTCTTGCTGACTGCGATCAGCTTCACGGCCGTCTCACTGCGTCCGCTTCTGGTACATGCCGCACTGATATTTTTCTGTACAACCTGAAGATTCTCCTGAATCATATATTATGTAAACCTTTCTGGTTTCCGGACAACCAAACAGCAACTGTCTGTATGGCATCATGTCAACAGAAATTGCCGCCTGTCAACAAGCCGAAACCTATTCGTATATAAACTGATTATCATTTACCAGGGACGCATCCAGCACAATATGATCGTAGACATTCAAGCCGTATACCGTGTTGGACCGCACGATCGAATATTCCTCGTTTTCATAGAGAACGTTTACCTGTTTGAAATCCGCGTATCCTTTATTAATATTATATACACCGGTAAGAGAACCCGTTTTGCTGATGGCAAATTTCTGTGTTGATTCCGGTTTCACGATATAATTTCCGGCACGCAGTATTGTATCGTCCAGATAATATTCCGTCTCTGTGGCATCATAGATCGTCGTAGGCACGAATTCTGTTGTGGCATTGCCTTCCTCGTCATAAGTCTCCAGCAGTACGCCGTCACTGTTGCTGTTGCCGCCTTTCGTCAGGTATTCTCTCGGCACGATAAAGAACTCCTTTTCCACAATGGCGGAATTAGGGATCTTAAGGCCTTTTTCATCTTCCAGCAGCAGCTCGATATCAATAAATCGGTCATTACAGAAAGTGATCATGGAATTTGTAAATGTCAGTGAGACAAACGTGTCCCCGGCCTCATTCGTGTAGGGCTCCACCGTTCCCCAGGACGTGTACTGGTTCTTTAAAAATTTAACCTCTACAACTTCTTTCTCCACAAGCTGATCGACAATGTCTTCGTCCTCCACATAGATGACAATCGACCAGTCCTCGCTGGTAGATAACTTATATACGGGATCTCCCTTGGCAATGAGCTCATTGTTGACCAGATGCTGTTTTTCATACTGCTTCTGATCAAAAAGCTCCCTGGTCAGAGCCTCCGGCTTTATTCCTTCATATCCGTCGATGTAGTATGTAACAATACCGCTTTTGGCTGCATTGCGGTAATTGATGAACGAAGTTCCCGAGGCGTCGTTTAACGCGCCTGCATTTTCCAGAATATTGTAATTGGAGAGCTTTAATACCGTTCCTTCCACGCTGTATTTAAAATTATACACATCCATAAACTGGGTCCGGTCAAAACGGCTTGTAAAAGCTGTGATCTCTGTCTTTAATTCTGACAGGTCATCATCCGACAGGGTATTTTCCCCGCTTTCACTGGCATGGATATAGTCTGAGAGCTTTCCCGTCTCATCTACGGTATAAATCAGATTGCCGACGGCAACGCGCTCGCCTTCCCTCGCAAAGTAATTGATATACCCCGCATCACCGCTCGTCACGACTTCTTCGGTGCGCAGTGCAATACCGGTATAGATACTGTTGGAAGACAGCGAACCCTCCTTGACGCTGTAGCCGACAATATGCTCCGTCTTGAAATATGCCGCAACACCGATCAGTACATAGATAAAGATGGCGGCAAAGATCAACATACCGATATTCAGATTCAGCGGACGCCTGTATTTAGTTACCTTCCTTCCGTTGTCTGCCACACTAACCTCCACGTCACAGCAGTCTGCTGCGATGACACAATTTTCCATACGCAGGCCTGCACATAAAACAAAAACCCCGGATGTCCCGAGGTTTTTATGGAATTACACACTTATAGATTATGTATCGTTTATAAAGAAATAATAACCTTGGATTTCAATTCTTCGGGTAATGCACTCTCATCAACGGAAATGCTCACTACAAACTCAACATTGAATTTTGTACCGATGGTTTCTAATTTTGCAATCGTAGCGCCGATTTCATTTTCATTCAGGCAGGCAATTTTTAAAAAGCTGTCAAAATACATATGCTGCAGGTCGTGATCCTGCGAGATGATCCCGCAGATAAAACCGATGAACTCATCGCTGTTCGTCACCAGATAATCGGAGACATCAATCAGTCTGATTTTATTGTTCAGTTCGAACATATGCTTGGTACTCTTGTCGAGATAAACAACGTTTCCCTGTACACTTTTGATCTCCGCATTTACTTTATCCAATAAATGTTTGGTCTTCCCTTTCCCTTTATTGCCTACGATTAATTGCACCATGGCGAAACCCTCCTAAAGTAAATTATTATGATATCTTTGATATTACTTCGTCTATCCATATTATAAGGGAAAGACATTAAAAAAACAACTAAAAACTTATTTGACCAGCCCCAATAATTTTGTCATATCCGCGTACAGATCATCCCCGGAAGTGTCTTTCATGATAACCGATATATACGGTGTACCGTCACTGCTTCTGGATAACAGAATCAGGCAGTGTCCTGCCGCATTGGTGGTTCCCGTTTTTCCGCCGATTACAGTGACATTCGGCGGCATCTCCTGCGTACCTTTCAGATACCGGTTCGAGTTATTCACCTCTAATGATTTCTCGGCTCCGTTTCTGTCCGTGTACACCGTCGAGTAGGAAGTCATCTGGATGATCTGGTTGAAAAGATCATATTGCAAAGCCTCCTGAAATATCAGGTACAGGTCATATGCTGTCACATAATGACCTTCCTGCGTCAGTCCGTTCGGATTGGCGAAATTACAGTTTGTGGCGCCGAGCTCGGCTGCCTCTTTATTCATGAGCGCAACAAACTCATCCACGGAACCGGCAACCCCTTCTGCAATCAGAATCGCCACATCATTGGAGGACTGAATCAGCAGAATATGTAACGCCTGATCCAGCGTCATCTGATCTCCCGGATTCAAACCGCTGAGCACCGCTCCCGGTTCTGTGACTTTCACATTTTCGGACGCAGTCAGCATCTGGTCGGTGGAACCGTGTTTTATCGCAACAAGCGCCGTCATAATCTTCGTCAGGCTGGCCGGATTCACCTGTGTATTTGCATTCTTGGCATAAAGCGTCTTGAGATTCTTGGTGTCAAACAGCGCAGCCGCGCCAACCTCGGATAAGTCTATTCCGACCGCTTTCACATCATCGCTCACAACGCAAAGATCTGCTGCAAAAGGTTCCAGCGTTTCCTGATTCGTCGTATTTAAGAGTTGAAAACTGCTCACGTCATTATTCAGTTTATATGCCATATCGTACTTGCTGCCGCCGCAGCCTGTCAGAAGTACTAAAAGCGCAAGGAGCGAGGCAGACAGTTTTCGTATGGAATTACTATTTGTACATTTCACGCCACTCAAGGTCTCCTCTGTCGAGTGATTTGATCAACAGTTCTGCTGAAGCCAGATTCGTAGCAAGCGGTATGTTATGTCTGTCACACAGCATAACCACATTGTTAACATCCGGTTCATGTGATTTCGGATACAACGGATCACGCAGGAAAATAACGAGGTCGATCTGGTTATGTTCGATCTGCGCACCAATCTGCTGCGCGCCCCCAAGATGCCCGGCCAGATATTTATGAATCGTCAGATTCGTTACTTCTTCAATCAGCCTGCCTGTCGTTCCTGTTGCAAACAATTCATTTTTACTTAAAATCCCCCGATACGCAATACAAAAGTTCTGCATCAGCTTTTTCTTTGCATCATGCGCAATTAATGCAATGTTCATAATTGATAACACCCTTCTTTGACTATATTATTTTTTGCACTGTAATCGTACATTCAGTACGAACCCTACCCCGATATACAGACTGACCAGCGAAGTCAATCCGTAGCTGACAAATGGAAGCGGTATTCCCGTGTTCGGAATGACAAAAGTGGCCACTGATATATTGATCATTCCCTGGAATCCGATTAGCGCTGCCACCCCCGCGGCAATAATCGTCCCCGCCAGATCTTTTGCCCTCCTAGCTACCATAATACATTCAAATGCAATTAAAATCAATAAGACAATTACGCCACATCCTCCTACAAAGCCGAATTCTTCCCCGATAACCGCGTAAATAAAGTCCGTCTCCGGCTCAGAAATAAAATTTCCGCTTTTTACGGAACTGAATTCGTTATTTTTATATCCCTTACCATATAACATGCCGGAACCGATGGCCGTGACGGAATTTTTCTGCTGGTACGCCTCCGCATTGGCATATTCATCCGGATAGAGATATGCCAGAATACGTTTCTGCTGGTAGGGATCAATAATCTTCTGATCCGGCTGGAGCACAAGCGTCAGCAGAATGATGAAGGTCGGCACCGCCACTGCGATTGCCATGATAATATATTTCCAGCTGATGCCGCCCACGAACAGAATAATGCAGAACAACAGCACGATCATGATACTCGTGGACATATCCGGCTGCTTATAGATGAGTGCGATCGGCGGTATAAATAATAATACGCATGTGCCGATCACCTTCAGGGAACCCATCTCATCTTTATGCTTCATGATAAACTGCGCAAAGAAAAGCAGGAGCAGGATCTTGGCCGTCTCAGAAGGCTGAAACTGAATGCCGAAAATATTCAGCCATCTCTGTGCGCCTCCACGCTCCACCCCGTTTTGACGGACCAGTTCCAGAAGTACAAGATTTACCGCATACATCAGCCAGTAAAACCGCAGAAGAATCGAATAATCAAACAGGGACAGAACCACCATCAGAAAGAATCCCAGAACAAATCCCGCAATCTGTCTTGATTGCAGAGACTCCTGCGCGCTGCCGATGGCAAAGATGCCGATCCAGGTCAGCGCCGCCACCAGCGTAATCAATTTAAAGTCATAATCCCGTATATGGTATTGTCGTGCCATTGAAACGGCTCCTTTCCGGGCAGTCTGTCGTGTCCTTTACCGCCTGCCATTTGGTGCATGCGGTTTAATCATGATTCAGATCCAGGATCGGTATATTGGCGTAGAGCGTCGGATTCTTTAAGCTGCGCCCTTTACTTCCTGTTTTTGTGATCTGTATTTCCATACTTTTCGTGTCGATCTTCATGTATTTGGAGATTACCTTCGCGATATCGTTCTTGATCATCTCCATCATCTCCGGTGAACAGTTGACGCGATCGGATATCAGCAGAATCTTCAACCGGTCTTTCGCGATCTCTCTGGAGCTTTTCCGCTTTAAAATATTTTTAAACACTGCAATCCCCCCTAACCCTTGTGAAAGATACCTGACACTCTCGCCCAGAAAGAAACTCCTTTTTCAAAATCAAGAAAAGGCACCTCTCTTCCGAGTACTCTGTGACAGATATTCTGATAGGCTCTGCCCGCCAGCGTATTATTGCCGACCAGCGGTTCTCCCTGATTCGTGGCAATCACCACATTCTCATCATCCGGAACCATTCCGATGAGCGGTAAGGAGAGGATGTCCACCACATCTTCCGACGACATCATGTCCCCGCGCTTGATCATGTCATAGCGGATGCGGTTTATCACCAAATCTATCTTATGTATCTCATTGGCTTCCAGAAGCCCGATGATCCGGTCTGCATCCCGGATTGCGGACACTTCCGGCGTCGTGACGACGAGAGCCCTGTCCGCACCGGCGATCGCATTCTGGAATCCCTGTTCAATGCCTGCCGGACAGTCCAGTATAATATAATCGAACTGATCCTTCAGATGGCTGATCATTCTGACCATCTGGGAAGGATTTACGGCGCTTTTATCCCTTGTCTGCGCGGAAGGAAGCAGGAAAAGGGTCGGATATCTCTTATCCCGTATGATCGCCTGCTTGATGCGGCAGTTTCCTTCCACCACATCCACCAGATTATAGACGATCCGGTTTTCCAGTCCCATGACAACATCCAGATTACGCAGTCCGATATCGGTATCGATCAGGATTACTTTCTTCCCCATAGCTGCCAGACCTGTACCAACATTTGCGGTCGTAGTGGTCTTGCCTACGCCGCCTTTCCCTGATGTGACGACAATTACTTCACTCATATCTTCTCATTAACCTCCTGAATATGATGTATTATCGTCCCCTGAGCAAATCCGCCGTCGAGTTTGCGAAGCGAATCTCGCAAAGTTAATTCCTTAACTCCGCTTTTTCGAGTTTGCGAAGCAAATCTCGCAAAGTTAATTCCGAAGGAATTTACTTTTTAGACCGGCAGATCGTTCAGTAATTCTTTGGTAATAGGTTCAATTATGACTCTGGCGTTCTCTACATAAGCAATCTTCGGCTGAATCTTAGGTTTGATCGACCATTTGCTTTGTTTCTCTGAAGTCTTATATTTGAAATCACCGATTTTAAGCTTCTCCGGTGACATTTCAAGCGCAACAACAAAATGTCCCTCTTCCCCGTTGCCGCCGGCGTAGGCTTGTCCATAGAGCCCGCCGAGCACGACGATGTCCTTGTTTGATATGACGCTTGCACCGGGGTATACGTCTCCCAACACGATCAGACTGTTCTCTGTTTCCAGAACCTGCCCGTCTTTCAGCGTTCCCTTATAGAACTGTCCGGCATTTTCCATCGCCTGCTGATGATAAGAAACTTTCTGCAGCGCTTTGACAAAATTTTTGTTTGTCTCATCATTTTTACCCATGATGCACACTACGTTTAAGGCGGAATTGGCGGTAATCGTGTTCACGAGCTGGCGTTCTTCCTGATCGGACAGGCTCCGTCCCTCAAAGGAAAGCACCATACTGGCATCTTTAAAGAAATGCGCGGATTCCCTGAACTTAAACGCAATCTCCTCCAGAAGCTGCGCAAAAGGCATCTCTTCATCCAGATAAATGGACAGCCCGTTTTGAAAACTTTTAATAACAACCGGATTTTTCATGATTCTCCTCCATCTGACGACTTAATCTGCGTTAATCGCACCGCCCTCTAATTCGCTGGCAGTTCCGGTAATGATTTCGCTCTCATCTTTCAGTCCGTAATAAAATGCATAGACATCTTTCGCAATCTGTGCACTGTAATCCGAAGTATAGCCGTGCGCCACGCGTACCGTGACAGATATCTCCGGATCATCATAGGGTGCGTAGCTGATAAAGAGCGCATGGTTCGGACGGTTCCGGTCTTCCTGTGCCGTACCGGTCTTACCCGCAACATCCACATCAAGATCATCGTAATATCTCTTTCCTTCTATTACTCTGCGCATACCCGTGTGTATCGCATTCCAATACTCGAAATCCATATCAATGGTGTTACGTACCTGCGCCTGATTATCTTCAATCAGATTGCTGTTGTGGTCTTCTATTTTGTCTACTAATGTTAAATTATAACATGTTCCGCTGTTGGCAACAGTTGTAACATATCGCGCAAGCCCGACCGTTGTATAGTTATTGCTGCCGTGACCGATCGCCGAACGGACACCGTCCTTATCGGATACCTCCGGAGCATATTCCTCAATCTCCACACCGGAGGTCTCTGTCAGACCATACAGATCTGCAGCCCTCGCCAGTTTGTTCAGTGCGACATCGCTGTTGTATGTGTCCCCGACAATCCCGAGACGATAGCCGACCTCGTAGAAGAAACAGTTACAGGAGCGCTGTATGCCGCCGGTGACATCTAAAGAGCCGTGGGCTCCCGGGTAAATATGACATCTCGGACTTTGCGTTCCGGAATCAATCTTATCAAAAATACCTGTACAGGTGATGGTCTCCGATGTCGAGATCACACCCTCCGTCAGTCCTACCGTAGCGGAAAGCGGCTTGAACGTAGAACCGGGCGCTGTTCTCTGCTGCGTCGCATAGTTTAAGAGCGGGTAGGACAGGTCTTTGTTCAGACTCGCAAAATATGCGGCGTTTACACCGTTTGCCATCTTATTATTATCATAACTCGGATAAGACACGAGGGCCAGTACATCTCCGGTTTTTATATCCGTGATTACAATAGAACCCGAATAAGGATCAAGCGCGAGCTGTGCCGGCGTAATATCCAGATTCTCGATGCGGCTGCACATAAAGGCATACGGGGTCATGCTTCCGGCTTCAAACTGCGCAAGTTCTTCCTCTGTCGGCTCGACTGCGTTCTGCTCGATCAGAAGCTGGCAGATCTGCCGTCCCGTCACCTCGTCATTATTAATCATATAGCGGTACATGCGCTTATCGAAATCGCTGTCTGTATCCAGCTGTGCAAAGATATAATCCATAATCTTGTGATAGATTTCGACGGAATCGGAATAACGTGAGTCAATCGCAAGCGCAGACACATCAACCCAGTTCTGGGCAATTACATAGTTCAGATATTCATTTAAGCTGATCACCTCATCCGTCGTCCACGCAATATAGGTAGGATCATTCCGGTCGATCGCGGAGCGCATGATAATCTCTTTTCTGTAAAGCATGGATACAATATAGCTCTCATAGTTCTGATATTCTTCCGTCAGATTTTCGTACGGCGTACAAGTCTCTTCCATCTCCTCACGAAGGGTGGCAAACACCCGCGATTTCTTATCCAGGTATGTTTCCCGGACGAGCTGCTCCGTCTCTCCGGCATGGACAGAATCAAAATGTGAGGTGTCGATAACATTATTGTTGATACATGCAAAATAAACATCATAGATCGGAATCGGAATATTACCGCCGCTTCCGCCTTCCGGCGGACGATACTCTCTGATATTTTCAATCTTATCCAGAAGAATGCCGGCAAGCTTGGACTCCAGGATATGATAACAGGTGCGCTGCAGATCTGAATCAATCGTAAGATAAATATCGTTTCCGGCAATTGATTCCACTCTGTCATGGGTCTCGATCACCTTACCAAGGTTATCCACATAGACCGTCTCCGAGCCTTTCTGACCCTGCAGCTGCTGCTCCATGGAAGACTCGATTCCTGACTTACCGACGGTATCATTCAGATCATAAGTCTCATCGATCTCCTGCAGCGCCTTTAATTCCTCCGTATCAACTTTACCGGTATAACCGAGAATCTGAGAGAAATAAATGCTGTCGTTATACTTGCGGATCGTGCCTTCCGCAATCGAGACGCCCTGCAGCTCATCCGCATTCTCCATCACCATGGCAACCGTTTTCTCCGAGACATTGTTTGCCACCGTGGTCGCTATATACTTCTGATAGTTATTGGCGCTCATGGCGTAGCGGATTGTGATGATCTTAAGCACTTCCTCCTTGGTATAGCCGTATCCCGCCTCGAAAGTGGAGGAATCATCTTCCACCGTACAGGTGCCGATGCCGTAACGGGAAGACGGTTTTGTGCCGCACATATACTTGATCACATCGTCCGCTGTGGCCGCCTTCTCGGCCGGTTCCAGTTCATCGATCGTCGGATAACCATAGATATCCGCCAGAAACCGCAGAAGCTGTGTTCCTTCCACATTAAACTGATAGTTGCCGCTCTTGTCCAGCACGATGTGAAAATCACTGATGATCTGGTCGCCGTTTTGCTCAATCATCCTAATCAGTCGGCTGATCGTTTGATTCAGTTCGGCATTTTTGTTTTTACCGGACTCATACACATCCTCTATCGTGACCGAATACGCCAGTTCATTAAATGCGAGCAGGTTGCCGTTACGATCCAGAATATTCCCCCTTGTGGGGAGAATGGTGCGTTCCTTCGTGATACTCAGCTGGAAATTGTTATAGTACTCTTCCCCGTGGACGATCTGTAACTGGAAAATCGTGTAAATCAGATAACTGCCCATACCAAACAGCACGCACACGAGCACAAGCAGTCTGGAGGTGATCATATTCATGAAGTTTTCTTTGAATTGTTCCAGTATATGGTCAAACAAACTTTTTACCACTCCTTAGTTCACTGCGCTCCAGTCCGGTATTGATCCAGAGAATGAGCGGATACAGAAATATTGTCACAACGATCGTATACACGATCTCCGGCAGAATAATATGCACGAAATAGTAGCCGAATTCAAATCTGCTGCGCAGCAGGAACATGATCACATAGCAGACCAGACCGTAGAAACAGTCGCTGCCGAGAATCAGTGCGATCGGCAGCTTAATATCCTGCGGATAAAAGATTGCGCTGAACTTGCCGTTCATATAGCCGATGTACATGTACACAAGTGCATAAAACCCTATGGTGTTTCCGAAAAAAATGTCTACCAGTATGCCGCAGAAAAAGCCGATCAAAAGTCCGGTCTTTTCCCCGCGCATGAATCCGAAGGAGGCCGTCAGGACAATCAGCAGGTTGGGAACGATTCCGCCGAACGCCAGCGAATGAAACACCGTACACTGCAGCAGGAAACATATGAAAATCAAAACCGTAGTAATCAGAAAACGCTTCATGACACTCTCCTAATCGTAACATTTCAGCCTACGGCTTCACTGTCACGCCTGATGCACACAAAATGCTCCAAAGTCGCATTTTGGCGCCTGCACAACTCGCAAAATCGCACAGAGAGCGATTTTACTCGCGGAATAGTATAAGGCTTAACTGTAACCCCTAATCTTCTATGGACTGTTTCAACTGCATAATGACAAGCACTTCTTCCAGATGTTCAAAGTCTACTGCCGGCGTAACATATCCGGACTTCGTCAGATTGTTGGCATCCTGATTGATCATACTGATATAACCGACCAGAATCCCGGGCAGATACTTATCGCTGATATTGGAGGTCACGATCTTATCGCCCTCCACGACTACATTATCGCTGTCTACCAACTGTCCGAATTCAATCACGCCGGAGGCGTAGAGCTTCAGATTTCCCGACACGATCATATTGTCAGAGCTCGACAGCACCATAGCGCTCACGTTAGAATCGTCCGCAATGATCGCCTTCACCTTCGACCAGTTCGGCCCGACATCCACAATACGTCCTACCAGACCGCTGCCCGCCATTACGTTCATATCAACGGCGACACCGTCCTTTGCCCCTTTATTGATTACAAAAGAATAAAACCAGTTGCCGCTGTCTCTTGCAATGATACGGGCGCCGGTCTTTTGATACTCGTCATATTGGGCATCCAGGCTGTACAGTTCTCTCAGATTCGTCAGTTCATAGCGATCCTGCTGCAGTCTCGTATTCTCAATCGTCAGTTCGTCCACCTGCTGCTTCAGATTCTCGTTCTCTGCAATCAAATCCCTGATCTGCACCAGTTCCTCGGAACGGTTCGCCAGCCAGCTCCCCACACTGCTGATGCCCTCCTCGAAGGGAACCACCGTGTATCCCGCCACCGCGCTTAAAGGTCCGCTGAACACTGTGGTGTTAAACGTAAGCAGCACCATGCCGGTGCAGAGGATTGTTAAAATAAAAAGGAGATATTTACCTGGTAACGTAAATTTCTCTCCTTTTCTCTTTACGATTGGACTCATTTACTCATTCCTTCTATTGCATAAGCTACGGATTTATAATTGTCATCGTTAATGATCTTCGCGAGTCCCAACGCAACACTGGTCATCGGATTTTCAGACACATTGACTTTCAGCCCCGTTCCCTTGCTCATTAAGCGGGCAAGGTTACTCACCTGTGAAGCGCCGCCTGTCAGATAGATGCCGTGGCGGTAGATATCCGCCGCCAGTTCGGGCGGCGTACGCTCTAAGATCACTTTAATATTGTCAATAATCGTGTTAAAATGCTCTGTCAGGCAGTCATCCACAAGTGCGGTAGGAATCTCGCGCTCCACCGGAAGTCCGGTGACAATATCCCTGCCGTACACGAGCGCACCCAGACGCTGCTCTTCCAGATCAAGAAGCGAAATTTTCACTACTTCCGCGGTTTTACCGCCGATAATCAGACTGTACTCCCGGCGAATCGCCGCTTTGATCGCATCGTCAAACTTACGTCCGCCGACCTTGATCAGCCGGCTGAGTACGATGCCGCCGAGTGACAGGATAGAGATTTCCGTCGTGTCAAATCCGACGTTCACGACCAGAACACCCTGTGAGTTCTTAACATCGATGCCAAGTCCCAGACCATCCGCCACAGCCTTATCCACAACCATGACTTTCTTCGCCTTGACATTGGATTCCTTGATCAGATCCTTGAACGCGCGTTTCTCTACCTCGGTCACATCCCATGGTACGGCGATATAATAATCCGCCGGTTTTATGTTGTTTTTCATCAGATCACCCATGAAATATCTGACAAGCATCTCCATATTCTGGATATCCGCAATCACACCATTGCTCAGGGGATAGGATATGTTAATATTGCCCGGTGCCTTTTCGTACATCTCGAAGGCGGAATCCCCGTATGCAAACAAATTTCTTTTATTTTCAATGGCAATCATATTCTTCTCGACGAAAACCTCGTCGTCCGAGCGATTATATATTTTGATATTGCTTGTTCCTAAATCAATTCCAAATGCATTGTTAGCCAAGGCAGCTACCCCTCTCTTTCCTGTAATACACTTTCAAAACATGACACGTCTGTCATTAGATTGCTTTCACGAAAGCTGAAATATTTATTATCCCCTATGATAATGTGATCATAAAGCGGTATATCCGTCAGCATACCGATCTGACCGATCCGTTTCGTGACCCGTATATCATTCTCACTCGGCGCCGGATTCCCGCCCGGATGATTGTGCAGAAGCATGATACCCGCAGCCTGCGCCTGCAGTGCGTGGATGAATACCTCCCTCGGAGATGCTAAAGAAGCGTTCACGGTTCCCTTGGAGAGAATCCGCTCTCCGATCAGATGCAGTCCGGAGTCCAGCAGTAAAAGCATAATATGCTCCACGCTCTCATGCCGGAAGCGTTCCATATAATAATCCGCAATCGAAGCCGGACTGTGAAAAGAAAGCTTACGCTTGGCTTTCGCCTGCGCCATCCGGGTGGAAAGTTCCGCCACCGTCTTAAGCTGGATCGCTTTCACTTTGCCGATCCCGTCGATCTTACATAATTCCTGCAGCGGAATGTGGTACAGTCCCAGCAGTCCGTTTCCGTAACGGGCCGTCTCCGACAATACCCTCTCACCAAGTGCACGTGCATTCATGCCGCGTGTATCGGTACGCAGCATGATCGCAAGAAGCTCTGAGTCGGTGAGAGACCTGCTTCCGTAGGAAATAAATTTCTCATATGGAAGATTCTGCATCCTGTAATACTCATTGTTCTCATACTTGCCTGATTTCATTCAACCTCTTTCCCGACAGCGTTTCTCTCCTTAAATGACGGGTTAAGAATCGTTAAATAAAACGATAGACCACGATCGCGACTGCAATGCCGATTATGCTTGCGATCGTAATTTTGATGGATAATCCGAACGTAATGCTGAGAATGCCCAGATCCAATATCAGCGGTGAAGACAATCCGAAAGACTGTCCGTAATTTAACCATGTATTCGGAAAAAGGCTTCCTATAAAACCGCCTATGACGATGCCCGCCAGAATCAGCAGAAAACAAGCCCAGTTATTCTTATGCATGCGATCAAGAATCTCCTTTCCCAACGCTCATTTTATCACAAGAGGTTTTTGATGTATACAAAAATTGGTAAATTTCATAAAAGAATCAAAATAACGCAATTTTTCCAAGGTATCTAAGAGACGTCCGTACAGATGGAAGTTAATATCTCCGTCGCCACGCTTTTTAAGGGGCTCCTTGAGAAATCAACTTCCATCTGTACTGTATATTGTATATCTTCAATCCTTAACAGTATCATGCTGATTCACAACTATACCTTGCGGAAATCTGGTGTAACGATGCGCTTATCCACGAGATTCTGCAGTGTCTTGAGGATGCCGAGCTTCGCGTGCGGGAAGGTCAGGCCTCCCTGGAAATAAACCGCGTAAGGCGGGGCGATCGGACCGTCTGCGCTGAGTTCTATGGAGGAGCCGGACACAAAGGCGCCTGCCGCCATGATCACCTGGGAATCATAGCCGGGCATATCCCAGGGTTCCGGTGTCACGAAGCTGTCCACGGATGCCGCCGCCTGAATCCCCTGACAGAATGCGATCACACCTTCCGGCGTTCCGAAGGTGACTGCCTGTATAATGTCATGTCTGCTCTCTGAGCCGTCAGGCACTACGGCAAAACCGGTCTTTTCGTAGATATTTGCCGCAAATATGGCACCTTTTAAGGCGTTCGCGGTGACCGTCGGCGCTAAGAACAGCCCCTCGTAGAAAGAAGACAGGATGCCAAGCGATGCGCCCACTTCTTTGCCGAGCCCCGGAGATGTCAGCCGGTATGCGGCATTCTCCACACATTCTCTGGTGCCCGCGATATAACCGCCGATCGGCGCCAGTCCGCCGCCGGGATTCTTGATCAGGGAACCGACGATCATATCCGCCCCCACATCAGTCGGCTCTATGGTTTCCACAAACTCACCATAACAGTTATCCACCATACAGATCACGTCGGGCTTCACGCCCTTAATGAATTGAATCAATTCTCCGATACGCGCCACCGACAGCGTCGGTCTCGTCTGATACCCCTTGGAACGCTGGATCGTGACAAGCTTTGTCTTATCGCTTATCGCAGCGCGGATTCCCTCGTAGTCGAAGCCGCCGTCAGCCAGAAGGTCTACCTGCCTGTAGGAGATTCCGTACTCCTTCAGAGAACCCTTGGACTCTCTGATCCCGATGACCTCCTCCAGCGTATCATAAGGCTTGCCGACAGGGGACAGCAGTTCGTCGCCCGGACGCAGGTTGCTCATAAGCGCCAGCGCCAGCGCATGGGTACCGCAGGTGATCTGGGGCCGCACAAGCGCATCTTCCGTGTGGAACAGCGCCGCATAGACTTTCTCCAGCGTATCGCGCCCCAGATCGTTATACCCGTAGCCTGTCGTACCGAGCAGACACGCCTCGCTGACGCTGCAAGTCTGCATGGCACGAATCACCTTCAGCTGATTGTACTCCGCGACGGCATCGATCTGCCGGAACCGTTCCTGCAGCGAGGCGAGTATCTCCTCGCCGTAGGCATAAACTTCTTCCGATATACCAAATTGTCTGTATTGTTTCTTTAAATCAATCATTTTCTATCCCTTTGTCCTCGTGTTCATTTTTCACGGTATCTGCTCATGTTTTCAGACTCAAATAATCGTTCTCTCCCGTAGTACTGACAGGATAAACTCTAACAGCAGATTATGGATCAGCGTCTCGTCATATTCGACTTCCGGCTTCTCCAGCCAGACCACATCCCGTTCCCGTCGAAACCACGTGAGCTGCCGCTTGGCAAAATGTCTCGTGTCGCGCTTGATCCGGTATACCGCCTCCTCCAGCGTGCTTCGGCCTTCCAGATAATCGATGATCTCCCTATAGCCGAGCCCCTGCATGGACACCATCTCTCTTGTACAGCCGCGTGCAAGCAGTCCGGACACTTCCTCCACCAGTCCCAGTTCCATCATGGCATCGACCCGCTGTTCGATCTTCTGGTACAGTCTTGACCGGTCATCGCTGATCACAAAATATATAAAGTGATACGGAGAGGTGTTTTCCCGCTGTAACTTATTATGCTCTGATATTTTCATACCCGTCTTTTCGTAAAATTCTATGGCACGGATCACCCGCTTGACATTGTTCGCGTGGATCACCTCGCAGGATTCCGGATCGATCTGCTTAAGCCGTGCAAAGAGCGCCTCGCTGCCCTGTGCTGCCGCGAGCTGTTCCAGTTCCCCACGCAATGCCGTATCTTCGTCATTCTCCGTAAAGTCAATATCATACAGAAGCGCCTGTATATAGAAACCTGTGCCGCCTGCGACGATCGGGATATGACCCCGTTCGTAGATGCCCTGCAGTGCCTCTTTCGCCATCTTCTGAAAAAGGACCACGTTAAATTCTTCCGTCGGTTCGAGTACGTCGATCAGGTGATGGCGTATTCCTTCCATCTGATCCGGCATAATTTTGGCGGAACCGATATCCATATGGCGGTACACCTGCATGGAATCTGCCGAAATAATCTCTCCGCCGATGCGCTTTGCCAGTTCGATGGAAAGTGCGGATTTGCCCGCGGCGGTCGGTCCGGTCAGGATAATCAGGGGCGGCCTTTCGCTCGTTTGTTTCTCCAAAAAGCTGTTTACTTTATCTTCCGGGTCGTTATTTGTTCCGACAGTCTGTTTCATTAAGTTACGATCCTCTTAAATTTCTTTTCAAGTTCATATTTTGTCATGGATATCACAGTCGGCCTGCCGTGCGGGCAATGATAAGGATTGTCCAGTGTCAGCAGTTCGTCTATCAGCTGTTCCGCCTCATCACGGCTCAGCCGCATATTGCCCTTGACAGCCGCTTTACATGCCATGGTCGCGATGCGGATGCGAATACTCTCCGGCGTGCCCGTCACGGACTCATCCGCCAGTTCGTCCAGTATCTCCCGGAAAAATTCTTTCTCCTCATAGCCGTACAGATCAAGCGGAACACCGCGGACCGCATAGTCATTACCGCCGAACTCTTCTATCATAAAGCCTAACGCCGCAAAGTCTTCGGCGTGTTTTAAGTAGCATTCCCGCTCTCTGCTGCTCATAGCCACCACGATCGGCGGATTGACCGTCTGGGAGGCAATGGTATGCTCGCGGAAACGCTTCATGAAGCGCTCGTACTTCACTTTTTCATGGGCGGCATGCTGATCCACGATCAATAGTTTATCCTCATAAGAGATCAGCCAGTATGTATCGAACAGCTGTCCGATTATTTTAAAATGCGGCCGCGCCGGCTCCGACAGTATTTTATCTGCAAACAATTCCATCTGCGTCGGATTCTGTACGGCTGCCTCCATTTGCGCTGCTGACAGATTCTTTGCAGACAGCACCGGTCCGGGTGTTTGATCCTCCGGGTGTCTGGTCCCGATCTGTCCGGTCTCCGGCGCGTAAACGGCGGTCTCTTTCATGCGGTCATGGTCCGGATGCTGAAAACTGTTCCGCCCGCGATCATATACATGGGCGTGTTTCTCAGGCACTGCCGTCTGAGGGAAACGCATTCCTTCTGCGGCGATTCTTCTCTGCTCAAAAGGTTCCGGCGCCGTTATTTTCGCCGCATTTGCGGTGCTGTCCGCTCGGTTGTTTCGATCTGACTTTCCATCCGTGAGCGTTACCTGTGGAATCATTTCCGTCTCGTGAAGCGCCGCATGGATCGCCCGCATCACCGTATCATAGAAGGCCGGTCCGTCGGCGATGCGCACTTCCATCTTCGTCGGATGCACATTGACGTCGATCCGCTCCGTATCGATCCGGAAATGCAGCACACAGAATGGAAATTTATGCTGCATAAGATATTCCCGATAGCCTTCCTCGATCGCCTTACTGATCAGTGTGCTTTTGATATATCTGCCGTTTACATAGAATATTTCATAGTTGCGGTTCGCCCGGTTGATAACGGGTTTGCCCAGCATACCTTCGATGGAGACGCCGTCTGCACAAAACCCGACCGGAACCAGCTGTGCGGCAATCTCTTTACCGTAGATACGGTAGATGATCTCATGCAGATCGTTATTTCCCGTCGTGTAGAATTTTGTCTGCCCGTTCATGATGAATTTAAAGGACACGCCGGGGTTGGACATGGCGAGATGCTCCATGAGATCCGCCACGTAAGATCCTTCTGTCTGAGGCTGTTTTAAGAATTTCTTACGAGGCGGCGTATTGTAGAACAGACTCCGCACGAGAACGGTCGTTCCTTCCGGCGCGCCGATCTCCTCCTGTTCTTTCTCCATACCGCCCTCGATCACATAGCGGATTCCCGTCAGTTCCTGCGGTGTCTTGGAGATCAGTTCAACCATGGACACTGCAGCGATGCTCGCCAGCGCCTCGCCGCGGAATCCGAGACTGACCAGACTGGTCAAATCATCTGCGGAGGTGATTTTGCTGGTCGCATGGCGCAGAAACGCGTTACGGATCTGATTTTTCTCAATACCGCCCCCGTTATCGGTGACGCGGATCAGAGAAGTTCCGCCGTCTTTGATCTCCACGGTAACAGCGTCCGCGCCGGCATCTATGGCGTTCTCCACAAGCTCCTTGACTACGCTCGCCGGGCGCTCCACCACCTCTCCGGCGGCAATTTTATCGATTGTCTGATGATCCAATACATTAATAACAGCCATATATTCTTATTCTTTCCCGCAAAGCCCGGATTTTTGCAGTAAACTCATAATCGGACTTGTTCGATTGATTATTATACCGGTCAAATTAATTTACCTGCCACCGGTTCTTCAGCTTATTCTGCAGCCGGTATAAGGTATTGAGCGCATCCACGGGCGTCAGGTTCCCGACGTCGATCTCCTGCAGTTCCCTGATGATATCCTCGTCCTTTACGGTATCAAAAAGCGACATCTGCTCCAGGTCCACCTCATCATATTTCACGGCTTTGCGTTTTTCACTTTTGATATTGACTTCAATATTCTGTACTTTCTCAATAATATCGTTGTCACTCAGCTGCTCAACGATCTCTTTCGCACGGTCTATAACCATATCCGGCACCCCGGCCAGCTTTGCGACCTGTATGCCGTAGCTCTTGTCCGCGCCGCCCTTGACGATCTTGCGCAGGAACACAATATCGTCGCCTTTCTCTTTGACGGCAATGCAGTAATTATTGACGTTATCCATCTTGTCTTCCAGCTCCGTCAATTCATGATAATGGGTTGCAAACAACGTTTTCGCACCCAGAATCTTACGGTTGCTGATATGTTCGATCACCGCCCAGGCGATGCTTAATCCGTCAAAGGTCGATGTCCCTCTGCCGATCTCATCTAACACCAACAGGCTGTTGACAGTGGCATTGCGCAGGATATTTGCAACCTCATTCATTTCCACCATAAAAGTAGACTGCCCGCTGGAAAGGTCGTCGGATGCTCCCACCCTGGTAAAGATGCGATCCACGATGCCGATGTCCGCTTTTCTGGCAGGCACAAAGGAGCCGATCTGCGCCAGCAGGACGATCAGCGCCGTCTGCCGCATATAAGTGGATTTACCTGCCATATTCGGTCCCGTGATCACCGCGATACAGTGTTTCCGATTGTCCAGATAGGTGTCGTTATCAATAAACATGTCATGGTCGATCATCTGCTCCACCACCGGATGTCTGCCGCCCTTTATGTCGATGATGCCTTTGTCATTGAGAGAAGGCCGTATGTACTGATTGCGCTCGGCCACATAGGACAGCGAGGCAAAGACGTCCAGCTTCGCCACAGCTCTTGCCGTTCTCTGGATACGCTCCATCTGCGCCGCGATAGACTCTCTGATCTCACAGAACAGATCGTACTCTAAGGAGGAGAGCTTATCCTCCGCGTTGAGAATGGAATCCTCCAGTTCCTTCAGTCTCGGTGTGGTATAGCGCTCCGCATTCGCCAGCGTCTGTTTGCGGATATAATCCTCAGGAACAAGATCTTTATAGGAATTGGTCACCTCAAAATAGTAACCGAAGACTTTATTGTATTTGATGCGCAGATTCCTGATCCCCGTGCGCTCCCTGTCTTCTTCCTCCAGCGCCGCCAGCCAGTTCTTGCCGTCTGTCTTGGCGTTTCGCAGCGAATCGATTGTTTCGCTGAACCCCTCTTTGATCATACCGCCTTCCCGGATTGATATGGGCGGTTCTTCTATAATCGAATCATCAATCAGATGGTAAATATCATCCAATGCATCCATATGGTCATTGATTTCCTGCAGAAGCGCTGCATCGAGATCGCCAAGCACCGTCTTGATGGACGGCAGCATGGCAAGCGAGTTGCGCAGTGCAATCAGATCCCGCGGATTCGCCGTCTTATAGCTTACCTTGCCGAGCAGTCTCTCCAGATCGTAGATCGTGTTCAGGTATTCGCGCAGTTCGTCCCTGTCCACACTGTTGCGGCTGAGAGATTCTACCGCGTCCAGCCTTCGTTCCATCTTCGTCCTGTCAATCAGCGGCTGCTCGATGTACTTGCGCAGCAGTCTGCCGCCCATCGCGGTCTTCGTCCGGTCAAGAACACCCAGCAGGGAGCATTTCTTCTGCTTCTCCCGCAGTGTTTCCGTCAGTTCCAGATTCCGTCTGGTAGAACTGTCAAGCAGCATATATTTGCTCGTCAGATAGGGATACAGATGTGTAAAATGTGCAAGAGACGTCTTCTGCGTCTCATACAGATACTGCATAAGCGCTCCGGCGGCGGTCAGTCCCGTCGGAAAATCTTCTATGCCAAGCCCCGAAAGCGTGTTCACATGAAAATGTTTCATCAGGGTCTTACGACAGTTATCCTCATCAAAGTAATGTGCCTGCAGGGAATAGACCGTGATGCCCAGACGGTTCTTCAGATCGTCAATATCATAACCGCTGACAAGAAACTGTTCATTACAGATAATCTCAGAGGGCTCGTATTTCATAATCTCGTCCTGCAGCTTGCGGATATCTTCCACTTCCGTCAGGTAATAGTCTCCGGTGGTGACATCCGCCACGGAGATACCCGTTTTTCCGGGGAAATAAACGATACAGAGAAGATAGTTATTGCGGGATTCTTCTATGGTCTGCAGATTCAGATTCGTGCCGGGGGTCACGATCCGCACGACCTCCCGTTTGACGATCCCTTTAGCCGTTTTGGGGTCTTCCATCTGCTCACAGATCGCTACTTTATATCCCTTGGACACCAGTTTGCTCAGGTATCCTTCCAGAGCGTGATGCGGCACACCGCACATGGGCGCCCGTTCTTCCTGACCGCAGTTCTTGCCTGTCAGCGTAATCTCCAGTTCTTTGGATGCCAGAAGCGCATCTTCGTAGAACATCTCATAGAAATCTCCCAAACGGTACAGGAGAATGCAATCCTGATATTCTTTTTTGGTGTCCAGATACTGCTGCATCATGGGGGTTAATTCTGCCATTTATCTTAACCGTCTTTCTTTTACTCTTATCGTCAATCGTCTTATGCTGTCTATGAATCCGCCACGCGATGACCAACACAGTCAATTTCCTGTCGTTCACGCTTCGATTACATGACCTGTATAGTAGAATCCGTGGCAGGTATCGAGCGACACCTGTACAAGCTGTCCGATCCGTATATTACCTGCCGGAAAATGAACCAGCATATTATTGGAGAGCCTTCCGGTCAAAAGGGAGGCATCCTGCTCATTCACTTCCTCCACAAGCGCTTCCATCACCTGACCCTGCAGGCGCGCAGCGCGCGCTCTCGCCGTGTCCTGCACGACTTTCAGTAGTTTATCAAAGCCTTCCCGAACCACTTCTTCCGGCACCTGATTGTCCATGGCTGCCGCCGGCGTGCCTGTACGTTTGGAATAAATAAATGTAAATGCATTGTCATACTGCACCTTGCGTACCACATCGATCGTTTCTTCCACATCGGCCAGTGTCTCTCCGGGAAAACCGACAATAATATCCGTCGTGATCGCGATATCAGGCATCGCGGTTTTAATCCTGTCCACAAGGGCCAGATACTGATCTTTGGTATATCTTCTGTTCATTGCCTTAAGGATCCGGTCAGAACCCGCCTGTACCGGCAGATGCAGATGACGGCATATCTTGGTGGAGTGACGCATTACCTCGATCAGTTCATCGGAGAGATCCTTGGGATGGGACGTCATAAACCGGATTCTCTGCAGTCCCTCGATCTGTTCGACTTCCCGCAGAAGCTGTGCAAATGTGACAGGTTCCTCCAGATTCTTTCCGTAGGAATTAACGTTCTGTCCAAGCAGCATGACTTCCACCACACCGTCCGCCACAAGATGCTCGATCTCTCTTATAATTTCTTTCGGATCTCTGCTCCGCTCCCGCCCTCTCACATAAGGCACGATGCAGTAACTGCAGAAATTATTACACCCGAACATAATATTGATTCCCGATTTATAGGGATATTTACGGCTGACCGGAAGATCTTCGACAATCTGATCCGTCTCCTGCCAGATATCGATGATCATCTCCTGATTCTCAAACATTGCCACCAGAAGCTGCGCAAACTTAAAGATATTATGGGTCCCGAAGATCAGATCCACGAACCGATAGCTTCGCCTGATCTTCTCAATTACGCTTTGTTCCTGCATCATACAGCCGCAAAGGGCAATTTTAAGATGGGGCTTTTTGCGTTTAAGGCTGTTCAGAAATCCCAGTCTGCCGTATACGCGCTGATTGGCATTATCCCGGACGGTACAGGTATTGTATAGGACGAAATCGGCCTCTTCCTCATTTTCGGTAGACGCATAACCGATCCGCGTCAGGATACCCAGCAGCTTCTCGGAATCTCTGGCGTTCATCTGACAGCCGAAAGTCGTCACGCAACACAGAGGTCTGCGTCCAAGCTGTTTTGACAGCTTATTTACATAGACCTCTGCCTCTTTCATATATTTATTCTGCAGGACTGTCTCCTGCTCATCACTTGTAGACGCACATTGCGCCGTTGTATGTCCTGGCATGTTTATTCTCTCTATGGTAATAATCGGGGTTCCTCACTTGATACGGCAAATATTCCGCTTATCAGAAACAGCGGAACAAAGCCCGCAATTAAGTCAGGCTCATCTTCTTACAGCAGGCAACCGCAAGCGCTCCTGGTCCGATGTGACAGGCAACGCTCAGGGAAAGCGGATCAACGTGGATTGCAAACTCCGGGAACTGTGCCTGCACTTCCTCCTTGAACTGTGATACCGCTTCCGTATCATAAGTATACGCGATCTGCAGCCAGATGTTATCAGGAGAAACACCGCCGAATCGTTTCTCCATATCGCTTCGGATCGCATTGATCATAATGGACTTACCCTGTGAAACGGTTCTTGCTTTGGCAAAAGCATCTAATTTATCTCCTTGAATCTGCAATACAGGCTTTAACCGCAGAATCGTACCGAGCGCTGCGGCCGCAGGCGTGATTCTGCCGCCCTTCTTCAGATAATAAAGCGTATCCAGCATGATATAGATACTGGAATTGAATTTATCCGCTTCCAGCGCCTTTTTGATCTTATTCGCATCCATTCCCTGTTCTGCCAGCATCAGTGCATCTAACGCCGACTGTCTCTGGGTAACGGAGATCCGCTGGTTATTGACCACCTCTACCTTGCCTTCGTAGTCCTGTGCGAGCATAATCGCGCTCTGACAGGAACCGCTTAAACCGCTCGACATGGGAATATGAACGATCGCATCATGATCCAGCAGCAGTTCATCCCACAGATTCATCACAGATTCCGGTGTCGGCTGGCTCGTAATCACATCCGCACCTTCTGCCAGACGACGGTAGAACTCGTCCTGTGTCAGAGTGATGTCCTCATAATAAGTCTCGTTGTTAATCATAAAAGGCATGGGCAGCACATAGATACCGAGTTCCTTTGCCTGCGCCTGTGTTATACCGCTGTTGCTGTCTGTTACAATCGCAATTTTCTGTGCCATAACTTCTTATTCTCTCCGTTTCCGATTCGTCAGGGATATATGAATATACTCCCCTAACCATATTACTTTTAGATAGTTCTAAAGTCAACCTCATTTATTGCAGCACGTTCTATGTGCGCTCGCAGCGAAGCGTACTGCGCACCGGCAAGCGCCGTATCCTCCGCCATGATTCTGTCCGCCCGTTCACTGGCGCGCTGCAGTATCCCCGCGTCCTGATAGATGTCCCCCAAGGCGAAATGAAGGTCGCCGCTTTGTCTGATGCCGAACAGATCACCGGGGCCCCGCAGCTTCAGATCCTGTGAAGCAATGTAGAATCCGTCATTGGATTCATTCAGAATTTTAAGCCTTGCCATCGTTTCGGTTTTCTGCGACCCGCTCATAAAGATACAGTAGGATTGTTCTTTGCCGCGGCCGACACGTCCGCGGAGCTGATGCAGCTGTGCCAGACCGAACCGCTCTGCATTCTCCACCATCATCACCGTGGCATTCGGCACATTGATCCCGACCTCGATCACCGTCGTGGATACCAGCACATCGATCTGACGTGCGGCAAACGCTTCCATGATCCGCTTTTTTTCCGCCGCTTTCATCCTGCCGTGCAGCGCTGCGATCTGTACAGAACTGTCCAGCGTCCCTTTTAGTTTCGCCGTATAGGAGACGACATTTTCCAGTTCCTCCGCCTCGCCCTCATCCACCATGGGACAGATCACATACACCTGATGTCCGGCCGTCACCTCTTTCTCGATAAAACGGTAAGCGGTGTCACGATAGGACGTATTGACTACACAGTTTCTGATCGGCAGACGATTGGCCGGCAGTTCGTCCAGCACGGATATATGCAGATCACCGTATAGAATAATCGCCAGTGTCCGCGGAATCGGTGTCGCACTCATAACCAGCACATGTACCGTATTACCCTTCTGCGCCAGACTCTCCCGCTGTCTCACCCCGAAGCGATGCTGTTCGTCCGTAATCACCAGCGCAAGATTATGATAGATTACCTTATCCTGAATCAATGCGTGTGTTCCCAGAATCACATTGGCCTCTCCGCTCTCGATCTGCGCATAGATAATTTTCCTCTCCTTTGCGGGCGTGGAACCCGTCAACAATACAGGGCATATCGGCAGATCATACTGTTTCTGCAGCTGCCTGAGCGTCTCGAAGTGCTGCGCGGCAAGAACTTCCGTAGGCGCCATCATTGCGCCCTGATAGCCGTTCGCCACACACATAATAAGCGCCAGAAAAGCCAGAATCGTCTTTCCCGACCCGACATCTCCCTGGATGAGCCGGTTCATCGTGTGATCCGAAGTCAGATCCTCCTGAATCTGTGACCACACGTTCTGCTGTGCCTGTGTCAGCCGGTAGGGAAGCGCCTCGATCAGCCGCCCGGTCTCCGCAACGCAGATCATCGGATACTGGTTGCGAATCTCTTCGTTGCTTTCCCGCATTCTTCGAATCATAAGAATAAAAAGCAGAAACTCGTCATACACAAGCCTTTCTCTGGCCTTTACCAGCATTTCCCGATTATCGGGAAAATGCATCTGCAGTACGGCTTCCTCCAGACTGCAGAGTCCTTCTTCCGCGCGGATAAATTCCGGAAGATAATCCTCTGACAGATCTGCCGCCGCGATCGCCTGCCGCATTGCTTTGGTGATTGCGTTGTTGCTCAAACCTTTGGTGGTCGAATAGCGGGGGAGCATATGATCCGCCATCTTTTGGTACTCCTCCGGCTTATACATCCGTGCCTGCTCCATCGTTAGACGGTTACCCTTCTGCTGTAAAATACCGCGGAATATATAGGTCGTATCCTTTTTCAGACTGTTTTTCAAATAGGGCATATTGAAATACGTCATGTGAAGTGTCCCGCCGCCTGTACAGACCGCCTCAAAGGATGTAATACTTAAGCCCCGGACATGTCTGGTCGCGATATTCCCGCGAATCTGTCCAGCTACCGCCGTCATTTCGTTCGGGGCAGCCTGGGATAAGTCCACCGGATCAGAGAAATATTCATAATCCCTCGGATAATAATGCACCAGATCCTCTGCTGTATACACCTGTAATTTATGAAAAAGCCCCGCTGTCTTTTCCCCGATCCCCTTCAGCGCCGTAATTTCCATGGCCCTATAGTTTTCCTTTCTGCTATTTTCGTTTATATGAAAACACACTTTTTATGTGCATGTTAAAAGGTGCTATCTGGAAAACGAAAGGGCATATTACACAAGATCGATAAAGTATCTTTTGACACCCTGACATTCTCTTGAAAAATCCCCGACAATAATACACAATTATTGTCAGGGAATGATTAATATTCTTCCGCTTATCCGAGTTCGCGAAGCGAATCTCGCAATCGAACTTGTTCGATTTGTTATTCGGCAGACACAATATAATAGTAAATCGGCTGACCGCCATACTGTAACTCGATATCACAGGAAGCGTATTTTTGTTCTACCTGTCCGCGCAGATTCTCCGCATCCTCTTCCGTAATCTCCGAACCATAATAGATGCTGATCAGTTCCATCTCATCTGACATCATCTCGTCGATCATACCCATAGTCACCTCAGATATGGCCGTGCCCACAGAGAGAATACCGGAATCACCGATCCCCATGAAGTCCCCCTGTTTGATTTCCTTGCCGTCTATGCTTGTATCTCTGACTGCATACGTTACCTGACCGGTAGCCACATTGGCGATCTCATCCGTCATGGTCTTCGTATTTTCTTCCACAGTCAGATCCGGCACATAGTTAATCACTGCCGTAATGCCCTGTGGAACAGTCTTCGTGGGAATCACTACGATCTTCTTATCCTTAACGAGTGACTGCGCCTGATTCGCCGCCAGTATAATATTCTTATTATTCGGCAATATGAAAATCGTATCGGCATTGACCTGATCAATGGCATTGAGCATATCTTCCGTACTCGGGTTCATCGTCTGACCGCCCTCGATGATGTGATCTACGCCGAGGCCTCTGAAGATCTCGTTGATGCCGTCTCCTACGGAAACTGCAATAAATCCGACATCCTTCTTCGGCTGCTCCGCCGCGGCAGGTGCCGCCGCTGCCTTCTGCGACTGCTTGAACAGCTTCTCCTGATGCTCCAGACGCATATTATCTATTTTCATATTTGACAGTGCACCGTACTTTAAAGCTTTCTGGATAGCAAGCCCCGGGTCGTTGGTATGTACATGTACCTTTACCACGTCCTCATCCGCTACGACTACGATGGAATCACCGATCGATTCCAGATATGCCTTGAAATCCATCTCCGTCTTAATATTAAACACCTTATTCAGCATGATAATAAACTCGGTACAGTAACCGAATTTGATATCTGCATTTGCCTGCGCCTCCAGGCTGGCTCCCGCAGACTGACCGCCCGTATGGGATCTGTGTTCTGCGTTGAGCGTCAGATCAATTTCTTTGCCAAGGTAGGCATCATATACGCCTTTTAATACCTGCATGAGTCCTTGACCGCCCGAGTCAACCACTCCTGCCTGCTTCAATACAGGGAGCATCTCCGGGGTCTGTTCCAACACTTCATCCGCCCGCGCGATCACCTGCGCCAGAAAGTCCGCCATATCCTCCATGCCGCTGTCTGCCAGTTCACGTGCTTTGATTGCGGCACCCTTCGCCACTGTCAGGATTGTACCCTCCTTCGGCTTCATAACCGCTTTATAGGCTGTCTCCACAGCCTTCTCAAACGCGGAAGCAACCACGGGAATCGTAATCTCGTCACATTCCTTGACAACTTTGGTAAAACCGCGGAACAACTGTGACAGTATAACGCCGGAATTTCCTCTTGCGCCTCTTAAAGAACCGGAAGAAATAGCCTTGCACAGCGACTGCATGTCGATATCACCCATATCGTGAAGCGCCGCCACTTCTCTCGCCGCAGACATGATCGTCAACGTCATATTCGTACCGGTATCTCCGTCCGGAACCGGGAAAACATTTAATTCATTGATCCATTCTTTCTTACTTTCAAGATTCTTAGCTCCTGCCAGAAACAGCTTCGCCATTGTCTCGGCATTAATCGTATTTGAAACCACTACAATGTCCTCCCTTAGTCAATCACTTTGACACCTTCTACGAAGATGTTTATTTTTTCTATTTCAATTCCGGTAAATTCTTCCACTTTATATTTTACATTGCTGATCAGATTATCCGATACCGCAAGAATACTCACGCCGTAAGACACGATAATATGAAAATTAAGCGTCAGCTTATTGTTATTCAAAAGCACCTGAATTCCACGTGTCATACTGTCCTTCCGGAGCAGCCTGACAAGTCCGTCCCTGACATTCATGACCGCCATGCCAACTACGCCGAAACATTCCATCGCCACTGTGCCGGCGTACTGTGCAACGACTTCCTGATCGATCGAAATATTCCCCATATGAGTGTCCATTGAAGAAACTTTCATAAGTTACCTCCTTATTATTCTGAATATACATTGATATTATAACCCGTTCTATTAAAAAATGAAACAAAAATATCCAGAATTTACCGCCGGCTTACTTTTATCTCCAAAATATGTATTTTTTGCTTGCATTCCGATTTACTTTCTGCTATTATACAAATGTTGTGTGAGCATAAATCAGACACGGAATGCTTTAGATAAAGCAAATAAGAATCGATTGTATCGTTAGGAGGTGCAAAGATGGCTAAATGTGATATTTGTGGTAAGGGCGCTCATTTCGGAAATAACGTAAGCCATTCTCATAGAAGATCTAACAGAATTTGGAATTCTAATGTCAAGAATGTTATGTGCAAAGTGAACGGCGCAAATAAGAAGCTGCATGTCTGCACACGCTGCTTAAGATCCGGCAAAGTTGAGAGAGCTTGAGTCTGTGAAAGTTTTTCTGTAAATAGGTATTAGACAACAGGTCTTCTATGAT
>CALGVA010000050.1 GCA_937920345.1 uncultured Lachnospiraceae bacterium
GCCTATTCATTATCATAGAAGATTTAATTATTTACAGAGTTTTCTTCACACACTCTAAATAATATCATCACAGTAGTCATTCAATGGGTTCATGACACAGAATGTAATGATCTGGTCGCCTGTGGCTGCTCCTGTGTCTCTGTAGCTGATATAATCGTGCTCCTGGTCTAATGTCAGTAACTTGCCGTCTCCTGCCTCGTTGAGGCAGATACCGCGGTCTACGGTTATGTATAGCTGATGGCTCCGCTGGTCGGGCAGTTCGTCAACCGTTGTGAAGTGGATCATGTTAATAAGTGCCAGTAAGATAATAAATGCTGTCATAGTGTTCTCTCTTTCTCCCTACATTACCCAGCAGGGACGGTATGAATTTAAAATGGTGTTTCTACAATATAGTTTCCTTCTCCGAATTGCTCTTTACCGTATTCTTCAGCTTCCCGCTTTGTTGCAAAGTCTTGTGGCATTTCATTTTTGAAGTCTCCAATCGGAAATACTGTGTGAAAGCCGTTTTCAAAAATTCCATCTATCATTTCTTTCCTTCTTTCTCCCAGCGCAACCCCGTGGGTGGGTGGTGTGGTTAAGCTATTACTTTATCGCTCTCTTCATCAGCTTCTTGAAAAATTATTATTGCTTTATTTTCTTCTTTCGTTCCGTATGTATGTGGTAGGTTTATGAGTTCTATCTTACAGTTCCCACACCACTCGTTTCGCGCCACATCTTCAATTGAATCAAAGGTTATTGTGTCGCCGCTTGTAAGGTCTATTAACTGTACTTCTTTAACCCTTTTGTTTATATACGCTTCAATGATACATAATTTCAATTCTGCGATTGTGAGTTCTCTCGTTTCTACGGTCCGTTTTCTGTAACCTAATTGTCTTAACTTCATTTTGCATATCCTCCGTTCCTTTTAGTTATAAGTCATTTCCTATATGATTATGTGGTTCTCGCGGCAGCTCTTCTTCCGGTTCATTTCCTTGTAGTCCGCTTCCGCCATCTGCATAGTAGCTTTCTTTCCGTAACCTCTGCTTCTCCAGAGTTCATAGAGCTCTTCAATTGTCCATTGTTTCATAGATTTGACCGTCCTTTCAAAAGTGTTAGCCTGCCATTATCAGAGCCGGGCGGCTGTCCCTCGCTGGCCGTTTCGGCTTAGATTTCATAATATTTAGCTTCGATCTGTCCGATCTCTTCCCATGTGATCAGTCCGGCGTTTACAACCTTTGTTTCGATCTTTTCCAGAACTGTGCAGGAAGCCTGATCAAAGGCTTCGCCTAAAAGGAAGCTGCACATTCTTTCAATGTAGCCCTTAGCCGTTTTGGCTGTTACCAGAGTCCCTGTGATTACTAATGATTTCATACGTTTTTCCTCCCGTTTATAACTGTACTCCACAGATTATGCCTGCCTCTACCATGACTTTTGCGATTTCCCTGTCAATTCCTTCTGCTACCAGCTCCTTAATTCTGTTCTTCTTAATTTCCCGCTCTTTTTTTTTTCGATTCTGTTGTTGCTCTCGATGATTTCTGATAATTCGCTAATCCCTGTAATCTTCATATCCGTTTCCTCCTGTGGCTTTGATGTTGAGATCATGATAAACTATACGTACGTAATTTTCAAGGGAAAAATTTCACAAAGATTACGTACGTAAATTGTGCAGTCTGCATTATGTACGTATTTCTTATGACGTGGTACAATAAGAGAGTCTGTAGGAGGTGATATGATGTCATATGATGAAAAGCAAAAAGATTATAGCGTGCGCTATGCAAAGAACAATTTAAAAAGAATACCGCTTGATGTAAAGAAGGAATACTATACAGAGGTAATAGAAAAGGAAGCGACAAAGCGGGAAATGTCAGTCAGGGCTTTTATTCTGAAAGCCATAGAAGAAAAAATAGAAAGAGAGGAAATTAATTCATGAGTGAAAGAGAACAGGCAAAACAGATTATTGACGAGTTGCCAGAATATAAAATCAGTAGTCTTCTGACATTTCTTAAAGGGGTTCAGTTCGATGATGAGATTGAAGACGATTTATATTGTGAAAAACTGGTAAGAGATTATGAAAATGATCCTGATCCGGAAAAGGATAAAACATATTCCCTTGAAGAATGCATGAAGGAATGGGGGATTGATTAATGTATAGGGTCGTTATACGGAAGAAAGCGAAAAAGTTCATTGACAGACTTCCCAAAACTGAGAAGATCAGAATCATAGAATCTATTCAAAAGCTTCCAGATGGGGAAGATATTAAGAAACTGAAAGGCCATAATGATTTGTTGCGTCTACGGATCGGCGAATACCGTATCATATACACAGTTGATCATGAGGAGTTGATAGTTATTGTGATAGACGCAGGCAACAGAGGTGAAATCTATAACAGATATTAAAAAGGAAGCGGAAGCGCTTCTTTTTTTTGTGTGCCGTGGTAACGGTTTTTAAAGGGACAGGGTGCTTAAAAGTATCGGGACGGAACACAGGACAACGAAGGACAACATGCGGGACAGCTGTTTTTTTAGTTTGTCCCATTAAAAATTCAGTATCTATCTATTGTTTATTTATATCAGGACAAGTAGGACAAGAAATATATTAATAAGTAAAAAGCACGTAAAAGGAAATATAATTCATATACGCGTAAAAATGCGCGCGAAATATATATATATATATAGAAAACTGTGTCCATTTATCCCACTGTCCTTACGTAATAATTTCAAACGTTTGGAAATAAACGAAAAAACGATTTGTTGATGTCTGTCCCTATAATAGGACAGACTTTGCTTTATGCTTATAGTGAGGTGGAAGCTATGGGAGAGAAGGAAAAGCAGGCATACAGGGAGATCAGGGCGGGGAAGAGGAAGCCGGTCGGGTCGGAAAAGGGTTATCTGAACATGAAGCCTCTGACGGAGAGATCAGAGGAGGAAGCAAAGGCGATCAGGCAGAAGGCGGCAGAGACCACAAACAGGATCAAAGCAGCCAAGAAGACCATGAAAGAGGAGCTGCTTGCAATGCTGGAAGATGAAGAGATCGCAAAAGCACTCGCAAAAGAGGTCGATATAAAGGCGATCAAGGCGTTAGCACAGGAGAAAAGCGCAAGCCTGCAGACCCTTGTATTAGCGTCCATGAGTTTACAGGCTATCGCGGGTAATGTGAAGGCTGCGGATTTCGTGAGGGACACGGCAGGCTACAAGCCGACGGATAAGCAGGAGATTACGGCGGACATCATGACGGATGCAGACCGCGCGCTTCTGGAGAAAGTCAGCGCCAGAATTACGGGAAAACGTACAGAATCGGGGGATTAGAAGCGGTTTACGGTATGGAAATACCCAAGAATGCCGTAAAATCAACGTTTTTAGCGATTTGAACTCTTCGCGAAACGTTTGTTTTGCGAAGAGTTGGCAGTAAAACGGCACTTTACGGCTGTGATCGTAGGCGCTGCGGAATGGCAGTGCACAGGCATGACAGAGAGCGGCACACTGGCCAGCAGCGTGCCAGACGGTTATATTTTTGGCACATATGGGCGTGTATAGGCGTAAAATTTTTTTTCTGGTGTTATGCATGGTAGCGCGAACCAGACACGGGATCACGGATACACCCCCACCCCTACCCCCACCGGCGGGACGGCGCAGCACAGCGCTACCACCCACGGACACATCAGAAAATTTTATAATTTTTTACTAGGAAATAAACGGAATAGCATAAAAGGTAATTCGCTATGACATTGTCAGAACTCAGAGAAAATGAAACTGCATACTGTGGCAGAAATATTGAGTATTTCATTGACACTTACGGTCATATCGAGGATAAGGATGCAGACGAGATCATCCAGCCGTTCCACATGTGGAAGGAACAGCGGGAAGCACTGCTGTCGATCATGTCACACAGGTTAAATGTCATTCTGAAAGCAAGGCAGTTAGGGTTTTCGTGGATTATGATGCATATTGCGGCGCACCAGATCCTCTGTACAAAAGGTGCTACCGCCATAGGCTTATCCAAAACAGAAGAAGAGGCCAAGGAGCTTGTCAGGCGTCTGGGTGTCGTCCTGACATGGATGCCGGAGCTCATTGCGGAGAAGGACCATATCCCTGCCGGCTGGGACGGGCCGGTGTTCCGCCAGACGGCGCTTGAAATCAGGATCATGTTTCCTGACAGGATGGAGAGTGTATTCAAGGCGTTCCCGTCTTCACCGGGGGCAGGACGTTCGTTTACAGCGAACCTGATTGTTTTTGACGAGTGGGCATTCCAGCAGTTTGCACGGGAGATCTGGAAGGCGGGTTTCCCGACGATCAACCGCCCGGGCGGCGGTAGGGTCATCGGGCTGTCAACGATTGAAAGAGGGTCCCTGTTTGAAGAAATTTTTACAGACCCCGACAACGGCTTTAACAAGATATTCATTCCATGGTATGCGGACCCGCGGCGTGATGATGAATGGTATCAGAACACGAAACGTGCGTTAGGTGATCTGATCACAGAGGAATATCCTGCGACGGTAGAGGAAGCATTGATGGTGCCGGGTGGCGCTTATTTTCCGGAAGTGAAGCGGCAGACGCATGAGACGGATGTTCCTCTGACAGGGAAGCTCAGGCGGTATGTGACGATAGATTATGGTCTGGACATGCTGTCAGCACACTGGATCTGGGTTGATGTTTTTGGTAAGGCACAGGTTTACCGTGAGTATAACAGCCCAGATCTGACGGTGTCACAGGCGGCAGAGGTTCTGCTCAGTATTACGTCTGACGAGTACATAGATCTGTGGCTGGCACCGCCGGACTTATGGAACAGGCGGCAGGAAACAGGTAAATCGGTGGCACAGATATTTGAGGAACACGGCATACGGCTGACAAAGACATCAAATGATTTATTCGACGGTTGTACAGGGATGAAAGAATGGCTTCGGGTTCCGGTCAATGAGTTCGGGGAACAGACAGACACTCCGGCGCTGACATTTCTGAAAGATTGCGCACCGAATCTGATCCGGTGTCTGCAGAAGATCCAGAAGGATAAGAAAAAACCGAATGTATATGCCAAAATGCCGCATGATCTGACGCATGCGCCTGATTCACTCCGGTGTTTCTGCGTATGGTGGGTCAGAGCTCCGAAGATGGACAAAAAGAAGAAAAAAAAGAAGTGGCGCCGCGATCTGATAGAGGATTATAAAAATGCAAGCAAAGAAGTAAAGGCTTTGATGATCAAAGAACTTGGAGAACCTCAGTTATGAAATGGTGGAAAAGGACGTTAAGGGACATGAAAGAACCGGAGATCAGTAAAAAACTGAAAAAGTGGCAGGGCAAGTACGAGAAAGCGAAGAGCCAGTACGCGGAAGAACTCAGTCTGATGGAGAATTACGAGAAATATTATAATGGCGACCGGCATGTCAAAGGGAACCCGAACAGCAATGTGGCAGCGTCAAAACTTGCCATCAATGTCAGAAATATTGTATATGAGTTGATCGAGTCACAGGTGGATTCTTCTTTACCCATGCCGAAGGTTTCGGCGATACATGCGGAGGATGCGGCGAAAGCTAAGATCATTGAGGAATTTCTGAAAAACGAAATGAAAACACTCCGGTTTAAGGCAATCAACGATGCACAGGAGAGGACGACACCCGTTCAGGGTGGGGACTTTGTGCTTGTGGAATGGGATAACAGCAAGGGGTATCACTGTACGTTAGGGGATTTGGCTGTGTCAGAAGTCCATCCGAGACAGGTAATCCCGCAGCCGGGCATGACAGAAATCGGGAAGATGGATTATGTCTTCATCCGGACGAGCCAGACCAAGGAATATGTCAAGCACAGGTATGGTATTGATGTGTCAGACGAAGAGGAGACGGATACGGAGTTACGCGAAGGAGTCAGCACGGATGACATTGTTACGGTTGTGACGGCTTATTATAAAAACGATCAGGGCGGGATCGGGCTGTACAGATGGTGCGGTGATGTGGAGTTGGAGGATCTGCCTGATTATCAGGCAAGACAGCTTGATGTTTGCGGAAAATGCAGCACACCAAAGACGAATGATACCTGTCCGGTGTGCGGCAGCAGGAAATTTGTAAAGAAGACGCAGAAAACAGAGACGTTGCAGGTCATGCAGGAATCAGGTGTGGATCTCATGTCAGGGCAGATTATGCAGCAGCCGGTCATGGTGGAGGTTCCGTACTATACGCCGAACAGGTTTCCGCTGGTGCTGCGGAAGAATATTTCAAGGGACAGATATCTTCTGGGTTATTCCGATGTAGGTGTTATTGAGGATCAGCAGGATACGATCAAGAAGCTGGGAAGTAAGATTAACGAGAAACTGCTGAAAGGCGGCTCCTATGTGACGCTGCCAGACGGGCTGGGGATCGATACAACGGATGATGAACTAAAGATCATCCGGATCGAGACACCGAACCAGATGCAGATGATTCAGGCAATCACGGTGCAGGCGGACACATCACAGGACCGTGTCGTGCTGGAGACTAATTACAATTGGGCAAAATCGGCACTTGGCATTACGGATTCTTTTCAGGGTAAATATGATTCTTCTGCAACATCCGGGACGGCAAAGCAGTATTCCATCAATCAGGCAGCCGGAAGGCTGGAATCGAAGCGTGTCATGAAGAATCTGGCATATGCGGAACTGTATGAGACGATGTTCAAATTTGCACTTGCTTATGCAGATCAGAAGATTCCGATCAGCATGCAGGGTAAGGACGGGGAGCAGGCATTTACGCATTTCGACCGCAAGGATTTCCTTAAGATGGACGATGCGGGAGAGTGGTACTGGAACGATGAATTTATTTTTGATACAGACCCGACCTCCACGCTGCTGACCAACAGGGAGGCAATGTGGAACCAGGCGGATATGAAGCTGCAGTCCGGGGCATTCGGTCCGATCGGGGATCTGGAGACCAATTATCTGTACTGGTTGGAGCAGGAGCGTAACGGTTATCCGAATGCAGGAGAGATCAAGAAGGTGATAGAGGACAGACTGACAGAGCAGAAGCAGCAGGTACAAATGATACAGCAGATGCAGGGAGGTGGTCAAAATGAAATGCCCGTTATGTGATACGGAGATGATTATTTCCGGAAGCGGTTATGTAACGAGAGGTGGAAAATTTTATAGAAAAGTATCCCTTGACTGCAGAAATCGTAACTGTGGCAATTATAAGAAAACTGTAAAAGAAGAGTTGACAGAATTATCCGTCACGAACGAAGAGACAGAAGATGGGGAATAACCCTGTATTCTATAAATTTCGCAGCCAAAAGCGTAAAAATGGGGAGAGGACACAAGACATGAAAAAAGATAGCTTACTGAAAATGAATCTGCAGTTTTTTGCAGAGGGTGAAAATGACCCTGACAGCGTAAACAATCCGGAACTCGCTGACCCGGACGCAATGAATCTTGAGGAGCATGACGACTCTGGGGATGAAGGAGATGATGAATCAGGTACAGATTCTGTCGAACAGCAGCCAGTGGATGTCAATGCCATTGCAGCAGCGGCCAGACGCGAAGCCGAAGCAAATGCAAGGCGACAGATGGAAGCTATCGACGCTGATTTCGCAAGGAGGTTTGGTAACTTTACCAATCCGGTCACAGGGCAGCCGATCCGGTCGAGGGCGGATTATCTGGCGGCACTGGATGCACAGGAGAAGTTACAGGCGGAGCAGCAGCTTAAGAACAGCGGGATAGATCCGGCGGTTCTTGACAATCTCATTCAGCATAATCCGGTAATCCGCGAGGCGCAGCAGGTGATCCAGCAGAGCAGGCAGCAGGAGACGACGAATGCTATTCTTACGGATGTGGCGGAGCTTGCACAGATGGACAGTTCGATTAAGACGTTGGCAGACGTGCCGCGGGAAGTAATCGAGAAGTGTATGTCCATGCCGGGACTCAGGCTGACAGACGCTTATAAGCTGGTCAACTATGGCAAGGTGACCGCTTCTAAGGAGGCGGCCATTAATCAGGCAGTCATCAATCAGGCCAGAGGGAAACAGCACATGGCACCCATGGACGGGGTCAGTACACCTGACAGTCAGGTAGATATTCCACAGAACCTTGTGGGCATGTGGAAAGATATGTTCCCGGATAAGTCTATGAAAGAGATCAAGGAACTTTACAACAAGGCGCTTTAAGGGAGGTTAATCCAAAATGTTTGAATATGTGAAAAATGATACGGGCGGCGGTTTTCCCGTGATGAAGGAATTAAAAGCGACCGCAGGAAGTTATGAGGTTGGTGACGCGCTGGCGCTTGACACGGCGACAGGTTTGTTAAAGATTGCCGCTGGCACAGTTAAGCCGCAGTATATCAGCGCGTCGAAGAAAACAGTGACAACAGAGGATGCAATTCTTGCCGTGAATCCGGTATATGAGGGCCAGGAATGGAAGGTAAAATTCTCGGTGGATGGATCTGCTGTCAAAGTTGGCAGTTCGGTTACAATTGATACGACGGGCAGGATGATTACTGCCACGACTACGGGTGGGGTTTTTCTTGTGACGGAGAATCTTGGCACGGAAGCAGTCGGTAAATTCATGTAGGGAGGAATTGAGATATGGCTATAGTTATTTCTAAAAGCAGCGCATTAAACGATGATCTCTGGAAGCCTACGGGGCAGGTTATCAATGCGGTGATGCAGGATGCGGATAATGAGAAGACAGAACACGATACACTGGTAAAGGACATCGCGGTTGAAAAGAAATCCAAGAAGTATGCGGAGAAGCAGACGGGTATGACTTCCCTGTCTTCTTTCGATGTAGTACCGGAAGGTGATAATGCGCCGACTGATGATATGCAGGAGACGATGCCCAAGTTGATCATCCATAAGGCTTTCATGAAGGAAGTGGCTATGACGAAGGAAATGCTGGATGACGGTGACATCGACGGTATGCGTACAATTGCCAGAAATCTGGTGCTTGGATATAAGAGAACCCGTGCGGAACTGGCAACCAATGCGCTGGTCACGGAGGGCAGTGAGTTTGTAATCGGTCCTAAGAAGACGAAGCTGGACAAGACAACTGGAGACGGCAAGTCGGTATTTGCTACGGATCATAAGTCCGTCAAGGCTAATGTCAAGGTGCAGTCGAATGTCTTTACGAACGCGTTTGGAAACGATGCATCTATGCTGATTCGGCTGGCCAATATTGGGCGCAATTTCTTAAATGACAGCGGGCAGGTAACCGGTTACGGGTTTGATAAGATCATTATTCCGGGCAACTGCTATAAGCTGGAGGAAACGATCCAGCGGATTATGAAATCTTCGCTGTTAGTCGGCTCTGACTACAATGATGTCAATACCCAGAAAGGCAAGTGGACACTGGTAGTTGATCCGTTGTGGCAGGCAGTTGAGGGAACAGAGCCCTATATCATTATGTCGGATGCGGCGAATAAGGCATATAATGGTACGGTTTTCTATGACAGAACGCCGTTAGACGTGAAGAGTGCGGTGAATAACCATAACAGAAATCTTGAGTACAACGGTTACGGGCGTATGTCCTGCGGTTTCTATAACTGGCGTCACGTGATCCTGGGTGGTGCAAGTCAGGGTACTACATTAACTTGAGTATGAGGCGGGGTTGCGACGTCGCAACATACGTCGCAGCCCCTTTTCCTGAAAGGAATAGGATTATGATTAAAAAAGGGTTTAGCGTAGGAGATATTTTCACGGACGGCGGACGCCGGTTTAAGGTTATTCGGGTTCTGGAAAACGGAGATTATATTTCGGAGGCGGTCAATTTTGACATGGTAAGCGACGAGCTGGGTGAAATGGCAAATTCCGGCACAGCAGACGATGATCCGGATGAAACGACAGACTCTGGTACAGTGGACGATGATCCGGGTGAAACGGCAGACGACGCTACAGGTAGGGAAGATGCAGATCTGAATGCCGGCAGATATACAAAGCGTCAGATCCAGCGCATGAACAAAGTGGATACGTTTGCGCTTGCCGGGGAACTCGGCATTGTGGTATCGGGAACGACTACAGAGATCAAAGAAGCGATTTTAAAGGATTTGGGGTTGTAGGAAATGATCACATGGAGAGAGGTCAAACTATATACATTGCAGAAGATGTTCTCGGCAGACGGTAATAATATTCCAACCGATGATTCTACTAAGGATTATATCGCGGGAATGCCGGAGGCAGCAAATGAGGCGCTGCAGCTTCTGGCAACAGCGGGAAAATTCATTATTAAGAGTATTGATATAGCACATAACCCGGTCAGGAATTTGCTGACGGATGATGGCAGAATTCATTCCATGGAGCGGGGCGTGCTTACATTTTCTGCAGAGGGTGCAAGATCGGCATATCTGGAATGTGTCGGCAGCGGCATGTGCAAAGCAATGGTAAGAGGGGAGTGCGTGGCGGAGAGGGCACTGGAAAGCAAAAAAGGATATCGGGAATATAAGTTCCTGATCCCGAACACGGAGGACCAGGAAGTTGTGATCCTTGTGGAAAGTGCTTATCCGCTGGCGGTTAAGAACGTTGCGCTGTATTCGGCTGACTTTGAGGCGGAAGAGGACATCCAGCCCTATGCGGAGAAGGTACGGTATGATTTGCGTGAACTTGCAGATGATTTCTATATGTTGGACACCGGGAATATCTATTTCGAAGGGCAGGAGATCCGCTACACACAGACTACGGATTATTTCCAGGAAGGCAATAAGGTGCTGGTACTGGATAGGGAGACAGTGGGCAATTACAGAATTTATTATAAAGCCTATCCCCAGAAGATTACGGCGGGCACGGAAGATGAGACAGAGCTTTCCATAGATGATGAGGTTGCAACGCTCCTACCGTTGTATATGGCTTCTCAGCTATATAAAGATGATGATGCGGGAATCGCGACGACATACCGGAATGAGTTTGAGGTGGCGCTGGAACGGCTCAGGAATGCGCCAAGGACACCTACGGCAGAACGGTTTACCAGTGAAAGCGGGTGGATATAAACCATGGCAGTTACTTTTAAGACACCGGCCAGTCCAAAGCGGAGTGTGCAGACGGTAGATGAATTCCTAGGGGTTGATTTCACAAACTCTCCCACGACGGTAGATATTAAGAAAAGCCCGAATGCTGTAAATATGATCCGGGACGTACCGGGAAAGGTGCGCAAGTCCATGGGCTGGCGGACGGTGAGTGAATATAAAGATGAAAGCGGCAAGCCACTTAAGATTAACGGATGCCATTGTGTTCGGGGAGACGATGACGCGTATTTTATTCATGCCGGGGAGCGACTTTATCATGAAGCAGATCTGATTTACAGCAGAATGAATGATGTGCGGAGCAGGTCGTGGCAGTTTAAGGATAAGCTGTACATAGCGGACGGGAAGAAACTGATCCAGATATCACTAACATATTCAGGGACAGAAGCGGTCAAGAAAAGCAGCTCGGCTAAAATATCGCTGGCAGCGCATATGCCGTTTTGGGATAATCTGCTTGAGTTTAAGTATTATGCTGGGCTCAGCCAGACACTGGATAAGCAGCCGTCGTTAAAAGATATGAGAAGTACGCTTCGGGACTTTGTGGGTGCGGTAGGAATTATCATCACAGATGGCGACGGTAATACGAGTGAGCATAGAAGCGCATTTAAGGGGACAGGGTATTATATACATGGCGGACCGTTTGTTCCACCTACGAACCCAATTGATCAGGATTATGCGTCTGGGATAAGCACATTTGCCACATTAAAACCGGTGGATACGGAACCAAGGCCTTTTGACTATGATTCTCCCTTCCTTTACAGCATGCATGCAGATTCGTTATGGGCGAACCGCACAAGCGGGAACACCAGTTATTTGTCAGATGAGATGAATTTGCTGGATAAGACGGTGACATACCGTATCGGGCATTATTATACGTTTGCGCTATCGGGAGTATGGAAGCAGGCTACCGTCAGTGGAAAAACAATGTATAAACATACATTGGATGATGCGAACCCGAATACGCGTGGAAATATAAAAGCTGCGATCTGGTGCAGCGCAGCGGAGACATATGCGTATGACGACCTGACGAGAAAAGACGGTGTTGCCGGTGATAGGATTGCCTTGCTGGAGAAAACGCTTTATTTTTATCCGGCTCAGTCAAAGGTCTCTCCAGCCAGTTATGATTTTGAAGTGAGGTATATGCTGGAAGAGCCGGAGATTAGGAACATTGAGGAAGAAGGATATTTCTCGCATATATATGAAATGATAGAATCCATAGCATTTCCAGCGCCGCCTTTTACACTAGAGACAGTAGAGGAAACCCTGACAGACTGTAAAGGTGAAATTTATCTTAAGTATAATTCTGACAATGTGATCGACACAATAACAACGGAGACTGTCAGCGAGTCAGCCTATATACCGACACTGACGATTTCCAAAGACCCGAGCGGCGGCGGGGTGCAGTATGAAGATTTGAATTTGCTGCAGCCGGCATTTACAGAGACTTTTCTGGGGCAGGAAGCGGTAAAAGAATACTGTATGTCCTTCGGCGGGCTGGATGACACGCCGGTCAAAGTGGAGGTTATGAATGCAGATGGGGATTTTGAGGAGAAGACGGAGGATACGGATTTCACGGTTGACCGTGAGACGGGGATCATAACATTTATCACAGCACCGGGTAAGAGCCCTATGACCGGTGAGGATAATGTGAAGATTACGGCATATCGGACAGTCGAAGGGTATGCGGAGCGGATCAATCACTGCAGGATCGGGGTGCTGTACGGTGTGAACGGTGCACTGGACAGGCTGTTTCTCAGCGGCAATCCAGAGTATAGGAATTATGACTGGTTCTCGGCGCAGTATGATCCTACGTATTTTGCAGATACATCCTATTCAGTGCTGGGAAGCGACCGGAGTGCGATCATAGGCTACTCTATTATATCAAATTATCTTGCGACACATAAGGACAGCCATGAGAAGGACCAGAATATTATCCTGCGGCAAGGTGACCTGGAGGAGAACATGCCGTCATTCCGTATCGTAAACACGCTGCAGGGGGCAGGGGCAGTCGCGAGGGACTCATTCGGTTACCTGTCCACGGAACCGCTTTTCCTTACGGAATCCGGAATCTATGCAGTGACGGCGCAGGATATCACGGGAGAGAAATACGCACAGAACAGGAGTTTTTTCTTAAATGGTAAATTGTTAGAGGAAAAAAACCTGTCGGGGGCATTCGGATTCGTGTATAAGGACATGTACTGGTTGTGTCTCAATAATGTTGCATACATATTAGACGGACTGCAGCCTGTTCAGACAGATAAATCATCACCGTATTCCACAAGACAGTATGTAGGGTTTTACCGGACGAATATGCCGGTGAATACCATGTGGGAGCAGGACGGGCACTTATGGTTCGGAACGCAGGACGGAAAGGTATGCAGGTTTGCCAAAGATAAGTATGACCCGAATTCTTATAATGATGATGGCAAGCCGATTGAAGCAATCTGGGAAACGCCGGATATTGACGGGGATCTGTTTTATAAGAATAAGACGGCGCGGTATCTTGCACTGCGGCTGGACAGTGCCATCACGACATCGGTGTCGATCTGGGGCATGAAAAGAGGTATCTGGAATTTTATCAAGAAAGATGAAGCATCTGCGTCGTATCTGTCTTTTCCGGATATTGATTTCTCCAAGTTCAGCTTCCGGACAGATACCACGGCGACGGTAATACCGGTAAAGGTGAGATTGAAAAAAGTGGACAAGTTCCGGCTGCGTCTGATGAATGATGGATTGAATGAACCGTTTGGGCTGTTTGATCTGGCAGTGGAGTTCGTGGAGAATGGAAATTATAAGGGGTGATGGCATGGTTTTAAGTAAGATTACGGCAGATGATTTAAAGGACAAAGGTGTGGTCGGGCTTCCGGCAGTACCTAAGCTGACTACTTCTGAAATGCAGAGAAGGTTTGATGAGATTGCGCTGGAAGTGATCATACCGCGGTTTAATGAACTGATAGAGGCATTAGAATCCGGGGCAATAACAGCATATGGAATGTTATATAGTGAAACATCGATCAATCTGGGCAGGAGGCAGGATTCTGATATCGGCATGTATTCGTCTACGATGGGGAGTGACTTAGTTGCTTCCGGTCCGTGTTCCCATACAGAAGGGACGAGGTCAGAAGCAACAGGAGTTGCCGCTCATGCGGAGGGTAATAGCACAATAGCGTCGAGCTATCAGGCACACGCAGAAGGATTTAATACGACGGCATCAAGTGACAGTGCCCATGCGGAAGGCAGCGGGACGGCAGCGTCCGGGTCAGGATCCCACGCGGAGGGGCATAGAACGATTGCGTCCAACACAGGTGCACATGCAGAAGGGAGTAATACAAAAGCTGGGGGGGCTTTTTCCCATGCAGAAGGAGAACATGCAAAAGCAGACGGTACAGGTGCACATGCAGAAGGGGTTTATACGGAGGCAGGTGGATTCGCTTCTCACGCGGAAGGTGTATATACGATCGCGGCCGATCAGGCGTGCCATGCGGAAGGAGAGCAGACAAAGGCCCTGAGGCAGTATACCCATGCGGAAGGGTATAGCACGGAGGCAGTCGGATTTTGTTCACACGCGGAAGGCTATGGAACAAAAGCTGGCTATTATGAAGAAACGGAAGAGGGAGAAGTAATAACGAGAGGATACTGCCATGCAGAGGGACTTAGAACAGAAGCCAGTGGCATTTTTTCTCATGCGGAAGGCAATATGACAAAAGCAACTGGTGACGATTCGCATTCGGAGGGAATGAATACAGAGGCAACAGGACAGGCTGCCCATGCTGAGGGTTCAAGTACAAGGGCACAAGGCAACAGTTCCCACGTGGAAGGAAACCGTACTAAGGCGCTGGAAGAAAGCTGCCACGCGGAAGGTTACGGGACAAATGCAGCGATTAGATTTTCCCACGCAGAAGGGTATATGACAAAAGCAGCAGGGGCTATCTCCCATGCAGAAGGGGAGAATACCGAAACCCATGGTCATTGTACCCATGCAGAGGGCAAGGGGACCAAGGCGGTTTCTGCGTGCCAGCATGTGCAGGGGAAGTACAATAAAGCTGATTCCGAGGACAAATATGCGCATATTGTCGGCGGCGGAGACTCTGATAATAACAGGCGCAATATACATACATTAGACTGGGAAGGTAACGCATATTACGAAGGGGACGTTACAAATGGTAATGGTGTTTCTTTGAATAGCCTGAAGGCTGAGTTAGAAGAACTCAGGGATCTGTGCGAGTCAGGAAACCAGCAGGGCGGATCTGCCGGTACATTGCAGCTGTCTGCTGACCAGACAGTGGCAGTACCTTTTAAGTTTGTAAATAAAGATAGTGTGACGGAGGAGGAGATCGAATGGAATCAGGAATCATAAAACTTGCGCCGGTGTTCACGGGGAGTGCGGAGACAACGGCAGCAGAAATGAAGGAGTACATACAGGGAGTCGTGACGCGGTTCTGCGGGGTTACGGGGCTTGTGGTGCTGGAGACGGTGGATCATGAGAGAGGCGCATTCTTTATTCTGGGCGAGGAGGGGAAAACACAGGGTATCGTGGCGATCGGAAACCCTAACAGTAACTATTATTATCAGGCAATAGGGGTATCAAGAGTATGGGTAGACAATGCCGTATCAATTGGCATGGCGTTTAATACGAATGCAATTGGCAATACGGGTCAGGCTTATAGGTTAAATGCCTATCCTATATGGATGAAATATATAAAAACTGACCACGGAATAGCAATAGCATTACAGGAAGCTGCTAAACCAGGAGCAATGTCTTCGCACATGATCATCCATAAACAAAAAGGCGACGTGGAAGAGATGGCAATGCTGTGGATATATAGTAGTGCTATGTATGCGTCTTATAATCCTGCTTTGGTCAATGGTGCGGAGAGCGCAGCATTGTTTTTGCTGACTGGCTGTAACAAAAATATTATCCCGCCAGATAAGGAAGCAATGGCGGATATTTATCTGGAAAGTGGGGTAGAGCTTCCGGGAATGAGATTGTACACAAACAAGAAAAACGTAGCAAACTGGAATAAGGTCAGGATAGGCGGGACGCAGTACATCCTTGCCATGAAGGGTAATATCGACAATGGAATTTATTCGTTGATTATGCAGGCGTCTCAGACATGATAGGAGGGGAAGAGGCATGGTTACCATAGTGACAACAGTCATATCAGTAGCGGCTACACTTGCAGTGTGCCTGATCAATAACCATTTCCAAAGAAAGCGTGATGAGGATGCAAGAGAGGTTGAGAAGGAAAGTCAGCAGGCGGATATCACGGCACATTTGGAAGAAATCATTGCAGTGCAAAACGAATCTACAAGTTCTATCCATAGCGAGATCGGAATGATCAAATATCAGCTTGCAGAACTGACGAAGCATGTGGACAAGCACAACGGCGTAATCGAGCGGACCTATGAACTGGAGAAGCGTACGGAGTTACAGGAGGAGAAAATCAAGGTCGCGAATAAGCGGATCGCAGATCTGGAAGGTGGCAGGGAATGAAGATATCAATGGAAGACCAGGGAACGAACATGAAGCTGTATTATCTCAATTTCATCATGGTATGGGTCTATGCTTGGTGCTGCCTGGTTGTGATTACTTTCAGCGGATATCTGAATGTGGTCATGGACACTTCCGTATTAGGGACGACCGTAAGCGGTGCGTTCGTGGAATTAGGGTTACATACGGGGTTCATTGTCTGGAAATCACAGCGTGAAAATTGCAGGAAATATAAAGATGTCAATCAGGAAAGTGAGGTAGAGGAAGTATGACAGTAGAAGCAGCATTATCATTATTGATCGCCTTTGCGGCGGTTACGGCACTGGTTACAGAGGGGGTCAAGAGCTTTCTTGACAGTGTGAAATGCAGGTACATCACCAATGTCGTCGTGCTGGTGATTGCCCTGACAGTAGGATGCGGGGGTACGGCAATCTACTATGTGAACGCAGGAATACCGTTCAATGCGCTGTCAAGTGTGTATCTGGCACTGATGGGTGTGTTTACGTGGCTGTGTGCCATGTTGGGATATGACAAGGTTATCCAGACGATCGCACAGGCGTTGAAGAAAGGATGAGAGGAATGAAGATTTCAGGGAACGGGATCGCGCTGATCAAGAAGTACGAAGGCTGCCGGCTGACGGCATACAAGGCAGACCCCAGCGAAAAGATGTGGACTGTTGGATACGGGCACTATGGCGTGGAGCAGGGCGCCACGATATCACAGGCGCAGGCGGATCAGTATCTGGAAGCGGATATTGCAAAATTTGACTGGTATGTGAACCGGTATGTGTCGGTTTTGGTCACGCAGAATATGCATGACGCGCTGGTCAGCTTTACATATAACCTTGGCGCGGGCACGCTTAAGAAATCTTCGCTTCTGGAGAAACTGAACCGCAGGGATTACATAGGTGCGGCAGACGTGTTCCCGCGGTATAACAAGGCGGGCGGCAGAGTCTTGAACGGGCTTGTGCGGCGCAGGCAGAATGAGAGGGAGGTGTTCCTGACAGATATGGGAATATTGGAGTACAGCAGACAGAAAGACGGAGAGATCAGTCTTTCGAAGAACTTTAAGGTGAAGGAGTTTGCCTGCAAGGATGGCAGTGACAGGATTCTAATCGATGCGGATTTTGTACGGAATTACCTGCAGAAAATCAGGGATCATTTCGGAACGGCAGTAATGGTCAACAGCGCGTACCGGTCACCGGCCTATAACCGGAAGGTCGGCGGAGCAAAGACAAGTTACCATATGAAAGGACAGGCTTTTGATATCGTAGTCAAAGGGCATACGCCGGTGGAAGTGGCGCGGTACGCACAGGAACTGGGGATCAAGGGAATCATCCGGTACAACAGTTTCGTTCATGTGGACAGCCGCCCGGTCAGATACTGGGCAATCAATGATGGTACGGCGAAAGCTGTCAGTTCGTTTTAAGAGAGGAGACAGGGGATATGCCTATTAATAAAGTGACAGGGAACGGCTATTATACGCCGGCAAAAACAGGTGGAAGCGGACGTACCGGTGCTGGTGGCAGCGGCGTGAATACGTCTCCAATTGGAAGCGGCTCATCCGGCAGGGCTCCGGCGTTTGGCGGTATTGCAGGTAATCTTGGACAGAGCGGTATGGATTTGGCAAGAGGGGTTGTAGGAGGCAGTTCTTCAGGATCTGGTAGAGGCAGCAGTGGAAGGGGAGGTATTTCGATAGGCAGCGGTGGGAATGGTATGTCCGATTATCAAGCACAGTTGTCGGCGCTGTATGGCAGCCAGCGATCACAGGCGGAGGCACTGCTGGCGCAGCAGAGAGCGGCAGCGGAAGAAGCATACCGTAAAGGGATGGCGAATCTTGAGAGCTCCTGGAATGCAAAGAGAGGGGCATTATCTGATAACCTGCAGAATACCCTTGCAAGCCTTGCAAGGCAGTATAACACGTCTAAAGGAGAAGTAAATGCAGATGCGGAAAAATCTTTTAGGGAAGCCTATGTCAATTATATGCAGAACCGGAAGAACATGAACCAGAATCTGTCGGCACAGGGGATCAGCGGCGGTGCTGCGGAATCTACCATGGCGGGTATGTACAATAATTATGGTAATTCCCGTAACGACATCAGTACGACGCTTAATGATAATCTGGCGTCACTGGAAAATCTATATCAGGATAATATGGCAAACGCAAAGTCGGATTATAACACGCAGTATGCGCAGGCACTGTCTGATTACCTGAATTATCAGAACCAGATGGAGCAGAACCTTGCAAATAATATAGCCGGATCTTATGGTAATATGGTCAGCGCGCTGGGAAATATAGACAGCGGGTATACGAGTGCATTATATGATCTGATGTTAAAGCAGGCGGATTATGCCTATAAGAATGCGAAAGCAACCAATCCGGTCAGCAATATCAGCATACAGGCGCTTAATGATATGGGGACGGTTACGGATTATGCCAAAGTGATGGCAGATCAGATGCGGGCACAGGGAGCGGATGAAGCAACTGTTATCAGGCAGTTATCTAATCAGGGAGTAGACGCAAATACAATCTATGCTTTATACGGGGTAGCGTGATGACAAGAGAAGAGATAGACCAGATCCTTGCAGGCAGCGGGCAGGCTTCGGCTCCGCAGACAATGATGACAAGGGAGCAGATAGATTCTATTATTGGTGGTGGCAACGGAGGAACGGCCGGATCACAGATACAGAATATGAGTAACATTGCGGGAGTGCAGTCGAACATTCCCGCTGTTTCTGCTGCGCAGAAGCAAACGCCAAAAAGGAACGATCCTGCACTGAGCAGAGCTTTGGGAATGGCGCTGCACACTTCACAGGGCCTTCTGGGGGTTTCTGCGGCTGATCTTAAAAGTAAGTCGAAGCTGTTGCAGAGAACGGCTGCGCAGGAACAGAATGCAGATGATTCCGAAACAACACAGCAAAATCAATCGGCAAATAACGTTGAGATACATACACTCTGGAATGCAGTAGAAAGAGGCGGGCTTTCTCCGCGAGAAAAGCTGGATAAAGAAGTGCTGCGGTATAACCGGAAAGCAGGTAATTTTGACATACCACAGACAGATAGTATGAACAAGGATGAGTATGCAGATTCTTTAGTTAAATATTCTGCAGACGCTTTAACAAGAATGCCTTCCCTGAAACCGCAGGCGGAACTTCCGGACTTTTCCGCCTTGAGCCAGTCTCTTGTAGAAGCAAAGCCCAAGGCAGATATTCCGGCTTTGAATGCTTTTACGAAGACAGAAAAAGAACCGTCTGAGGCCGTAAAGGGATTGCAGGAGAAAGCTTCCGGAATCAGCGATATTTTGTATGAAAAGAAAGATCCAATCTCTTATAACGAGTTTATGGAGAAATCTTTTGAAAATGTTAAGTATAATGCGGGAGGATTCCATGAAAATACACCGGATGTAGTAAAGGAGGCCTATGTGGATAAATGGCTGCAGCCGGGGTATAAGATGAATAAGCATGAAGTTAAGCAGGCCAAACAGTATCTTAAGGAAAATGCCTTGTATTACACGGGAGCCGGTATTGATGGGCAGGGTGACAGAAGAAAGGCTGCAGAGGCTGCACAAATTGTCTCGGAGTGGAAAGGAATGTCTCCGCAGGAATACATGGAAAAATGGGATAAGCTGGATAAGCTTCATTCCAAGATTAATGTAGGAAGCTCTTTTTATGCTGGAGTAGAATCTGCATTGCCGTTTATCACTACTCTTAATGATAAATATGAAAAAGCATTAAATCAATGGGATAAAAATGCAGGATATTCTGGAGACAGGTTCGACGCGAATTATAAAGATCGTTTTGAAGAAAGGCAGGAGAATGCGATTACACAGAACCCGGTGCCTTATCTTGGAGGCAATATGGCTACACAGATGGCAAAATATAAAATGGGTACGGCAGCACTGGGGAAACTGGGTGTTACCGATAAACTGTCCGGTGCTCTGGGTAAAGTTATTAAGAATGAGAAGGTGGCAGGCCATGCAGCCAATGTGCTGGGTGACACTTCCCTTGATGTTGCTTTTGATACAGTTCCGAGCCTGGTAGATGATGTGCAGGAAGGTGAAGACGCCGGTACTGTTGCGAAGAATGCAGCCAAGAATGTCGGAGCGAATATCGCATTTAATATCGGTGGTGAAGCAGTCGGCGCAGGCATAGGCGCAATATCTAAGAGCAAGAAGGTTAAGGATATTCTTGCAAATCCGGATATGTTTACAATAGAGACAGGTGTCAGGCTGACAGGGGATGGGAAGACTGATAAGAAGATCGTGACCACTTATCTGGATGAGTTGGATAAAGCTACGGCAGAGCTAGCTAAAAGTGCGCCTGTGGATGATATTGCTGAGAATGCGTCTGCTGACGATATTGTCGAGAGTATGGTGAAAGATACCGATGATGGAATCTCACAAATCATAGAAGATGTATCAAAAAAGCCACAGAAAGAGGTGTTTGATCCGGTAGAAAAAGCTTTTAGAGAACCGGACGTTCAGATAACACATTCACCTGAACAGTTAAAACAGATGCAGGAATATTATAATTCAGGCAACGATGAAATTATTGAGTTTGTAAAGAAGGCACGAAGCAACGAATATGTTAAGCCTATTGAAGTTGCAACTGTTTCAGAAAGAGCTGCGAAAAAAATCAAAGATCTTACGGGTGTTTCTACGACAGATAACAGGATTGTATTAGATAAAGACATGGTAATACACACTGATTCCCGGCATGGTATAAAGGGAATAGCAGACCATTCTATGGCAGATGATAAAACATTGTCGAGGGTAGGATATATTCTTGATAATTTTGATGATTGTAAATTAGGAAAGGGAACAACTAGAAAACTACTCTTGTCGAGCGGCGAACATGCGCCGACAGTTATCTTTTCTAAAAAGATTGATGGTACGTATTATGTAGTAGAAGCCGTTACAGATGCAAAAACTAAAACAAATAGGATTGTATCTGCATATACGCAAAAAGCGTCAAAAAAAGAAGCTTATCCGATGCTTGATGTGAGTTCTTTCCCCAAGCGGTACGTCCAAAACGAGTCGGAGTTCACTTCTTTTAATGATAGTATACTTGATACCTTGAAAAATAGCAACAATGAAATTCCGTCACCAAATACAATGAGCCTTTCTAAGGTAGATCAGTTCAGCACTGGCACAGGTCCAGTACCTGCCGTTTCGGCTGATCCTCTAAAAGGCTTTAATAATATTATATCCGATACACTGAAAAATAGCAATAATGAAATCCCGTCACCAAATACAATGAACCTTTCAAGAGCCAGCACAGTGAATTCTGACCTCGGACTCCAATTGTCCGGTATGAAATCACAAGCTGACCCTATAATTAACAATAATCTGAAAAAAAGCAACAATGAAATTCCGTCACCGACGACAGCGAATCTGCCTACAAGCAATAAAACTATGTCAGAGGATATAGGCTTAAACGGCAGCGGGCTGCCATGGGAGACACCCGGCGGGGCAAAACCTGTTGCGGAAGAGATGGGGATTCCGGATATCCGTAAGTACCAGCAGCCACAAGGTGATACTCTGTCAGTCAGCGGTGAAAAAGTGTCCAAATTCCGGACAAACACGATGGCAAAGGAAGGAAACTTCTCCCCGGAGGAAGCGGCAGAGGTCTACGGTGAGGATTTCTACAAATACATACCGAAGTCGGAGAAAGAAACTTTTGGCGTTGCGGCTGCACGGGTAGCGTCGGATGCGGACGGGTGGTATCAGAAATATGCGAATGCCGAAGATATCAGGGATTATTCCGGACCGGAGAATGTAGATACCATGTTCCAGCTTAGTACATCATACAGACAGCAGGCAAGAACTGCTAAAGAAGCAGGTAACAAGGAACTTGCACAGGATCTGTATGCGAAGTCACGTGAGATGAGCCTGCAGCTTGCCAAATTAGAGAGAAATGCGGGACAGGAGCTGCAGGCACTCCAAAAATATACAAGCACAGCGGACAGGGTGCTGGTGAATGCAGAGAATCTGATCCAAGACAGGACAGAGCAATTTGTCAAGGATAATCCCAGATTCGCCGATCATATTGATGAAGTAGGACAAGCGATCTATAAGAGAGTGCATGAACTGGAACAGTCTGATCTGTGGGCTCAGCTTGCTAAGGGGAGCGAAGAATTCGGACATGAAAACAATCTGGTACGTGAGCAGATCGAACAGATCGTCAGACAGGAGATCGGTAAGAACAAGAAACTGTCCAAGATGATGAATGACGATGCAATCAGCAGATTGACAGACGACCTGCTTCGGGGTCGGATCAATAATAAAATAACCGAAGTGCTTGATACTTTTGCCTCCAACGGTATTTACGGAGTGTCCGATGATGTGATTGATCAGGTGACGGACATTCTTGAAGAGGCAGAAAAGTACGGGATCAATTCAAAAGAAAGGATTTTGGCTGAATCACAGGCATACTCTCTTCTTGCGGATCAGGTGGCGAAAAGCAGCTTTATGGATAAATGGAATGCCTGGCGGTATCTGTCTATGCTGGGAAATACTAAAACACACGGGCGGAATCTGGTAAGCACAGCATCCATGTATGCAACAAACGGTGTCAAGAACAATGTAGCGGCACTGATTGAGGCGGAAGTGGATAAGACAGGCAGGACTTTTGGTGGGAAAGGCATTGAGAGAACCAAGGCTGTACTGAATCCTGCGACGGATAGTGGCTTGATTAAACTTGCCAAAGCGGATGCGGATAACAGTATGTACCGACAGCTTAAAGGCAATATGTACACGGGAGGTATAGAGAGTTCCATAGAAAGTAATAAAAAGGTGTTTAAAAATAAAGTATTGAATGCTGTTTCTGAGAGTAACAGTAATCTGCTGGATAAGGAAGATTATTTCTTCGTTAAAAATAAATATGCTACCAGCCTTGCAGGGTATCTGAAAGCAAACGGGGCAGATGATAGGATATTTCAGGCAGAAAAGCGGCTGCGGACGGCGCAGGATCAGCTTGCAGAGATGAAGAACTATCTTACGGGAGCAGAGAATGCACGTGGACTCAATCCCCTGGATAACACGATGGCACAGCAGGTTAAGGATCTTAACCGGAAGATGGACGATCTTAAGAGTCAGATCAGAGAACTGGAAAAGCCGGTTGACCTTTTGGAGCGTGGAAGACAGTATGCGAAGACTCAGGCGGAGGAAGCGGCATTCCATCAGGATAGCGCTTTTGCAAAGAAGCTGACTAAGTTCAGCAAGGATTTATCAGAAGGAAATCTGATTGAAAAGGCTGTAGGAATTGCAATAGAGGGCGTAGTTCCCTTTAAGAAAACGCCGATCAATGTATTAAAGAATTCATTGGCGTATTCACCGGCAAATGTTGTAAAGAATATTTTTTGGGATCTCCCCAAATTGGTTAAAGGCAAAAAGAAAGCAGCAGATTTTATAGATTCATTGTCTAAAACTCTTACCGGATCGGGAATCATGTCTGTCGGAGCTTACCTTTATAATAAAGGAATCGTGACCCCGCAGGAAGATTCAGAGACAGGGAAATTTGACAGTCTACAAGGGAAGCAGGCGTATGCAATTAATATCGGCGGCAAGTCCTATACCTTGGATTGGCTTTCGCCTGGATCCATCCCGTTTTTTACCGGCGCCACAGTGATGAAGTCACTGAAAGAGGGCGGTATAGATCTCGATACAGCATTAAATACCTTGATGGATATGTCACAGCCTATCCTTGAAATGTCCATGATGGATGGGCTTAATAATACGCTTGAGTCTCTGCGTTATGGGAGTGATGATTCCAGCCCGATTGGGACACTGGCAGGTACGATTGCTGGTTCCTATGTAAAACAGGGCGTTCCTACGGTGATGGGGCAGATTGCAAGGGCAACGGACAATACAAGGAGATCAACCTATACGGATAAAACAGGATTTGCAGGTAACCTGGACAGGGAATTCATGAAAATGAAGAACAAGATTCCGGTGCTATCCGAGAGCAGCCAGCCATATATCGACACGTGGGGAAGGGAACAGCAGAACCTGTCTGGTGATCCGAACATGGGTGAGCGGCTTGCGTATCAAATGCTATCACCCGGATACATGTCAGATATTAACGTGACGCCGGTTGATCAGGAAGTGCAGAGGCTGTATGACGCTACGTCGGATAAATCCGTATTGCCGTCTGATTCCACGAAGAAGATCGACGATATACGGATGACGAAGGAAGAGTACACGACCTATTCTAAGGCTGCAGGAAAGGCAAGATACGATCTGTTAAGCAATGTCATGGACAATGATACATATAAAGCGCTGGACGAAGAAACGCAGGCAGGAGTAGTGAAAGACCTGTATGGGCTGGCCAAGAAAATCGGCAGCGCAGAGACACGGGCAGATTATGAAACTACGGATAAGCTGTATGAAGCATATAGTAAAGGCGGTATTCAGGGGGCAGTGGATTATGAGTTGCAGAAAAATGCGATTACCGGAGCGGATCTGACAGTAACAGAAAAGACATCCAAGATATACCAGGAGTCAGGAGAGCAAGGACTGCAGCAGTATGCACAGGTGCAGGAGTATGCAAAAGCTAATTTTAAGGATGAGAAGGGTGAGGAAAAGAGCAGTTTCTCTAATGCTGAATACGCAGAGGCAGTACGGTCGGTAGTGTCAGAGCCGGCGCAGCAGGCAGAACTGTACTTGCAGAGCAATCCGAAAGATGAAAAGGCAGGTAACATTTATAACCGGCTTGGTGCAGACGGGTATACAGCTTACACAGATATCCTGCAGAACGGAACAAATGAAAAAGGGAAAGTGAGCACGATTCCTACTTTGAAGGTATTGGATAGTACAGGCATGTCATCAGAGGATAAAGGGTATATGCTGGGTCAGATAAAGGGCATGAGCAGTCTGGCAAAAGGAGCAAATCGGGCATACAGCCGGTACGGGTATGGTGGTATCTACGATTATTATTCCATCGAAAAAGGTGCTGACAAAGATGGAAACGGTAGTTTGAAATCCAAAGATGAGCTTGTTCCTTATCTGGACGCACGGTATCAGAGTAAAGAGACCAAGAGATTCTGGCACAGTGTGCTATTGCCTAATATAAAGAATCCGTACTAAACCAGACAAGAATTTCGTGTTGCATTTCGTGTTGCATAGTGTTAATTTTATACAGAAAACAGGGAAATGACATTCCGATAGAAGAACATAAGGAACATTGGAGAAACACAGTGTTTATGCTATTTCGACTTGGAATAGTGTAAATACTACAATCTGGTGAAGTATACGGGAAATGGGTTCAAGTCCCCCTCTCGCTATTACCTTTAAGAGTGCGGAAATGCCGATGGACATGGCGTTTCCGTTTTCTTTTTGTCTATGGTATTCTTCCCGGAGAATTGTTGCCGTAGACAGGGGATTGTGCTACAATCAGAAAAAATCAGAAACTGCATGGAGGATACAGGAGAATGTGCGTTTTTTGCGAGATTATAAACCGACAGTCACCGGCACATATTGTATATGAGAACCGTCATTTAATATCGTTTTTGGACATTGAGCCGATTCATGAAGGGCATGTGCTCATTGTGCCGAAACAGCATGTTGATTCGATAGACCAATTACCAGACCAAACGCTTGCGGATATCATGAGTGCTGCTAAGAAAATGGTTGCCGTGTTAAAAGACATCTATGGAAATGAAGGCTATGGAATTATGCAGAACGGCGGAAAGAACTGTGATTTCGGACATGCTCATTTTCATGTGTTTCCGCGTTATGATAATGACGGCTTCGGGTGGACATATCCGGAGGGGAAGCCGGAGTATTCCGCCCGGGTAGCTGAAAGAATTGCCAGAAAACTGGAAGAATAATAAATCTGTCATCTTGGCTTTTTCATTCTTTCCTGGAGGCATGGACATGGAAGCGCATGTTTTTCCAGTGTCGCCAGGTCCATGATTCCGTTTTGCGGAAGTTCAACGCTCGCGCTATGTATACCGGAAGTTTTATTTGCTATAAGATTTTGGCAGGGGTATAATAGAAACACGACCGGTTTCGGGAAGCAGATGCTCTTAAGCCGGAAAAGGCGTGTACACGCGAACGGAGGTAACGATGGGTGAGATAGATGATGTGATCAGAATGCTGGATAATATGACAAAAGAAGGCGTCAGCCGGATCAAAGTGGAGACTTCGGAGGACATCAGGAAGGGAGATCATCAGAAGGCATATCATCACGGAAGATGTGATGTAGGCAGTCCCTTTGCCACGGGCAAACTGTTTGTTGCCGGAGAGTCGGATTGCAGATAAGCGGGTCTCACAATCAGGTGGGACTTGTTTTATATCACAGGAAGGTACGACAGTGTAAACCAAACATAAAAGAGGAGCGAAGTCTATGTACAAATTTATCGTCTGCTTTATCGCGGGAATCGGGGCGGGTCTCGGCACCGGGTTTGCAGGCATGAGCGCGGCGGCGGTGATCAGCCCGATGTTAATTACGTTTCTGGAGCTGCCGGCGTATGAGGCTGTCGGTATCGCGCTTGCGAGCGACATTCTGGCGAGTGCGGTCAGCGCTTATACCTATGGTAAAAATAAAAATCTGGATATCCGCAACGGCCTGGTTATGATGGGAACGGTACTTGCGTGCACGCTGCTCGGGAGCTATGCGGCAAGCAAGGTGCCGAATACAGCCATGGGTAATTTCTCGATGTTCATGACGCTGCTGCTGGGCATTAAATTTATTGTGAAACCGGTTATGACGACGAAGGAAAGCATGAATCAGGTCAGCGGCAGGAAGCGGGTGATTCAGTCCGTGGCATGCGGTATTATGGTCGGCTTTATCTGTGGTTTCGTCGGTGCGGGCGGCGGCATGATGATGCTGCTGATTCTGACGAGTGTGCTGGGTTATGAACTTAAGACCGCAGTCGGAACGAGTGTATTTATTATGACATTTACGGCGTTTACGGGCGCAGTCAGCCATTTTGCCATCGGCGGCGCGCCGGATCTGTGGTGTCTGCTCTTTTGTGTGGCATCCACGCTTCTGTGGGCGAGAATCGCCGCGAAATTTGCGAACAAGGCGGCGCCGGCGACATTAAACCGTGCAACGGGTGTCGTGCTTGCGGCGTTGGGTGTCGTGATACTCGGCGTTAATTATATAAAATGACATGCGTTATGATTCAGCGTCCGGCAGGCCGGGTCATGTGCATGAACCGTTGCAATCCGCACTGGAATACGTTAATGGATGCCGGAGGCGGTATTGCGGGAATTGGAACGAATCAGTTGACTTTTTCTGGAATATTTCATACAATTTTAGAGATGCTTTTGAATCAGAAAGTACCAGAATAATCAGATACAGTAAACATTGAAGGGAGCAAAATAATGTCAGAGAAAACGATACCGTATAAAATATATCTGGAAGAGGACGAGATGCCGAGGCAGTGGTACAACGTCCGCGCAGACATGAAGAACAAACCGGCGCCGCTTTTGAATCCGGGCACTTTACAACCTATGACTTTCGAGGAACTCAGCGGGGTATTTTGTGATGAACTGGTAAAACAGGAGTTAAACGACACGGATGCTTATATTGATATACCGCAGGAGATTCAGGATTTCTACAAGATGTACCGTCCGGCACCGCTTGTCCGGGCTTACTGTCTGGAGAAGAAGCTGGATACACCGGCAAAGATCTACTATAAATTCGAGGGAAATAATACGAGCGGCAGTCATAAGCTGAATTCTGCAATTGCGCAGGCATATTATGCGAAGAAACAGGGACTGAAGGGCGTTACCACGGAGACCGGTGCGGGGCAATGGGGAACGGCGCTTTCCATGGCATGTTCTTATTTTGATCTGGACTGTCATGTCTATATGGTTAAGGTTTCCTATGAACAGAAGCCTTTCCGGCGTGAAGTAATGCGTACCTACGGCGCACAGGTAACGCCGTCGCCCTCTGATACGACCAGTGTGGGCAGGAGGATTCTGGAGGAGTTTCCCGGTACCAATGGAAGTCTCGGCTGCGCGATCTCCGAGGCGGTGGAGGCGGCAGGAGCCAGAGAAGGTTACCGCTATGTATTGGGAAGCGTTCTGTCACAGGTGCTGCTGCACCAGTCCATCATAGGCGAGGAGACGAAAGCGGCGCTTAAAAAATATGACATTAAGCCGGATATGATCATCGGCTGTGCGGGCGGCGGCTCTAATCTGGGCGGTCTGATTTCTCCTTTTGTGGGAGAAAAGCTGCGGGGAGAGGCGGATTACCGTATTATCGCGGTAGAACCGGCATCCTGTCCGAGTCTGACGAGGGGTAAATTTGTCTATGATTTCTGTGATACCGGCAAAGTATGCCCGCTGTCGAAGATGTACACGCTGGGAAGCGGCTTTATGCCGGCGCCGAATCATGCCGGCGGGCTGCGCTATCACGGCATGAGTTCTGTTGTGTCACAGTTGTATCATGACGGGCTGATGGAGGCTGTCAGTGTGAAGCAGACAGAGGTATTCCAGGCCGCGGAGCAGTTCGCGAGGGTGGAGGGCATCCTTCCGGCGCCGGAGAGTGCGCACGCGATCAGAGTTGCGATCGATGAGGCTATGAAGTGTAAAGAGACGGGAGAAGAGAAGACGATCGTGTTCGGGCTGACGGGCACGGGTTATTTTGATATGGTGGCATACGGCAGATTCCACGACGGGCAGATGTCGGATTATGTGCCTACGGACGAGGAACTGGCTAAGGGACTGGCGGGCATTCCTTCTTTTCCGGGCAACGAGTGCTAAACGATTATGTGTGAGTGGGAGGCAGCCTGATGAGCAGTGTGAAGGAAAAGCGCTTTAAGAAGCTGAAAAGGAAGAAGATCTGGCCGTCTATTGTGGCGTTTATTATGTTTATCATTCTGTGTGTCGTGATGATCGCCCTTTTTCTGCAGTTGTTCGCATTGTACATCATGGGAACGAAGATCGTGCAGCAGTACGGTGAGACACAGCATGTCAAGGCGGTTTTAGAGGGATTCCTCTCAAACGGGGACACGATTACGGAAGCGGTAGATAACCTGCATAAATACACGTCTGCCGGGAGCGATGTCTATGTGATTGACAGACAGCGCAGGATGGCAGCCAAAACCGGATTGTCCGAACCGGATTTCAGCATGGTTCTCGATTTTAAGCTGAATCAGGAATTCGGACTGGATGCGAGCTTCATGGCAGTGGCGGACAACAGTAACCCGGTCATACAGGAGGATGGTGTATATACGATTTTTGACGTGCCGGTTGACGAGGTGATCCGGGAGACCTTTACATGGAAAGAAGACAGGAATGGAATAGGAACATGGCTGAGCGATACGCTCATCACGCAGAAATACTGGCTGCGGACGTCGCTGGGCGGCGGGGAATACGAGCTTTATGTCAAGTGTACGATTGAGGTACAGCGGCAGGATATCTTCTATATATGTATTTTCGGTATCATTGCGCTGCTGCTTCTGATGATTCCGATCATTCTGCTGTTCATCAATACGGTCCGCTCTATCGTGACGCAGCGGAGAATGACGCAGCTCATTTATCTGGATGCGGTGACCGGAGACAGGAACTGGTTCTATTTCCAGAACTATGCGGAGCGGATTCTCACCAGACTGCGCAACAGCAGGAAAACCTTTGCGATTGTCAATCTGCATTTGGAACGTTATCAGAATTATTGTGCATGCTATGGCGTTAAAGCAGGGGAGGAACTGCTGGAAGCGACGGACGGTTTCCTGAAAGCGAGAGTCGGGAAGAATGAGTCTTTTGCAAGATATGAGGGCGCGGATTTCGGTATGCTGCTTTGCTGCGAAGGCGAGAACGGGCAGGAGTGTCAGGAGAACTGCAGGAAGCGTCTCCGTTCTCTTGCAGCAGAACTGACGGGTCTGAAACCGGACCAGAAGATTCATTTCCAGGCGGGTATTAATATGATTCCGCCATACATACACGAGGACGGTAAATGGTACCACGCCAGAAAAGATGTGGATGTCGATCAGCTCTATACTTACGCCAATGCGGCGAGAACAGCGGCTGCCGGCGTGCAGGATCAGACGGTTGCTTTCTTCGATCAGGAACTGTTAGATAAGCAGGTATGGGAGCGCTGGGTGGAAGACAGCATGGAAGAGGCACTCAACAATGAAGAGTTTCAAGTATACATACAGCCGAAATACAGCCCTCTTAACGGTAAATTAGTGGGTGCGGAGGCACTGGTGCGCTGGATCAGTCCGACGGAAGGGTTCATAGCGCCGAACCGGTTCATTCCAATCTTTGAAGATACCGGATTTATCACGCAGCTGGACGATTATATGATATCTCACGTTGCAAAACTGCAGGCGGAGTGGATGATCAGGGGCAGGAAAATGGTGCCGGTCTCCGTGAACGTATCGAGAGCGCATTTTGCGCAGGAGGGACTGGCGGAGCACATTTGCGAACTGGTGGATGCATATGGCCCCCGGCATGAACTGATTGAACTGGAGGTGACGGAGAGCGCTTTCTTTGATGACAAGGATATTCTGGTAGAGACTGTAAAGCAATTGAAGGCATACGGGTTCCGCGTCTCTATGGACGATTTCGGAGCCGGATATTCTTCTTTGAACTCCCTGAAAGATATACCGCTTGACGTGTTGAAACTGGATGGAGAATTCTTCCGCGGCGAGGATGACGACGGCAGGGGAGAGATCGTTGTCAAAGAGGCGATTCAGCTTGCCAGAAATCTGGATATGCGGGTCGTGGCGGAAGGAATCGAGCGGAAGGATCAGGTGGATTTTCTGGCAGGACAGGGATGCGATATGATACAGGGGTTCTATTTTGCCAAACCCATGCCGGTTTCGGAGTTTGAAGAAAAAGTGGAGAAGGACGCGTAATGTATACATTATTTGTAATCTTACAGGTTTTGGGGATCATCGTGCTATTCGGTGAGGCGGTTTACCTCATGAATCAGAGACCGTCAAGGCAGCAGATCAGACTGTTGCTTTTGATGATCGCGCTGCTGGTCAATTTCATCGGTTATCTGTATGAGATGCATGCGACGACACAGGAACTGGCACTGCAGGCGGTCAAATTTTCATATCTTGGCAAACCGATTATCGTGCTTATCATGCTTCTTTTTATTCTGGACTATTGTAAAGTCAGAATGCCGAAATGGCTGCCGTCTGTGTTGACGTGCGGTCATATCATGATCACCTTTTTAGTCATGACGTGCGAGAAACATCACCTGTATTACAGCAGCATCGGCTATACGACAGACGGTGTTTTCCCGCATCTGGTGCTTACATTCGGGCCGGTGTACATTATCTATCATTTTATACTCATGGGATATGTGATAACGATGATCATTACCTGTGCGCACAAGTATGTCCACATTACCAGCGAGGCCGAACGTAACAGACTGCGCGCATTCTTTGCAATATTCGGGGTCATGAGCGTGGGGTGGGCCGGCTATATGCTGAACTGGTTCGGCGGTTACGATTCCACACTGATGGCCTATCTGGTGTCGGTGATCATACTTTCCGTCTATCTGTATAAGGATAAGATTCTGGAAACACTGTCCATGGCGCAGGACCAGGCGATTGACGAGTTATCTTCCGGGCTGGTGGTATTAGACCGGGATAATACGGTGATCTACCATAATAAGAAGGCAAGGGAGCTATATCCTTTTGACAATGTCAGCGCACTGCCGGCAGTTATTGAGGAACTGGATAACTGCATTATAGAGAAGAAGAATGTAGAATATGATAATAAAGTATATGATGTGCAGAGCCGTCTTTTGACAAAACAGAATGTGTATTTCGGTAAAATGTATGTGTTTAATGATATCACGGACAGCTTCCGCTATGCGAGAAATGCGAAGGAACAGGCGGATATCATGAAGGGATTAAAAGAGCGTGCAGAGGCGGCGAATCAGGCAAAATCGACGTTTGTTTCCAATATTACACATGAAATCAGGACGCCGATGAACGCGATCGTAGGGATGACGGAGATTCTGCTCAGAGAGGAACTGCCGCCGCAGGACCGCGGATATCTGATTAACATCAAGAATTCCGGAAATGCGCTTCTCAATATCGTGAATGATATTTTAGACTTCTCTAAGATGGAGTCGGGTAAGATGGATCTGGTAGAAGACGAATATGAGCCGATGTCGATCTTCAGCGATCTGAGTATGATCTTCCTGACCAGGATCGGGGATAAGGACATGGAGATCCTGTTTGATATTGATGAAAACCTGCCGCAGAAGCTGTATGGCGACGGACTGCGGATCAGACAGGTCATCATTAATATCGTCAATAACGCCATCAAGTTTACGGAACGCGGCTTTGTGAAGCTGCAGGTGCGGATCGGTAAAGAAAGCGGAGAAAATATCGAACTGCTGGTTTCCGTGCAGGATACGGGACAGGGTATCAGGGAAGAAGATATGGATAAACTGTTTGGCTCTTTCCAACAGGTGGACAGTAAGAGGAACCGCGGCAAGGAAGGCACCGGGCTGGGGCTCTCCATATCCAAACAGCTCGTAGAGATGATGGGCGGCAGTATCGGCGTGCGCAGTACCTATGGGGAAGGCAGTGAATTTTATTTTAATATCATGCAGAAGAGACGAACGGATCAGCGCGCTACGCAGATACATGACGATGAGCGGCGGGGGAGTCTGAAAATCAGCGGATATTTCAGCAGAGTGTGTTTGTGGCACGGACTGCAGGAACTGTCCGGACGATTCGGAGTTACGTGTATACCTTATGAAGAATGGAAGGAGACGAGGCAGCAGTTGGACTGCTTCTTTATGGATATGCAGGGACATGATAAGCTGACGGAAGAGATCAGGAACTACGGTGAACAAATGGGAGAGAAGTGTGTACTGCGCAATCCGCTGTCGGAGGAGTGCAATGAGGAAGGCATCACAGCCATTAATAAACCGCTCTACAGTCTGAATTTCTGTCAGACGATCAATCATGAGTCGGCATACACCGGACCGGTAACAGAGGAATACATGAATTTCACGGCACCGGATGCTTCCGTATTGATCGTGGATGACAATGAGATTAATCTGGAAGTGGCGTCAGGGCTGTTAGAGCCGCTGCATATGCAGATTGATACAGTGGACAGCGGTAAACGTGCGCTGCAGATGGCGGCGGAAAAGAAATATCATATCATATTCATGGATCATATGATGCCTGTCATGGACGGCATCGAGACGACCGAACGCCTGCGTCAGATGGAAGATGAGTACTATCACACAGTGCCGATCGTTGCATTGACGGCGAATGCGCTGATGGATGCCAGAGAGAAATTCGCGAAGGCGGGAATGGACGATTTCGTGGCGAAGCCCATTGAAATGAAGGAGATCTGCCGGTGTATTAAGAGATGGCTTCCGGAGGAACTGATTGTACCCGGCGCGGCAAATGCCAGAGAAGGCGGAAATGATTCATCAGGTGCGGGCCAGACGGTGGCAGGAGCCGATGCAGGCGGAAACAGCGCATCAGGCGCACAGACAGCCGGCGGTACGCAACAGGCGCAAGGCACGCAGCTTCCTGATCTTCCGGGCATCAATGCGGCGGACGGCGTCAAGTATTCCGGCAGCGAGAAGCTGTGGTTTAAACTGCTGGGCGATTTCTACAAGCTGATCGATGCCAAGGCCAACAAGATTGAGAAGTGCCTTGCAGACGGTCTGATCAGGGACTATACGATAGAAGTACATGCGCTCAAGAACACGGCGCGTATGGTCGGCGCGGCACATCTGTCCGAGTGGTTCCACCGGATGGAGGACTGCGGCAATGCCGGCGATATCGAGACGATCACGGCCGAGACGCCCGGATTGCTGGCAGAACTTAGAAGCTATAAAGACGTTCTGCGTCCCTACGGAGAGGCGGGCAACCAGAACAAGAAGGAAGTGTCCGCGCAGGAACTGATCGAGATCCTGACCAATATGCGGGACTGCATGGATCAGTTTGACTTGGACGGCGTGGATGCGGCCATGCAGGATCTGGAGAAATGCCGTATCCCGGATAACTGCAAGGAACAGATGGAGACGCTCCGCGTTGCGGTGACAGACGTCATGATGGAAGAGGTAATACAGGTGGCGGATGAGATGATCAGGCTGCTGCAATGAATAATTATATCAGAAGAGCCGACATAAATTTATGTCGGCTCTTCTATAGTGGTGCGCCTTGCGGCGCACGTTTCTAACGGGTGCAAGTCCCCAATCCGCCCTGG
>CALGVA010000051.1 GCA_937920345.1 uncultured Lachnospiraceae bacterium
ATTTCCTGTTATCGAAGTACATCATTGCCGGTGTTGCACTGGGTGGTGTGAAGGAGTAGGAAAGACGGGTATAAGAATATAAAACAGCGGGTCACCATGAAGTCCGATAGTAGGCATCTCTGTATTTCTTAGGGGTAAGGCCTACGGTTTCTTCAAATACGTGGATAAAGTGGCTCTCTGAAGAAAAGGCGAGATAATTTGATATTTCCGCCAGATTATAATTAGAGTATTTCAATAAATTCTGGGCGTTTTCAATTTTTTTCTCTCGGATATAATCACTTATGGAGACGCCCAGTTCTTTTTTAAACAGTCGGGATAGATAGCCGTTGGATAAGTTTACATATTTTGACAGGATATCAACCGTAATCTTCTCATGCATATGATCGTAAATATAGTCTATACAGAGGGTGATGGGCTTGGAAATAACAGTATTTTTCTTAAGCAGGAACATCTTCTTGGTAAAGTCTAAAGCCATTTTGCTGTGCAGTGCTACGATTGCTTCTTTCGAGGTGCAGGCATCCATTTTCAGGATATAGAAATCACTGAGGCGATAAGCCTGTTCCAGTTCCATACCGCCTTCGACACAATAACGGGTGATCAGAGCAGTTGTCACTACGAAATGATATTTGACATTGGTTAAGGGATTCCTGGACAATTTACCCATGCCGTCCGAAGAGGCAAAAAACCCGAGATCTAAATTTCTGTGCACGGCGTCCAGATCTCCCGCCCGAACAGCACTGTAAAATTCATATTCCTCTTCCATCGGTCTGTGAAAGCTGGAAATCTCGCGCTCCTCCAATTCATTGTGGTACCATTCTTTGTCTAAATGCATAACATATCAGATCCTTTCAACAAAATCGGAATCAAATACAGATTTATTATAGCATGAATTTGATATTTTTGTAATGTATATTGTATTTATTATTGTTCATATGACGTAAAATTATCTTATATAATATTTTTCTTCCACAAGAAAAGAGGGCTGCGGAAATGTTACGTAAGCCTTCTTTTTATCGTGGTATCAATTAAAAAGAAATTGACATATAAGTTAGTGTATGCTAACTTATATGTAGAAAATAGTAAAACAGGGAGATGAAAATATGGGAACATTTATTGTAGCAGCGATCGTCGCGGGTGCGGTCGTGCTTGCAATACGAAGCATGATCAAAGATAAGAAAGCAGGAAAGTCGCTGCACTGTGGCGGCGACTGTTCCCGCTGCGGCGGATGCCACTGATTCGGATGTTTTCCGGACGGGCGGTTATGAACCGTCTGACAGACTTGCAATCCATTTCTTACGGCGAAAGACGAGAAATGATATGAACAGCCGCACCAGCTCTTCTTGTGAGAGGATGAAGTATACCCACACGACCGGCAGGTGAAACACAAATGCGGTGAGCAGTCCCAGCGGTGCGCCTACGAGCCATGTGCCGATCATATCGATGATCATAATATATGTCGTCTTGCCGCCGCTGCGGATGATTCCGCCGCCGAGGATCATGTTGGCGACTTTGACGGGAGCCAGAACTGCGAACGCTAAGAGCAGGCTGGCGGATACTGTCTGTACCTCCGGTTCCACATTATAGAGCAGCACGTAAGATCCGCGCAGAGTGATCAGGAGTGTTGAGAGAATCAGAGAGCCGATCAGTCCGTACCACATCAGCTTCTTGGATTCCCGGTATGCCCGGTCGTATTCCCGTGCGCCGAGGCGCTTGCCGATCAGGATTCCGGCGGCCTGTGAGACGCCGCTTAATGTGCCGATGAAGAGTCCCTGGATAGGACCGGTCATGGACATGGCGGCCAGATCCCCCTTTTCGAGATGGCCGTAGATAAACGTATTGACATTCTGTCCCACACTCCATAGAAATTCATTTACCAGAACCGGCAGCAGCATGATCAGGAATTGCTTATAGCCTTCTTTACCGAGAGCCAGAGAGAAATGCAGGCTGCCTCTGCCGTTTACTCTGATCCGGAAGAACATAATGAGGGTAAGCAGCAGATTAACGATCTGTGATATAACGCTGGCGATGGCAGCGCCGGTAACGCCCAGAGAGGGGAAACCAAAATGCCCGAAAATCAGCACATAGTTCAGCGCAGTATTCACAACAGCAGCGATTATGCCGGCATAAAGCGGCCAGACTGCCCGGTCCATGCAGCGAATCATAACTGCCAGAATCGAGGAGATTCCCATGGGCAGATATGTCCAGACGATAAGCGTAAGATAGGATGTTCCGGTGTGCAGTACGGCGGGGTCATCCTTGATATAGAGATCCACGATCTGCGAAGGCATCAGCAGACAGAGCACTGTGAACAGTGCAGCCAGTAACATTGCGGCAGTCAGGTTAACGGACAGACTGCGGTCCGCCATCACCTCGTCTTTCATGCCGAGATATTGGGAGATCATGATTCCGGCAATTGCGCTGACAGCGCCCAGAACGACAGAGTAGATAAACGCCGGGCGCCCGGCCACTTCTACCGCAGTCACCGCAGTACTTCCGAGCCGTCCTACCATTAACTGATCAATCATTGCGAAGGAGGATTGCAGCATAGACTGCAGTCCTACCGGAATGGCGATTCCGATTACGGCGCGCAGGAAGCTTTTTTGAGCTGCATTCTCTTTTGAATTTATATTCATCTGTATCGGTCCCCTTTCTGAAGAATAAGGATTGTATAGGTGCACTGGCAGGTTCCTTTGCGGCAAATGACGCAGCGTGAAAGTGTCAGTGTGCTGGTATGGTTTTGTCACACATCATAAAGCAGCAGCGGACGGATTGCAATGGTTAAATGCGTAACCCGCGAGGTTAAATGCATAATCCCGAAGGCACAGTCTGGATTTGTAACAGGCAGAAACCCGCTCTGCAAGCGGCCTGCAACTGCCGGTTGACAAATTTCCAAGTGCTCTGTATAGTCATTTTTACAATGGTGTTCTATGATTAAGGCGAACGGAAGATAATTTTTCCGCGGCCGACGGGCTGGTGACGGGAAGATTGTCTGAGACCGGAATAGCTATTCGTAAAAATGAGATAGATAACAGAGTATAAGGAGAGAATCATATGACACTTGGAGAAAAAATTTACAGGCTTAGAACAGAGCAGGGCATGTCCCAGGAAATCTTCGGGGAGACGCTGGGTGTGTCCAGACAGTCCGTATCGAAATGGGAGACAGACCAGTCGGTGCCGGAACTGGATAAGATCGTGGCTATCAGCGAGATGTTTGCGGTCAGTACGGACTATTTACTTAAGGAGAATGAGGGCGATGCCCAGGGGGACGTAACGGACGCCGGCGGTGCAGACGGGGAGAAGGTTTACGGACGCAGTTCCCGCGTTGTCGTGCAGAGGTCCTCTTTCCATTATGAATATAAGAGCAGGAAGACTTTCTTGGGAATGCCGCTTGTGCATATTAATTTCGGTTTCAGACCGGTGCGTGCCAAGGGGGTTATCGCTATCGGCAATGCGGCGCAGGGGATTATTGCCATCGGGATAGCCGGCATAGGTGTGATCACGCTGGCACCGGCAGGGATCGGGCTTCTTCTGGCGGTCGGGGTATGCGCTCTGGGCGGTATAGCGCTGGGTACTTTTGCGGTAGGCGTGATTGCGGGCGGCGCTGTAAGTGTAGGCGTGTTTGCTATGGGTGCGGTGGCGGTGGGACAGTTCAGTTTCGGCGCTCTTGCGGTAGGGCAGCAAATAGCCATCGGGGATGCAGCGCATGGCAATATTGCGCTTGGCTTCAGCGAAGCTGTAGGAGCGATATATGAGGAAGTGCAGGCAGCGGACGGCAGTTTTGACCATCAGGCGATGATTAATGCGATCGATGCGAATGTGCCGGGTTATTTTGGCATTTTTATAAGCTGGATGAAGGGGATCGTGCGAATGCTGGCACAGTCATAGAGAGTATCAGGAGGAAATAGGATGATATACACAGTTACCTTTAATCCGTCGCTGGATTACATTGTTTCCGTGGAAAACTTCAAAACGGGTATTACCAATCGCAGCATTTCGGAGCTCATTCTTCCCGGGGGCAAAGGCCTTAATGTCTCGATGGTGCTGGGAAATATGGGAATTGCAAATACGGCGCTCGGATACGTGGCGGGATTTACGGGAGAAGAAATCGTTCGCCGGATTCAGGAGAAGGGTGTAAAAGCGGATCTTATTTCGATTGATGCGGGCTTTTCAAGAATCAATGTGAAGCTGAAATCTATAGAAGGGACAGAAATTAACGGGTGCGGACCGCAGATCAGTGAGATAAACATACAGAGGCTGTTCCATAAACTGGATGCTTTGGATAAAGGGGATCTGCTGATTCTTGCGGGCAGCATTCCGGGGTCCCTGCCGGATGATATTTACAGTAGAATCATACGGCGGCTTGGCGGCAGAGGGGTGATGATCATTGTCGATGCGACGGGAGATTTGCTGCTGAATGTGCTGGAGTATCATCCTTTTTTAATAAAACCGAATCACCATGAGCTGGGGGAGCTTTTTGGTGTGGAGCTCGCGACGAGGGAGGCAGTGATTCCCTATGCCGGGAAGCTGCAGGAAATGGGAGCTTCTAATGTGCTGGTGTCGATGGCGGGGGAAGGTGCCGTATTGGCTGCGGCGGACGGCAGGATATATGCGGCGCCTGCCCCGGAAGGACGGTTGATAAACGGTGTAGGAGCAGGAGATTCCATGGTTGCGGGATTTATCGCAGGATGGATGGAGCGGAAGGATTACGGTTACGCCTTTACAATGGGGGTCGCGGCCGGAAGCGCAAGCGCTTTTTCCGAGCAGCTGGCGACGAAAGAAGAGGTCGAGGCGGTATATAAAACGGTAAAGACATATCTGGAGGGATAATATTGACATGTGCAGGCGGCAGTGCTAGTATGTACTTAGTAATACAAAGTATATAGGCAGGAAAAGGATACAAGGAGGTCTTATATGTACACGGCTTTTGGGATCTGGCTTGCGGTAAGCGCAGCGTTTATTGTTCTGGGTATTTATATTTTTTTCTCTAAAAAGGCGGTGGCTTTTGGTTTCTGGGCCAATGCTAAAGTGTTTGCGGTAGAAGACGTCAGGGGTTATAACCGCGCATTGGGCATGCTCTGGTGCGGGTTCGGGATAGCCTTTGCACTGCTGGGGATCCCGCTTTTACCGGGGCAGAATACGGGGTATATTACCATTACGATTCTGGGTAGTCTGCTGGAAGCAATCATCGTTATGATTATATATGTGACGGTCATCGAGAAGAAATACCGTAAAGATAAATGTTGACGGTTAGAGGGAAGTGATTTCAGATTAGGCGGTATAGCCCCGATTACAAGGGCTGTACCGTCTTTTCGAGTTTCTATGCGCCTTGCCGCTTCGGTTGCGTGACAGAAAGGAAATTGATTTCCCCTACAAAGTTGAAAACAATGTCCACTTTCTGTACCCGCTTCCCGTCTATCTTTTCCGGTGCATGGACTATGAGTTTCTTGATAAATTCATTGACCATTGCGGGGGTGAGTTCTTTTATCCCCACATACTTGCGGATAATTGCGGAAAAGCTGTCAAAGTCGCTCATGTTTTGTTCGTAGGTATCGACTTCCTGCTGGTCTGTCTTGACTTTTTCTTCGAGTTCCCGCTGTTCTGCTTCATACTCTGCGGACAGCTTCAAAAATCTGTCGTGGCTGATTGTTCTGCTTATGTCGTCCTCATAAATCCGCTTGAAGATACGGTCACGTCAAATATTCTGCTCCATACGATTTGCTTCAACTGATAATATTTTTTTGAGACGTTGTAACCCTTCTGTTAAGTCGTTGATTGTTGGGGGAGTTATGACTGAAATTCTTGCGGTTTTATCAGCAGGTTTATTTCCAACCGTAAATCTTTCAGCACCAAATACTTGTACGCCTGCTTGTAAAGCGCAAATTTCAAAACTCTTTCCAGTAAAGTAATCGGGTAATAATAAATATCGGATTGGACAAGTAAGTTTACTTTCAACTAAGTAACCGTTTAAAATTTCATTTACAATTAGATTGCGGTTTGATATTTCCGTTTTCCGTTCCATAATAATCTCATCAGCAATGCCATTTATTATTAAATCCGCAGATATTGTAGAAAGTAACGATGGATTTGATATATTCATACTATACAATGCAGCTGCTAATTCACATTGGTATTTTTCCGGAACATAAATAAAGGCAGTCCTTAGTCCCGGTGCAATCGTTTTGGACAAACTTGCTAAACATATGACTTGTTCGGGAGCAAAGGAAGCAATCGGCGGTAAAGGGTTATCTTCCAGTAAGTTATTGATCGCATCTTCAATTATGAGTATATTTTTTTCTTGAGCTATTTGTGCAATCATTTTTCTTGTTTCTAAAGACATGATGTGGCTTGTAGGATTATGAAAATCGGGGATCACATAAATAGCCTTTATGTTTTCATTCTGGATTGCATAATATATTCCTTCTTTTGTCATTTCAAAATCTTTATGCTGTATTGCAACAAGTTGTACGCCTATCATTTGCGCAATCGTTTTTATACCGGGATATGTTACATAATCTGTTCCAATCCTTTCTCCCTGATCTAATATTCCCAATACCGTAGCCGCCAAAGCATTTTGCCCGCCTGCTGCTAAAATAATGTGCTGACTATCCGTATGCAGGCCCATTTTGTGAAACCATGCTGCTCCTGCGGTGCGTTGTATTTCCGTACCCTTTGGTTCCGTATACGAAAAGAGCTTCAACGCATCCGGCTTTTTTAATAGGCGCTCTGCATACTGTTTTACCTTGCGATTTGCTTCTACATGAGCGTATAGCGCACCCATTTCAATAAATGGCGGGTTTTCTTGTCCGCAAATAAATACTTTGTCAGATGTAACATCCGATGAAATATAAGTGCCATTTCCGACAGAAGCAGATAACAGCCCTTTTTGTTCACATATTTTAAAAGCTCTGGAAACGGTACTTAAATTTATATCCAAATAATCTGCCAATTCCCTTTGCGGCGGTAATTTTGTTCCCGGTTTCAATACCCCGGCTTTAATATCATCTTCCAACTGACTAACTAATGCTAAGTAAATAGGCGGTTTTGTATTGCTTAAATCGGGCTTCCAGCTCATTGGATAGTTTTCAAAAGAATTTATCGGCATGACATTACCCCCATGTATTGTATGAATCATTATTTGCCAAATTGTCTTGCAAACAATTTTACTATTGTTTGTTTTTGTTTGCAAGGGCATAATTAAAAAAGAATGGAGGCACACTTTATGGAATATTTAAAAGCCAAAAGAAAGGATTTAGGACAAGTCTATCAGTTAGTGCAGGACACTATTCAAACCATATACCCTCAATATTATCCGCAAGAAATAGTAGATTTTTTCAGTAATCTTCACTCAAAAGAAAAAATTGCCGCTGATATAGACAGTGGCTATGTACGGGTATTATTTTTAGATAACTGTTTGATAGGCACGGGAACTTTTTCAGAAAATCATATTTCGAGATTATTTGTACTTCCCGATTTTCAGAAAAATGGATATGGAAGTCATATCATGCAATGTCTTGAAGAAGAAATATCTACTAAGCATAATTTAGTTATACTGGACGCTTCACTTTGTGCTACTTGTTTTTATGAACATAAAGGATATAAGACTATTTCACATAATGAATTATCAACCGACAATGGTTTTACTTTGGTGTATGGAATAATGGAAAAACCATTAATAGTTAGCAGTACAAAAATATGTTATGAGGGGAAATTTTTTGTTCCTATCATAAACACAGAAAATGGGGAAGTTGATAATCAGACACTATTTGCATATCACCAAAACGGAAATATTTTATGGGCAGAATATTATGGTGGGGAAATAAAAAAGGGTACAATGATTGGATTAGTTGGGCTAAATGGAGAATTAGACTTTTACTATCAGCACATAAATCAAAACAACGATATAAGGGTTGGAAAATGCCATAGTATACCACGCATTTTGGATAATGGGAAAATAGAACTATCCGAGCAATGGCAATGGTTGAATGGAGATAAATCAAAAGGTCTATCAACTGTCCGGGAAAAGTAATTTATGTCGGGAATTATAAAATGGATAATCAAGGAGCGATAGACAAAATGCTGTCGCCCCTTTGGATTATAAAATTATATAATAGAAATTATTAGAAAAGTAAAGGGTTGTTAGAGAGCAGCCCTTTACTAGAAGTAATTTTAAGCATTGATTATATTCTTTATACAAGTTCTGCGTATACCGTTGCGAAAGTGCACTTTTTTCGAAAATTCAAGCAGTTATGAGTACAGTTGCAACTTTGTGTATTTGATAAGAACACTTTGCTTTATTCTTTATTAAGTGTGCTTGAGTATTGAAAGTAGTATGGTTCCCCCAAAATACTTTTTCAAAAACGTGATTCAATTTATATGTTATATACTACGTTGTACTTAATTAACAAGGTTTGTGAAGGAATAGAAAGAATGAAAATTATTAAATTTTCTCGAAAATACATATTTAAATATAAATTATTGTTTTCGGATAAAAAAAGATAAAATTATAATTATTGTTACACATGATAAAATGCTATATAATGAAGGAGAAGTAATAATTGACATGAATTTAGAGAGGGAGTCTTGGAGGAATTAATAATGTTGCAATTAATATTGGTGTTTATTTGTCCAATAGTTTTAACTATAGTTGCCTTATATTTAAAAAAAAATATAAAAACTGATATAGGAAAGTCGGGATATATAACAAAGAAATCTATAGAATCAGAAGAGACATGGATATATGCTCAGATAGTAGCACCGAACATTTATTTAAAAACGGCTGTTGTATGTTTAGTGATAGATATTCTTGTAATATTGTTGCTTATTGGTAATAATGAATACAATATGATAATAAAGATTAGTAACTGTATTGGATTTGTTTTTGTATTTTTACCTTTTTTTGTAATAGATAATAAAATAGAGGATTTTCAAAAAAATTTTTTTGATAAAGAGGATAAAAAGTATGAAAGTGTTAAATGGATCAAACTTGTGAAATTTTTAATTAGAGAAAAAAATTTTCCCAAACTTAAAATAGCACTAAATTCTAGTGCATGGAAAAACTTATTGAATGAGAAGCGAGTTGAATTGTAAGCGCTAAGTAATAGGGTATCACTTATTGAAAAAATCCGGGAGTTTCCAGACTTTCACTTTCAATACTCTACGATTTATTTATACAGCATTCCTGAACTTTAGGATTCCATGGTGCCATATTTTCAAGATCCTCGTCAGACATGTCTTTGTTGGGTCTTGCTTCAAGAAGGTATTCCAGATATTTCTGAGGATTCAGACCGTTTGCTCTGGCGGTTTCAAGGAGCGAATATACCATCATGCTGGCATCGGCGCCATCTGTAGTATCGCAGAACAGCCAGTTGCGCCTCCCCACTGTCACGGGGCGGATGGAATTCTCACTTAAGTTGTTCGATATGCTGCAGTGCCCATCCTCAAGATAAGTCATCATATAGTCCTGCTGATTTTTCGCATAAGTCAGTGCCCTCGACAGACGGCTCCCATTCGGTGCCTCCTGCTTATTGATCCACGAAAGAAAAGCCTCCACAACAGGTTTCTGATCCTTTAGGCGGCGGTTGTATATCTGCTTATAGGAGAGGCCTTTTTCACGGTACCCCCGTTCGTATTCAAACAGTTTATTGCAATAGAGGAGCCCCTGTACGGCAGGATCGGTATAATCCTTTTCCTTACCCTTTGGAATGGCCTCCAGAAAATATCTTCTGATGTGCGCATAACAGCAGCACCTTTTGAAGTCCTTCAGTTTGTTGTATCCGGCATATCCATCTACATTGATGTAGGTGCCGGTCGCTGATCCCTGAAAGAACTTCGCAGCAGCATCACCATTCCTTGTTGGATGATACTGATAAATGATGATGGGATTTAATCCGTCATCACCGGAACGGAATAACCACACATAAGATTTGGATTGTGGCCGTCTGTCCGCCTCCTTTAATACCTGAATGGGTGTCTCATCGGCAGCGACAAACTTTCTTCCGGTGAGAAGCCGGTGAAAGTAACCGACCATTGGCAGAAAATAGTTCCCGGCACAATAGATTGTCCAGTGGGCCATGGTGCCGCGCCCAATCGTAACACCAAACTGGTTTTTAAAATCTTTCTCCTGCCGGTAGTAGGGTAAGGCATTGATAAACTTCCCATACATGACATGGGCTGCCAGACCGGAAGAAACATAACTGTGGGGAACCAGCGGTGAGGCACCTTCCTCTTTTACGAACTGTGGTTCCAGAGAATCTTTACAGACGGGGCATTCATATGTAGTCGCCATGTAATCCACGCGTTCCAGATATGCCGGGTGAAAAACAAGCTCTGTCCGGACAGTCTCGCTTCCGATGGGAACCATCTGTGTTCCACAGACAGGGCAGTTCTTTTCCTCGCCGGTTAATGTATTAAGCAGGACCTGTCTATGGGGAAGATTATCAAACATCTCATCATAAGTGGCCTTCGGTTTTCGTTCTCTCTTGTGGGCAGAAACGTCTATGATTTCCGGTTCAATCATCTCGGGGATCCGGTCATCCGGCATTTCTTCGAAAAGATTCATCTGCCCCGGAAAAGGACTTTTCAGCTTTTCACTGGAAGAGCCAAACAGTTTTGCTTTCAGGTAATCCACTTCAGCCTGCTTGTTGCCCAACTCCTGACGCAGTCCCTCGATGGTCTTCTGTAAAGACTCCATTGATTTCGTCTGTGTCATGATCAGTTCATTCAGTTTTGAGATGGTATTCTTAAGCTCTGTAAGCTGGATGTCTTTGGCTGAACGCGGCATGGTTTTTCGCCTGTTTTGATAGGCTCATTATACCACAAAACAGGAGAACAATCCAGTAAAATCAAGTGATAAGACTGAAAGTCAAAATCCTGAATCGGAATGTTTTATAAGCGGGGAGAAAGAGAATGTGGTTTTGGTGGTTTATATTGATCTGTGATTTATTGATTCCGGTTTTGATGATTGTGCTGGGAAGGATAATGTGGAAGCTTCCGCCAGGGAGTATAAACGGGATCATCGGTTACCGGACAAGCCGGTCTATGAAAAACGATAAAACATGGAAATTCGCCCAGAAGTACTGCGGGAAGCTGTGGTGGAAGGCCGGCTGGGTGATGTTAATACCTTCCGCACTGTTACACCTACCGTTTTACCGCAGTTTAGCAAATACGATAGGGGCATTATCGGCAATCTTATGTATCGTTCAGTGTATTGCTATGATTGTGCCGATATTTTTTACGGAGAGAGCGCTGAAAAGAAACTTTCCTTATTGATATGTAAAGCGTTTGATTTTTCTATAATTTTTGGATAAGGAACTGCAAAATGTGTGTACAGAAAATGCAAATAGCGGGTTTTACATGCAATCTGTTTCTCCCGCGGGATTATGAGAAAAGCAACAGGCATTACCCGGTAATCTATATCAACGGGGATGTACAGACAGAAGAGATCGCAGATGAAATCAGGAAGGCCGGATCTGAGACGGCGTTCCTTCTGCTTTCTATTCGCCCGGATAACTGGAACGATGATTTTACGCCGTGGAGCGCGCCCGCGTTCCGTAAGGGCGAGGAAGCGCCGAAGGGTCTGGCGGATATATATCTTGCCCGCGTGGTTAAAGAGATCAAACCGTATATAGATGCTAACTACCGCACGAAGCCGGAACCGGAATACACAGCGATGTTCGGCTATTCTTTAGGCGGACTTACGGCGGTATACTCGATTTACAGGACAGATGTATTCGGCGCGACCGGTAGTCTTTCCGGGTCTCTGTGGTATGACGGATTCTGTGCGTTTATGGAGAAAGAGCGTCCCGTCAGACAAGGCATGAAAGTGTATTTGTCTCTTGGTAAAAAAGAGAGTGCAAGCAGAAATCCGCGCATGTGCAAGGTGGCGGAATGTACGGAGCGGGCGAAGAATACGCTGGCAGAGCAGTTACGACTGTCAGAGAGTCATTGCGGCACGGCGGCAGAACAGACTGACAGAACCGACTGCGCAGACAGTGCACGGGAGAATCCGGAAGATATCTGTTTCGAGTGGAATGAAGGCGGACACTTTCATGAGATCCCGAAACGGTTCGCGAGGGCGGTTCTGTGGTGGCAGTCCCATATGCCGGTGTGACTGATTTGCAGGCGCGGCATCAGAGGTTTCGTCCGTATCGTGCCAGTTCATAGTTTCGATGTAGTTCTTGTATATCCTTCTGGTCTGCGATTCCCGCATTTTTTTCTATTTCAAGGGGTGATTCGGAAGCGGCGGGACGGTCTTTGCGGTTGCGCCTGATCGTTTTGCGGTATTCTTTCCTGATACGTTCGCGCTCCGACAGTTTGCGGCGCCGTGCCGGCAGCGCTATTTTCCTCACGTCGTCCGTGTCTTCCAGTTCCTCCACAATATCACCGTTTTCGTCTTTAGATGCGCGGAAAGCATGGAAAGTGGAAATAATACTTTTCACAAGTAAAATGATAATGGACAGGAAAACAAACGCTTCCATGATATAAGACAGGAGAATCAGCCACCTGGGGGTCGGCTTCGGCTCTCCGTACTCTGCCATTAAAGCAGCCATCGGGTCTTCTCCGGGACTTCCCTCCATGCGTTCAGTCGGCAGCTCGGTGAAATCAATGTCGATCGGGGCGGTCCACTTCCGTAGATCGCGATAGTGACGGCCGGAGATCGTGAAGAGGACCGGCAGCAGGATCAGCAGGAACAGGAGCAGGAAAAGGGCGAGCATGCCGTTCCCGATACCGTAGATTCTTTTCGACGGGAGATTGCATGTTCTCTTGTGCAGGAATAGATAGTTCTCTGTCTCGCAGATATAGTGATAGAGAAATGTAACGGGCGTATACAGTATAGCGCTGAACAGCGCGGTATTGCATACGGGCGGATTATCCAGATTCAGTGCAACGGTATAGACAGCCATAAAATAGAGCAGAACGAGGAAAGACGGTTCCCGCAGGGCGTCGTGTGCCGGCCGGAAAGAGGTGTCCTCACCGCGGGCGGCTTCTTCCGCTTCCTTTTTCTGAAGACGGCTGACAATACGACTGATGATCACAAATACAGTTTCTCCCAGGAGCAGCAGCATATAACCCCAGAACATGATGCTTTCACGCATCGATCCGGCGATGGTCCATCCGGCCATGCCGGTTGCCGCGAAGGTCAGGGCGCTGATGATGAGATAGGAGAAAAGGCTGCGGCATTTTGTAATGGCGAAGTCAGTTACCACAATCGGAAATGCAATCAGGAGACACTTCAGATACAAGGTCTGTCCGATTGTATCCTGCCGCTCGGCGCCGAGGGCATAGAGCAGGGGAGCGATGAGTGCCATAATAAGGGTGGCGTGGAGCCAGCCCGTTGATTTCTTGATCAGTATTCTCAATTTGACCACCGTTTCCTTATAAGAAGTTTTCTGCCGCATTTTGCGTTCGCGAAATCAGCTTGCGCTGACCTCACGCCTGATCACATGGGTATGGGCAGACGATCTGATATCACAGGTCTCGCCCCTTGTATAGGGAACCACCCAGACAGCCGGCTGCATTTGATCTGTAAAATGTTCAATCGCGGACTGGTTCTGCGCCGCGTTCTTTGAGATAAAAATTATAACGGCATCTTCCGGCGGTGTGAAAACCGCAGTACCGGCACCTGCAGACTGTACCGCCTGTTCCTGCCCGGGAGTCTGCGCCGCAAGGAGCATATGAAAGGGAATGACCGAATCGTCACTTTTACATCGGGAAAGCGCCTGTTCGATATCGGTGAGCTGTTTTCTGCCGGTGGACGGGGCAATATATGTGTCCGCTGCATTGACACAGAGCCCTACTTCCATACCGCGTCCGATCAGCTTCTGCGCAAGCGAGGCGGCAACGGAGACGGAGGCTTCTGTCAGATGCTCGTATTTTAAGATACCGCGGTCCTCCATATCTAGATAAATCATCACTTTTTCCGTCAGCGTGGATTCAAATGTATTGACCATGAGGCTGCCTGTGCGTGCGCTTGCCTTCCAGTTGATCGTGTTCATGGGATCGGTGACTGTGTATTCCCGAATGGAGGAAAAGGCGAAAGGATCTTCATAAAGCCGTTTTGCGCACTGCAGACTGCCCATAAGACGCTCGCATGTTACGAGAATATCGGAGACATCTGTTCTTGCGGCATACACATATAATGCCGCGTCGGCAGGCGCCTCCACGGAGTACCGCCGCCTGTGGAGTATGGAGAAAGTGGTCAGATCAGATTGATCGATCCGGTAGTACCCTCTCTTCGTGCAGTCGAGCGACAGCTTTCTGGTGACGCGCTGTCTGCCGAGCAGAGCAAAAATATCTCTCTTATAGGCGTAATCGCTGACGCTTGTGTTTTCGCAGTCACGAAAAGAGAGATTTCTGTCCATATGAAAACCGACTTCCAGGATAGGAAGCATCATTCTTTTTCTGTTCTCAATCTGCTCCGTCATTTCCGCCCGCTCGCCTGTGTAGACGAAATCCTGCAGGAAGTCGAGAGAAACCGTCAGGTTTGCGTTCCAGTGTTTTGCATAGTACAGATTCCACAGGCAGATCAGGAGCAGCAGTCCGATAAAAAATAAACTGATCATGGTTTCGTCCAATCTTCCGTGGGAAGCGCGGTGCTCCCTAAGAGGCCGTGAATAAGGGATTCCTTCTGCTGTGTGTGGGCGGATTCCGCAATGATTCGATGTGCAAGAACCGGTACGGCGACCGTCTTAATATCTTCCGGCACCACATAGTCCCGCCCCTGTACCATTGCGTAACCCTGTGCGGCACGCAGAAGCGCTAAAGTACCTCTCGGGCTGACGCCCTCTGCAATGCAGCGTCCGCCGCCGGAGGCGGATTCGTATTTACGTGTTCCGTGGACGAGACTTACAATATAATTTCTCAAGTCCGCATGGACATAAATATTACGGCAGTCCCTTTGCAGAGCGGCAACTTCATCGAGAGAACAGACCGGTTCGATCTTCTCTAACGGTGAGGCGCTTATGTAGCGGTCGATCATCTGACGCTCCTCTTCTTCGCTTAAGCTTCCCATGCTGATTCGCATCAGGAATCGGTCCATCTGTGCCTCCGGCAGTGGGTAACACCCGAGTGTTTCCACCGGATTCTGCGTTGCGATTACGAAGAAGGGGACATCCAGCGGTCTGGTCACGCCGTCCACCGTCACCTGTCCTTCGCCCATGCACTCCAGCAGGCTGGATTGTGTCCGCGGCGTTGCGCGGTTAATCTCATCCGCCAGCAGAAGATTGGTGAAGACAGGGCCTTCCTTGAATACAAAAGTACCTTTTTCCTGATTATAATATGACAGTCCCGTCACATCGCTGGGCAGCAGATCGGGTGTAAACTGGATTCTGCCAAAGGAGAAATCCATGGATCGGGCCAGAGACTTGGCCAGGACGGTCTTACCGGTGCCCGGTACGTCCTCCAGGAGTACATGTCCTCCTGCCGCCAGGGCCGCGAGGAGAAGCTCCGTGACGGATTCCTTACCGATCATCACCTTGGATACGTTGTCTTTGATTCTTGAGAGTAAACTGCTCATTTGTGATTCCCCTTTTGCTGTTAAATTTATGTATAAAGTTATAGATTTTCTAAGGCAGCGTTTTTCTGTCTTAAAATTTTGAATTCAATCTATGCGGAGAATGCCGCTTTTCAGACATTCTTTTCATATTAATCTCTATTCCGCAGACGCTTTAGCGTCGGAGGAATCGCGAGCCGAATATCAGATTCGGCTCTGCGATAAGAGCTATTTTGTGACGCCTGCGGCACAAATAGCCGTGTGAAAAATGAGCTATCAAGCTTATTTTTCACACTATTATACATCATAACACAGCGCCTATAAAGCAAAGCTTTGGAAATCGGGGTTAATATTTTCTTTGCATGTTATTTTTCTTCAGTATTCTAAATCTGTTCAGGCCGGTTATTTGCGCAAGTTAGAGAAGTGCCTCTATATTCTCATTATGGATAATATATGGGAATTATAATGTAGAAATCTTTAGTATTTCGTAAATGAATTGAAATATACTAAAACATGATATAGTAGATATAAGGTAAATATTTTGTATTTTATACAAGATATAGTATTGTGCATTTTACCAATAATTTTAGTTAAAAAAATATTAAGTGATAAATCTTAATGACAAAACAAACCGACGGTGCTATACTCTATGGCAAAGCATATATTTCAATATTCTAGTAAATTCTGTTCGTTATAACATATAGCGATCACTATAAGCCTGCAGGCGTCAAGCGAAATCGTGCTTTTATTCAAACAGTAAAATGAATATAGCAGGAGATTTCGTATTAACAACGGGCTTTGGGTTTTATATGCTGTCGGCGGATTGTTATCACGCGTTTCCTGCAAAGGAGGGAAACAATCAATCATTACGCGAAAAACAGAAGAGAAAGGAGTGACGGGTATGTGCAAAGCGATTGATGATTTGATAAATGACGGAAAAGCAGAGGGAAAAGCGGAGGCCGTCATTATGTTTTTGGAGGAATACGGAGCAGTATCCGGGGAGTTGAGGACAAAGATCATGAAACAGACAGATTTACAAATTCTGGATGAATGGATTAAGCTGGCAATCCATACGAAAGATCTTAATGAATTTGTGCAGCAGAGCGGAATCACGGGGTTAGTATAAAGTGTATAAAGTTTCAGGTTTTTCTACATGAATTTGTATAGTAGCACAACAATAAAAAGAGGTTGACACATGTAACCCATAGTGTTATATTGAGGACAGGGTTACATGAGTCAACCTTTTTTATATGAGAAACGCGGAGCAGCGTAGAAAAGGATGTAATTATGGAAGAAAAGACAATCAGTCTGTCGAACAGCGAATGGCATATTATGGAGAGCTTGTGGGAGGAATCCCCGAAGACGGCGACACAGCTTATCAGGGCAATGGAGGAGGAGACGGGCTGGGCCAAGAGTACGACGAAGACAGTTCTGAAACGGATGGAGCAGAAAGGCTGTATCGCTTATAAAGAGGGGGAGAAAGCAAGGGAGTACTACCCTCTTTTGAAGAGGGATGAAGTGGTGGAGTCGGAGACAAGCAGCTTTATCAACCGGATTTATAACGGAAGTCTGGGACTGATGGTTAATACGCTGGTCAGGAAGCAGGAGATTTCGGATCAGGAGATGGAAGAACTCTATCAGATTATCAAAGAAGCAAGGAAAAGGAAAAAGTAAATTCTGCATGGAAATTTTATTGCTTGTCTTTGAAGGCTGAGATTCCACAGGCGGAGGCAAGGAGGTTATGGTGATGGGAGTTATGATACAGACGGCATTTCTGGTGACTGCAATACTTGTGATAGAGAAATTATTCGGCGAGAAGCTGCACGCTTATGTGCGGTATGGATTGTGGCTGATCGTGGTGATCCGGCTTGCAATGCCGGTTAATCTGATACAGAGCCCGTTCAGCCTGCTGGGTGTTGCGGACAGAGTGATACCGCGGCATACGCAGGCGGAAGGAGAAGTTCCTTATGCATATGCTGCAAAGGAAACCGGACAGGCATCGGGACCGGAGAATACGGAGGAGCCCGGCACCATGCAGCAAGTGCACAGCGCGGGTGTAAACAATATCGAACCGGCCAATGACGGGCGACAGACAGATCATAATACCGGAACAGATAAAAGTGCTATTACAGATGTAAATCACGGATATACGGATGATATCAGACAAAATGAAACGAATGTCGATGATCTGGTGCGGGCAGTCTGGATTATCGGCACAGTTTTTACAGGCGGCATTCTGGGCATGTCCTATGTCCGTTTCCGATGCAGACTGCGCAGAAAAAGTGTGATTTATCAGGGAGACTGCGGGGACATTATACGGAAAGTACATGTGCCGGTCTATCTGGTGAAAGGGTTGGAATCGCCGTGTCTTGCCGGATTCTTGCGACCGGCAGTCTATATCGGCGCGGAGGTGGATAAGGATTCCGATACATTTCGCTACGCCGTACTGCATGAGCAGGTGCACTATCTGCACGGGGACCACCTGTGGGCTATGCTGAGAATGCTGCTGGTTACCCTGTACTGGTTCCATCCTTTCGTGTGGATCGCGGCGGCGGCTTCCGCAAGAGACGGGGAGATTGCCTGTGATTATGGAACGACCCGTAGAATCGGAAGGGAAGAAAGATATGCGTACAGTGAGATGCTGCTGGCATTTTCTCAGGCAAAAGGGGAAAAGAGAGTGTATTCCTACGGCACAATGCTCAGGCCGGGAAAATCTGAGCTGAAGGAGAGGATTCTGCGGTTGACGGAGACAAAGAAGAACAGGACGTGGGCGGGCGTTTTTGTAGTGGTATGTATGATCATTCTGGCCGGATGTGCATTGACCGGCGGTACGACTGATGACGGAAAGACGCAGGAAGATCTGACGATGACAGCGCCTTCTACAGATTATGCGGAAAATTCGGAAGAGGGAAAAAATGAAGCTGGCGTAACGGAGGACGGGGAGGACAGCGAAGCAGACGATGGAACGAGCGTCGCGGCCGGTGAGCCGTCACAGAGTCGAAACCCTACAGAGGAAGAACAGACGGGGGAGATGATTGCCGAAGCCCAGCTTGAGGCACAGGCAGCAGTGCTGTCAGGGGAAACGATTTTCGGCGCAGACGGACCGATACTTGACTATGCGGGCCCGCTCGGAACGGGCAAAGAAAGCATTGTTATTTTCCATGATTATTTCGGGCTGGTTGTCTATGATCTGACCAACAGCCGGATCGTAAGGACTTTGAACCTTGCTGCAATCGGCTGCCAGATGACACAGGGAGACGACGCCTGCGAGATGGCGGTCTCCGCAGACGGCACGACCGTGTGGCTGCACCCGAGGTCAAAACGGTATATGTACCGTTTTGACGTAGAAGAAAATGGACTCGGGCAGGAACCGCTCGTCAAGACTTTCCAGATGGATTTAGAGGGAGAAGATATCTTTGACCGCTACCTGGTGCAGGAGACTCTGCAGAATGCTGCCGGATGGGAGTCTAATTATCTGTATGAGGAATATAAAGACGAACAGGGACTTCAGACTGCATATATCTATCTTGAGGTATCTGACGGGGAGGAACAGAAACTTGATAATATGAAGTGTGTCTGGGATGACATGGTCTATATGCTGCATTGGGATCTTTCCGGAGCCCCGGAGGAGCAGGCAGCGAACGACGTTGCATTTCCTTACAGCTACGACGGAATATCGGAAGATGTACAGATTATTTATGACAAGCCATGTAACTATACGCGCATTTCCGATGCATACGGAAGCAGGGTGCATCCTGTCACGCAGGAAGTGCGGTGGCACGAGGGGATCGACTACGCAGCGGAGAAAGGCTCGGACGTCTATGCTGCTGCAGCGGGCGTGGTATACGAGACGGGATATTCGGCTAAATACGGTAACTATGTGGTACTGCTGCACATAAACGGACAGATGACTTATTACTGTCAGTGCGATGAAATACTTGTAGAGAAGGGGGATCATGTGGAGCGGGGCAGCACGATTGCCACGGTGGGCAGTACGGGCATGTCCACGGGAGCGCATCTGCACTTTGCAATCAGTTCATACGGGGAATTTGTTGACCCGCAGGAGGAGATGTGGGTGGTGCAGGAGCTGGAGTAAGATTATTTGCGATATATGGGAAAAAATATGTATACGATTTATTAAGTATAGCAGTAGAATATCGCATTTTCCGAAAATTATATGGGGAAGTATAATCTTAATTAATCTTTTTCCGATCTATAACAGTTATTTCTTAATATAAATGTCTGTAAATTATGCACGGAGGAAATCATGAGATTATATAAGATGGAACTGTTGAAACTGACCGGGAGAAGATTTACGCAGATTATGACAGGGCTGCTTTTTACGGTACTGGCGTTGCAGCTGTGGGTGGAGAGTAAACTGGCGGCGGGATGGACGGCAGAGGGTGTCAATGACTTCGGCCAGTATCTTGGTTATCGACAGTTCTTAGATTTGTCACAGTATTTTGTGCTGTATGCGATGGTCTGGCTGATCGTCGTGTTATCGTCCTTCTATTGCGAGGACAGGCAGATTCGGACAGATGTATTGATTCTGACGTCTGTTAAAGGAAAGCTTGCCGATTTCGCCGCAAGACTGGCTGCGAGTTATACGCTGGCGGTCGGTGTTATGGTTTTTGTGCTGGCGGCGGCCTGCGGGGGATGCGGTATGCTTTACGGATATTATGACGGAGGCGCCCCGGCGGAAACGATATATCTGGGAATGGGGGAAACGGCTTCTGCGCTGGCGGCCGGCAGTATTTATGCTTTTACGGGATATTACCTGATTCGTGTGCTGTGCGGTGCCCTGATGCTTACGGGGATCATCGTGTGGGTCTCGGCGGTGAGCAGCAAAGCCATGTATGTTCTGATCACCGTCTCTGCCATATTCTGGTGTCCGGTTATGCTGGAGAGCGGTCTGCCGCCGGGCGGAATCGGGTATGTGCTTCTGACGGGACAGCCGCTCTGGTTTTCCGCGGTGCGTTGTATGCATGAGAACTGGCCGCTGTACAGATGGTATATTCTGCTGGCGGTTCTCACGGCGGCCGCGGGATGTGTGTGCGGCGGCAGACGTTGGTGCCGGCCCTATAAGCAGTGAAAACAGGGCTGCTTTAATGATTTACCACATTCCGGTCTTCCCCATCCAGAAAAGCCGCGATATTCTTACACACTTCCCCTACAAGATTATTGCGTGACTCCGTGCTGGCCCATGCCATGTGCGGCGTGATGATCAGTTTGGTGCTGTCCTGGATCTTGGCTAACGGATTGTCTCTCGTCATGGGTTCTTTCTCCAGAACGTCCAGTCCTGCGGCCGCGATCTGGTTGGTGATCAGTGCATCGTAAAGCGCCTGTGTATCTACCACGGGACCCCTTGCCACATTGATCAGAATCGCGGTTTCTTTCATCTGCGCAAAAGCTTCTTTATTGATCAGGCCCCTTGTTCTGTCGCTGAGCGGACAGTGCAGGGATAGAATATCGGATTCTTTCAACAGGGTTTCTAATTCCACCCGTTCATAATCCGTGCAGGAGCTCTTGCCGGAAGCGGAATAGAAGATTACTCTGCAGCCGAATGCCTGCGCCAGACCCGCCACTTTACGTCCGATCGTTCCCATGCCGACGATGCCCCAGGTCTTTCCCTCTAAATCGTTAAAGGGTCTGTCGAAGTTGGAAAACCGGTCCTGCGCACTGTAGGTTCCTGATTTTACATAACTGTCATAGAAAGCAGCCTTTTCAGTCAGCATGAGCGCCAGCATAAGGGTGTGCTGTGCGACTGCGGGGGTGCAGTAGTTGACTACGTTGGCGACTTTGATGCCGCGGCTCTTGCAGTAGACCAGATCCACATTGTCGAAGCCTGTCGCAAACAGGCAGATCAGTTTGACATGCGGGGCATCTTTTAAAGTAGTTTCATTCAGAGGCGCCTTGTTCGCAATGATAATATCTGCATCTGTCACACGTTCGGCGGTATTCTCCGCGACCGTATTCGGATAATACGTCACTTCTCCGAATTGTTCAAAACAGGATACGTCAATGTCCGTTCCCACACTGTTTCTCTCCAAAACGACCAGTTTCATAATCAGTCCTCCATATTCCTGTTATTATGTTCTAAAAGAGCGCAGCCATAATCAATATTCTGCCGCCTGATTGTACACGGCAGAATGGTATAAATGATAGTGGCTTCATTACGTATGGATAAAGCATTACGCTGAAATATAGAATCATTGTAACACAGCAAACGGGGATTTCCTAGGGAAATGTATTTTATCATGGAATTATGGAACATAATTTGATATAATATATGCAGATTACATAAAGATACGGCAATAACCGTGAAAAATCCGAAAGGAGACTACAAATATGCTAGCAACACTGATACCATTTTTTGATAAAGACATGAAGGTATGTGCCTATTCGTTGTTTTCACAGAAGGAGAATTATCTGCTCAACCCTGAGCTGCAGGGCTCAGCCGTTCTGGATGGTTCGGGCAGAGTGAGCGGTCTGGAAATCATACAAAATATCGGCATCGATACACTTTCTCCGGATTCGAAGGTGTTCCTTCCGGTGGGGCCGATCAATATATTTGCGGATATCGAAGCGCAGTCAGCCGATATGCGGGACAGACTGGTGCTTCTGTGCGATAATTCCATAACGAATACGGATGCTTATCGCAAAAGAATCAAACAGCTCAAGCAGAACGGCTATAAGCTGGCGATCTTTAAGCTTCCGGTAGCGCAGTTTGAGAACTATAAAGAGATTCTGAAATTAATGGATTACATTATTTTAGACTGCAAGAAAGTAGATGTGTTGAAAGCGAAAATCTATTTCTCACACCAGTATCCGAGACTCAAGATCTGTGTCGGTAATGTAGAGAAGCAGGAGGCGTTCGACTGGCTGAAGAAGGATAAAGCGTATCATCTTTTTGAGGGTAAATTCTACCGGATTCCTGTTACGAAGGGGCAGACCGCGATCGAGCCGCTCAAGGTCAATTATCTGGAACTGATGAATACGGTAAACGATGTGGACTATGAACTGACGGAAGCGGCGGATATTATCGGTCGTGATACGGCGCTTGTATTATCCCTGCTGGAGATGGTAAACCGTACATCCGTCAACTCGCAGATTACGTCCATTCGTCATGCGGCGGCGATTCTCGGACAGAAAGAATTGAAGAAATGGATTAATACCGTGATTACCAAGGAACTTTGTGCGGACCGGCCGAATGAGATCACCAGAATATCTCTGCTGCGTGCGAAATTTGCAGAGTGTCTGGCGCCGCATTTTGGTCTGGGACTGAAAGCATCGGAAGTATTCCTGATGGGATTGTTCTCTGTGCTGGATATTATTCTGAATGTGCCGTTAGAGGAAGGTCTTATGAGGGTAAATGTGTCCAAGGACATTTCGGATGCGCTGATTAACCATAAAGGGGAACTGGCGGACGTATATGATTTCCTCCTGGCGTATGAGAATGCGGACTGGCAGGAAGTGTGCAGATGGCTGATCGTGAAAAACATTGATATTGATACGGTATACGCAGCGTATACGGAGGCGATGAGCTGGTATCGGGATATGTTTTTCTAACGATATCATAAGTGATGATAGGACAGACGACCATCACTATAATAAAAATTCGGCTGATTAATTTTAAGGAGGAAACTATCAATGAGTAGCGAAATCAGAGACATTAATCTTGCCGAATCCGGTGAGAGAAAAATCGAGTGGGTCAAGAGAAACTGTGATCTGCTCCGGACACTGGAGAAGGAGTTTTCCGAGAGTAAACCGTTTGCCGGCAAGAAAGTTACATTGTCCGTGCATTTGGAAGCAAAGACGGCATATTTGTGTCTGGTGCTGGCAGCAGGCGGCGCCGAGATGTATGTGACAGGCTCTAATCCGCTGTCCACGCAGGACGATGTGGCGGCAGCGCTTGTGAAAGCGGGACTGGAAGTCCATGCATGGTATGGTGCCACGCAGGAAGAGTATGAGACACATATCCGCCACGTGTTAGAGGCGGAGCCGAATATTATTATTGACGACGGCGGCGATCTGGTGACTATGGTTCATAAAGAGATGCCACACCTGATTCCGAACATTATCGGCGGATGTGAGGAGACGACGACCGGCATTATCCGTCTGGAAGCCATGAACAAGGCGGGAGAGTTAAAGTTCCCGATGGTACGCGTGAACAATGCGGCGTGTAAGCATTTCTTCGATAACAGATACGGTACGGGACAGTCAGTATTTGATGGTATCAACAGAACCACAAACCTGATTGTGGCCGGTAAGATCGTAGTCGTTGCAGGCTACGGCTGGTGCGGTAAGGGTACGGCGATGAGAGCTAAAGGCCTCGGGGCAAGAGTAGTCGTTACGGAGATCGATCCGATCAAGGCGATTGAAGCGGTGATGGACGGATTTGATGTTATGCCGATGAAAGAAGCGGCTAAAGTGGGCGATTTCTTTATCACCGTAACGGGATGCGACGGCGTTATCGATAAGGAAGATTTTGCAGAGATGAAAGAGGGCGCAATTCTGTGCAATGCAGGACACTTCGACTGTGAAATTGATATGGCATGGCTGAAGGCGAATGCGGTGGAGAAGAAAGAGCAGCGCAAGAATATCATGGGTTATAAGCTGCCTACGGGTCAGTGGATTTTCGTGCTGGCGGAGGGACGTCTTGTAAATCTCGCGGCAGGCGACGGACATCCGGCGGAGATTATGGATATGAGTTTTGCGATCCAGGCACTTTCCGCGAAATATCTCGTGGAGCATGGCAGTGAACTGAAAGAAAAGCTGATTGACGTACCGGAGGAAGTGGACCGTGATGTAGCGAAGCGTAAGCTGGCGTTCCTCGGCAAAGAGATCGACGTGCTGACACCGGAGCAGGAGAAGTATCTGAACAGTTATACGGTATAGACATAATTTAATAAAGTGATAAATAAAGCTGTTTCGAAGCGGATCATACAGATTTGCGGCGGAGCAGCTTTTTAATATGCAAGGTTTACAAAGGACCTTTTGACGTCTTAAATCATCTAGAAAAAAGTGATTGACAATATATGTTTACAAGCGTAGACTATACATAGAGTCTACGACCGTAGACAAAAGTATGAAACAGAAGGAATACATAGAAACATAAAGAGGATTGCATAGAGGAGAATCATATGGCGGATAAGAAGATATCAGATGCGGAATTGGAGATTTTGGAAGTGTTATGGGAAGCCGGGGAGGCGCTGAATGCGAATGAGGTACGTCTGCGGCTGAACGTGAAGAAAGACTGGGAGCGGACAACGGTGCTTACATTGATTCGCAGACTGTTAGATAAAGGCGTAATTGTGCAGGAGAAACGGGAGGTGTATTATTATATGCCTTGCGTGGAGCGGGGGGACTATGTGAAGGAAGAGACGAGGAATTTCCTGAACAAGTTTTTCAGGGGAAATGCCAGAAATCTGGCAGCTGCACTGATTGAAGATGAAGATCTGAGCCGGGAAGACATTGAGGAACTGCGGGCATATTTTCAGGATAACTTTCAATAGGTATAGAAATCAGGAGGGCACCTTATGGAACAATTATTTAAGATGATACTGTCGTTATCTATATCAGGGACTATGGTGGGTGGAATTATCATGCTGATCCGGCCTGTGACAGAGCGGTATTTCTCCAGGCGCTGGACTTACTATCTGTGGCTGCTGCTGTTGTGCAGGCTGCTGCTGCCGGTACACGCAGGCGTGAACCTTGTAGGTGAGCTTTTTACGGCGGTGCAAAGCAGGCAGATTGTGCGGAATTTCAATGAGGCGTCAAAAGGGGCAGGATCGGTATCTGATGAAAGGAACATGCCGGAGAATTACGCGGAGGATAGCGCCGCGTCGAAGCGTGCAGCCAAAACAGAAGGCGGGTCGCCAGCGGATAATACTGCGGATGATGTTTATACGGATTATGGCGCTGATGGAGACGTGGCCGTACACGAATCGCGGGGAGAGCCCGCGGGATTCAGGATAGTAGGCGTGGTCTGGCTGATTGGCGTTATGGCTTGTGCCTCATGGAAAATATATGATTACCGCAGGTTTGCGGGTAACATATGCAGGCATGCCGTGCTGGTGACAAACCCGGAGATTCTTGCCATGCGTGAGGAATGCCGGAGAAGGCTTGGAGTCCGCAGGAGAGTGCCGGTATATGAGAGCAGCGCGGTGGATAGCCCAATCATGATCGGCTTCTTTAGACCATATATAATTATGCCTCCGGATGTACCGGCGGATCTTATGCTGATCCTGCATCACGAACTTGTGCACTGCAGGAGGCGGGATATCGGCTATAAATGGTTGTTCCAACTGGCGTTATGTATACACTGGTTTAACCCTTTTATGTACCTTTTTAACCGCAGGTTCTGTCTGGACTGCGAACTGGCCTGTGATGAGGCGGTAATGAAATCTTTAACGGAAAACGGGCGTAAGGCTTACGGAGATGTGCTGCTGGATATGGCGGAGCAGAATATCAGCTGCCGCAAAAATGTGATGGCGATGACGCTGCTGGAGGAGAAAAGCGCCTTAAGAGAAAGACTGGAGGGAATTGTCCGGTATCATAAGCGAAGTACTGTAACCGTGATTTGTGCTGTTGCGGCGGCTGTCCTGCTGGCAGGCATAGCGCTGGCGGGCGGTGTCATGACAAGCGGGCAGGATTCTGCCGGGAGCACTGACTGGAAACACCAGACTCTCTTTAACAGCCCTGAGCGTGCGAAGCAGGGTCTGGGCCGATTGCTGTGGTCGGTACTGTTGGGAGACGGAACCGACTTCATGAATCAGGAGGTACAGATTTCCCGGGACGGGACGGCATACCGTATGTATGATGATGATGAATTGATAGCGGGCATGGACGACCATGATGTGCGTAGAGCATGGATTTATGGTGGAGATGAGAGAAGTGCAGAATGTGACGGACTGATTCTTGACGGCAGCGATACGGTGAGCATCTTGTATGCAAACAGTGATACAACGATCAGGGTCAATTCCCGGTTTGAGATGGAAGACGGCCGGCTGAAGGTCGTGCATATTATGCCTGATCAAACGGTGAGGGTTCTTAATGACAGCGGAGAAGAAACAGCCGAGACCATTGCGCTTCCGGAAGGAAGAAATGTCATTAAAATGGTGGGGCAGGAAGCCAGAGTGAAGAATTTACTGGTTACCTGTGATGATATAACGGAAGCATGCTTTGACGGTATTTATGGCACTGAAGAGGAAGAGCGTCAGCATAATATAATGAAAGAGATCGCATCGGGAGACGTAGACAGAGCGCAGATGCGGGAAACTCTGACCGGTATGGAGGCAGAGCAGGTGAGCGAACTGCTGAAGATGCTGCTGGATCAGGATATGACACTGTACGCCGAGGATTGGAATGAAATTTTTACTTACTCAGACCAGCATCTGTCGGCACAGTATCTGGCGGAGGCGCTAAGAGAAGGAAAAGCGGACAGCTTTTATGGCAAAGGATTTGACAGCGTAGCGCTGCATGTCAGCAGCGGCGACTGGGTAGAGATTGTAACTTCCATGCAGCGGTTATCCTATCACAGATTACAGTTTGGCGGGCTGGCCGGTTTGAATAAGAGCCAGTGTGAGACATGTATTATGCACTTTTTGGACCTTGGAAATACGCTGACAGACTCGGAGCTGCGAGGACTGACCGATTACGTATCCGCAAAGGGATTGGAGCGGATCAGCAAGCGCAACGAAGAGATGAAGATTTTGCAGTAGAGCGCCTGATACAGGCGCTTTACCGATTCTGAACAGTCTGGCGGATCTTGAGTTCTACGTCGCAGATAACAGGAGAAAAAACCTGCTGCGTACCAGCTATGGCATTAATGAGCATCTGTACGGCAGATCGCGCCTTTTCGTGGAGATCCTGTGCAATCGTGGTAAGTTCCGGTGTTGCAATGGTACATAGGTCCAAATCGTCAAATCCGATTACCGAAAGATCATTTGGAACAATAAATCCATTCAGAGAGCAGCCTTTCATGATACCGAGCGCCAGATGATCGGAAGTGGCAAAAACGGCTGTGACGTCATATTTATGATTGGCAAGATCGCGCCCGATTACAAGTCCGTCTTCGTATCGGGTAAATGTATCTATCAGACAGGAATCTTTGGCCGGGATTCCGAATTCTTTTAAGGCATCCATATATCCTTGATGTCTGGCGGCAATAACGTCGCTTTTAATGCTGAGATAGCTGGCAAAAGCGATCTTACGATGTCCGCTTTGCAGCAGATGTTTCGTCGCTATATAACCGCCCTTATAATCGTCAATATTTACAGACAAAAAGTCGCTGTCCGCTCTAAAATAATTGTCGAGAAAAACCATGGGACAAATGTGCTGTTTGCGCAAAAGTTCCAAATCTTCTTCCGACTGGGGAGTAAGAAAAATGGCGCCGTCCGCATTCCAGTTGCCCAACAAAGTTATGACATCGTTGATATTGTCAACTGTCTGGACGATAGTATAGTAACCTACCGCGCGCACTGTAGTCTCGATCTCGCCGAATAATCTGCTGATGTAGGGATCGATAAATACATTGTAATCCAGTACAAACGCGTTCACTAAAATCGCTATAATTTTGGATTGGTGCTTTACCAGAGAACGCGCATTCAAATTCGGGACATAATGATTCTTTTCAATAATATTCTGTATCAGATCTATTTTTTGAGTTGAAACCTTATCAAATTTTCCATTGATGACATTCGAGACAGTCATTTTGCTTACGCCGGCCTCATCGGCGATCTGCTGTAATGTAATCATAACCCACCTAGTTTAACGATAAATGAAAATATGTTTTTTAACCTGCTTTTTGCATCATAACACAGGAGGTATTATTTGTCAATTATTACCAATAGATAAGAATAAATTTTAGAAAAAGTAAACGAAATTCGACAAATCATGTTGACAAATAGCTACGGTAAAGATTATGCTATAAATAGTTTAGCGATAAACTAAATGAACGGCCCGATTCCGGAAGGGCAATTGCGTATTCATAGGAATGTGACAGGAAAGGGAGGTAAATGTATTTATGAAAGCAAAAAGAATAGTAGCTTTAGGACTTACGGCGATACTATTGATGGGAGCGGTCGCCGGCTGCGGAGCAGATGGTAAAACAGAGCAGACAACAGAAAGTGCCGCGCCGGGCGGTGCGGGAACAGCAGATGATTCTGCGCAGACTGACACAAAAGAAGCTGTAGATGACCAGACAGCGGACGGTGAAGCAGATCCGTGGGTGCTGGCGGCAACAGATCCGTACACGCCTTATCCGGATACGGTCAACTATACCATCGGTGTTACGGTTGATCCCAGCAGAACGTATCCGGAAGACTGGGAGAACGGCTCACCTGAACACAGTGCATATACGGAATTCTACAAAGCAAAATTAAACGTGCAGAATACGGATTATTTCGAGGCGGCGGACGGAGATGATTATCGGACTAAAGTTTCCATGGCAATTTCCAGCGGCGATCTGCCGGATATCATGGCCGTTACACATGAAGAGCTTGTCGCTTTAGTTGAAAATGATCTGGTGGAAGATTTGACAGAGGCTTACAATAATTGCGCCAGCGATCTGATGAGGGAAATTTACGACTCCTATGAAGGCCGGGCGCTTGATATGGCAACTTTTGACGGTAAGCTTTACGCGATGCCTACTACGAATATATCCGGTGGACCGGAATTTCTGTGGCTGCGCAAAGACTGGATGGATCAGCTGGGCCTGCAAGAGCCTGAGACACTGGCGGATGTAGAGGCGATCGTCACTGCCTTTGTGGAGAAGGACCCGGGGAATAACGGGGCGGGTAAAACGGTAGGTATTCCGCTTTGTACCACAGAGAGTAATTTTCTATATGGTAATTATTCTTCCGCTTATAAGATGAATAATGTGTTTACCATGTTCGGAGCATATCCGGAACAGTGGATCAAGACGGCGGACGGATCAGTGGGATACGGTTCGGTACAGCCGGAAATGAAAGAAGGGCTTACCGTGCTTGCGGACTGGTATGCGAAGGGATTGATCGATAAGGAATTTTCTACCCGCAAATACGCTGAGGTGACATCGCTGATCACTGACGGAAGGTGCGGTTCCGTGTTCGCCGGATGGTGGCTGCCCTATGATCTGGGCGGATGTTATGAATTAAATCCCGATGCTGAATGGGTATCGTATCTGCTTCCGGCAGGCGCAGACGGCAAGGTTACCACGTGGACGGGAAACCCCAATCAGGAAGTCTATTTTGTAGTGAGAAAAGGCTTTGAGCATCCGGAACTTCTTGTTAAGATCAAATCCCTGACCTTGGATTACAATCAGGGAGACGCGGCATATTCTGATGACAGCGCGGAGGCTGTCGCTTATATGGAATGGGTAAATCATGGATACGGTATTGAATTTATCGGCGGGTTTGACTGGTACGATGCGGTGGCAAGAAGTTATACCCATATTAAAGAAGCAATAGACGGCACGAGAGATCCCCAGAATATGACGGCATACGAGAACAGCCTGTATGAGTCCTGTAAGTCTTATCTTGCGTCTGTAGAGGCGGGAGAGCAGCCGGAGAAGCAGAACTGGATCGATTATAACTGCCGTATGGTAGCCGCGAAGCAGATGTTGGAGGCCGACGTCAATTCGGTTAATCCCGTATTCTTCGGACAGACAGAGTCCATGGGCATGCTGTGGGAGACACTCAGAACATTGGAGAGAAAGACTGCTATGCAGATCGTCACAGGCGAGATTCCGGTAAGTGAGTTTGATACATTTGTGGAGGAATGGAAAGCAGTGGGCGGAGATACGATTACCGCAGAGGTAAGCGAACAGGCAGGTAATTGATTCCGGCGTGCAGTAAACCGGGAGCCGGGCAGAGCGTCGATCAGGAGATCGGCGGCGCCCGGACCTTCCGGCAAATGCCGCAGGCTGTTTGACTTGACGACAGGAGGGTCTGATGAGAAAGAACAAGCAAATCTACTACCATTTAATGATGCTTCCGGGACTTCTTATCCTGATTATTTTCACATTTGTGCCGATGTTTGGAATTGTAATGGCATTTCAGAATTATGTTCCGGCCAAGGGTATTCTGGGATCAAAGTGGGTAGGGCTGCAGAATTTTAAGACGATTTTCACGCTGCGCGACAGCAGGCAGATTTTCATTAATACCATTATTATTTCGTTTTGGAAAATTTTCTTAAGGAGCGTAATTCCCGTCTCTTTTGCGCTGTTAATTAATGAGGTTAAGAATAAATTCGTAAAAAACAGTGTGCAGACCATTGTTTATCTGCCGCATTTTCTCTCGTGGGTGGTATTTGCGTCAGTGGTGCAGATGATTTTTTCCTTGGACGGACCCGTCAATAAGGTGATTGCGTCGGCGGGATTGGAGCCGGTTATGTTTCTCGGAACAAACCAATGGTTTAGAAAGATTATTATATTTACGGAAAGCTGGAAGGAATTCGGATATGCGTCCATCGTGTATTTTGCGGCATTAACGGGAATAGATCCCGGACTGTATGAGGCGGCTTCCATTGACGGGGCAACCCGCTTTAAGAAATTAATCCATATTACGCTGCCGGGTATTCTACCAATCATTTTAATTATGCTGACCATGGAACTGCCGAATATTTTGTCGGCCGGTTTTGATCAGATTTATAATTTGTATAATCCTTTGGTCTATGATACGGGTGATATTCTGGATACCTTTGTGTACCGAATGGGTATGACGAAGCGGCAGTACAGTATCGGTACGGCGGTGGGACTCATTAAATCTACATTGGGGATGATCCTGATTTTGACGGCAAACAGGCTGGTTATGAAATTCTCCGACAGAAGAATGTTCTAGTGTTCGGAGTGCCTGTGTCGGGATATGATGGGAATGGGGAAGACGGTTATGAAGAAAAAGATAAAGCTTGCAGATATTATAATATATATGATTGTGATCGCGCTTGCATTGGCATGTCTGCTGCCTTTGCTTAATATGGTGGCAGTTTCGTTCAGCAACAGCGCAGCGGCCACTGCGGGAAGAGTAGGTATCATACCGGTGGACTTTACGGTCAATTCATACACAAAACTGCTTAAGGAGGCACAGTATTGGCGCTCCTTGATGATATCGTTTGTCAGAACGGTTCTGGGAACGGTCATCAATATTGTACTGGTCATTATCATGGCATATCCTTTGTCAAAGAGTACCAGGGAGTTTCGTGCACAGAAAATATATATGCGAGCCGTACTGTTTGCGATGCTGTTTAACGGAGGCATGATTCCGACCTATCTTGTGGTGAATAAGCTCGGGCTGTGCGATACGCTGTGGTCGTTGATTCTGCCTTCTGCAGTGGGGGTGGGAAATGTGATTTTGCTTATGAATTTCTTCCGCAGTGTGCCCAAGGAGCTGGAAGAGGCAACGGAGATTGACGGGGCAAATCCTTTTCAAACATTATGGAATGTATTTATACCGATGTCCAAGCCATGTATTGCAACGATCATACTGTTTTGTGCAGTGGGCCATTGGAACGACTATTTTACGGGAATACTCTATATTTCCAAAATCAGAAATTATCCGCTGCAGACATACATTCAATCGGTAACGGCTTCTTTTGATATTTCCCGGGTTACAGACCCGAAGAAGATACAGGAATATCTGACGATCTCTGAGAAAACATTAAACGCGGCCAAGATCGTTGTGTCGACATTGCCGCTGATGGTAATCTATCCGTTTGTGACGAAGTATTTTAAGGACGGAATCGTGGTGGGCGCGGTAAAGGAATAGTTACGGAGGATAAACAAAGTGCAGGAACAATACAGAATTCACACAAAGGCAGCGGCAATCAGTGAAAATATTATTTGCTTCGGAAAGTTCCGGTTTACCATGCTGACAGAGCAGCTGATAAGGATTGAGTACGCAGAGGCACAAGAGTACACAGATATGCCGACGCAGACCGTATGGTTTAGGGCATTTCCGAAGGTCGATTATAAGGTGACGGAGGATGCGGAAAAGTTACGGATAGAGACGGAATTTCTTACATTATGCTGTGAAAATCAGGGAAAAAACATAGAGGACATCTCGGTAATCTGCAGAGGGAACAGATGGCGTTATGGAGACTGTCCGGATACGTTAAAAGGAACGGTGAGAACCTTGGATGGCGCTGACGGAGCAGTTCCTCTTGAGGATGGGCTTCAGTCTGCAGAGGGGTACAGCGTGCTGGATGACAGTAACTCTTATCTGATCCGGGACGACGGGGAACTGACCGGGCGGGCGCAGGAGGAGACAGACATCTATTTCTTCGGATATGGAAACTGCTATAGAAAGTGTCTGCAGGATTACTTTAGGCTGACTGGGCAGACGCCGCTGTTACCCAGATATGCATTGGGAAACTGGTGGAGCCGGTTTCATCGTTATACGGAAACAGAATATTTGGAGTTAATGGATAAATTTGAAGCGCACGGAATCCCTCTGACGGTTGCGGTAATTGATATGGATTGGCATCTGACTGATATTGAACCTAAGTATGGGAGCGGCTGGACGGGATACACATGGAACAGAGAATTGTTTCCGCAGCCTGAGCGGTTCCTGGATCAGCTTCACCGGAAAGGATTAAAGGTTTCCCTTAACGTGCATCCGGCGGACGGTGTGCGGGCGTATGAGGAACCTTATCGGAAAATGGTGTCGGCAGTGGGAGAGGCATTGCACGTGCATGCATCCGAGGAGGAACCGATTAAATTCGATGTGACAAATCCGGTATTTATGGAGGCATATTTTGAATACCTTCATGGCCCTAATGAAAAAAGGGGAGTAGATTTCTGGTGGGTGGACTGGCAGCAGGGAGAGACCAGTAAGCTGCCCGGACTTGATCCGCTTTGGGTGCTGAATCATTATCACTATCTGCATAGCGCCCGGGATCAGAAGCGCCCCATGATCCTTTCGCGTTTTGCGGGGGCAGGCAGTCATCGTTATCCGATCGGATTTTCGGGAGATACAATTATCAGTTGGGAAAGTTTAAACTTTCAGCCTTACTTTACTGCGACGGCTTCCAATATCGGCTATGGATGGTGGAGCCATGATATAGGCGGCCATATGCAAGGGTCTTATGATGAAGAACTGCAGATCCGCTGGGTGCAGTGGGGTGTTTTTTCTCCGATCAACCGAATGCACAGTTCGGCAAGTGAATTTACGCATAAGGAACCCTGGAACTATTCGCCGGAGACATGTAGGATCATTACGGATTATTTGAGGCTGAGGCACCGGTTGATTCCTTATCTTTACACGATGAATATGCGGTCCTGTCAGGAAGGAAAAATGTTGATAGAACCGATGTATTACGAGTATCCGGAGAGAAAAGAAGCATACGGGGTCTTGAATGAATATTATTTCGGAACGGAGATGATCTGTCTGCCGGTTACAACGCCTATGGCGGATCATTTGCAGATGGCGGAAGTGAAAGGATGGCTTCCCCGGGGGATCTATATCGACTGGCGCAGGGGAACGATTTATGACGGAGACCGCTGTGTGAAACTGTACCGCCGCCTGGATGAAATACCGGTTTTCTTAAAGGCGGGGGCAATTGTAGTATGCGACGGCAGTGCTGAGGGAAATGCGACAGCAAATCCGGATAAACTGCAGATCACGGTTGCTGCGGGCGCTGACGGGCAGTTTACGTTGTATGAAGACGATGGAGAAAGTCAGGCCTACATAAAAGGCGAGGGCGTATATACAGAGTTTCAACTCGACTATACCCAAAATGGCGAGTTCAGTATTTTACCGGCGAGAGGAAATCAGGAATTAATTCCGTCAAAGCGATATTATGAAATTCATTTTCTGGGATTTGAAAGGACAGAGAGCATAGTTATGCGATGCGGCGGGCAGGAGAAAGCGCTTTGTGTAAAGCATGATCCCGATAAGAATGAAATGGTGGTTGAGATGGAAGGAAGCATAGATAGTACAATAAAGATATGCTTCACAAATGGTATGAAGCTTGGCCGGAACCATGTACGTAAACTATGTTTTCACATTTTAGATAAGGCGAAGATGGAATATAACCGGAAAGAAGAGATTTATGACATCGTGAAACATACGGAAATCAGCAATCTGCTGCAGGCGATGAAACCGCTTAAGATGGACGCGGAATTGGCGGATGCATTAGCGGAAGCGATAACAGCGCAGAAATAAATGTAAAATAGAATTGGAGATTCTGCCTGTATCTTTAGGACAAAACGCATCGGAACAGAGGTAATTATGAATAATTGGTTAGAGAGTGTATACAGTGATTCCACAAGATATTTTGTGAGTAATCCCTATCCGAAAAAGAATGAAAAAATAACGATATCCATCCGCATGAGAAAAAACGATGAGATTCGGAAAGTATATCTGCGTTACCGGGAATTCGGAATAGAACAACGCCGGGAAATGCAATGTAAGGAAAAGGGAAAATTACTATATTATACCGTAGAGGTAGAAATGCGGGAGCGTAAATTTCACTATCAATTCTATTTGGTAACCGACCAGGCAATATACTATTACACGCAGTACAGAATGACGAATTATCTGCCGGAAGAATCCCGTGATTTCATTATCCCGGTAGATTTTAAACCCGCAGAATGGGTGAGTAGTACTGTGTTTTATCAAATATTTCCGGACCGGTTCTGCAATGGAAACCCCGGAATCTCCGTGAAGGACGGGGAGTACTCCTATCAGGGATACCCTTCGATTGCCATAAAAGAGTGGGATACTCCGACTGGAAAATATACGGAGACAAGGAATATGGATTTTTACGGCGGGGATCTGGAAGGCATTATCCAGAAACTGGATTACCTGCAGGAACTGGGTGTGAACGCTGTTTATTTAAACCCGATTTTTTTATCTCCTTCGGTACATAAATACGATGCCCTTGACTATTTTACAATCGACCCGCATCTGGGAGGGGATCGTGCACTTATAGAGCTTGCCGCGAAGCTGCATAAAAGGGGCATGAAACTTATGCTTGATATTTCGATTAATCACACCAGTTCCGACGGAATGTGGTTTAATAAGAGTGGACAGTTTTATGATGCTTCCGTGGGGGCGTATCATAATCCGGAGGCGGAGGAAAGAGAATTTTATTTTTTTGATCAGGATAATCGGTATGATGTCTGGTGTGATGTCCAGACCATGCCCAAATTAAATTATAGTTCCCGGAAACTTCGCGATCTTATATACCGGAAAGAATCTTCCGTATTAAAGAAATGGGTTAAGAGTCCGTATCATATTGACGGATGGAGATTTGATGTGGCGGAGTGCATGGCGCGCAATCAGTATGTGGATGTCCACGGGGAAGTGCTGGCGGAGATCCGTGAAAATCTGAAAACCGAGAAAGAAGATATGTTTCTGCTGGCGGAAGACTGGGTGGACTGTTCTGATGACTTGCAGGGAGACAGGTGGGATTCTACGATGAACTACTATGGATGTGCGCGTCCGATCCGCGAGTTCGTAGGGGAAAGAGATTTATTCTTGTCAAGAGATGCCGAACTTGGTAAAGAGAGGGAGAAAGTAACGGCAAAGCGGCTTGCATTGCGCATCAGGCAGTTTTACGGGAAGCTTCCGGGCGTGATTCAGCATCAGATGTTCAATATGCTGGACAGCCATGATGTTCCGCGGCTTCATAATAATGCGGACATCGGTAAAGATGATTATGAAACGGCAGTGATCATTATGTTTACATTACCCGGTACAGTCAGCGTATATTATGGAGATGAAGTGGCGCTGGCGGGGGGAACAGAGTTCATTGAAGAATGCAGAAATCCGATGGACTGGAACTGGCAGGAGAAAAAGGAGTCTGCGGAACGGTTCAGCCTGTACCAGCGTTTAATCGCGTTAAAGCGCAAATCCCCCGCATTGGAAAATGGAGGATTCCGGATTATCAGTGACAGAGGATATGTATTTTCTTACGCGCGGTTTACGGAGGAGGAGCTTATTATAGTGATCAGCTCCATGGAGGATGAAGCGTCTGAGAGCGTTCTTCCGCTTGAGGATTTCGGGTTTGACAATCAGGCTTTTACGCAGGATTATCTGGGCAAAACGGTTGTCAGTGAAGTGACGGCGGAAGGTGTTAAAGTAAACGTTCCCGCGCATACCAGTCTGGTGCTTTGTGCTCATAAACCGATAGGGTAAAAGTATCGGTTCGAAATCGGGAACTCACGGCGCGATCTTGCCGATCAGCCGGCGGCATTGTGATTTTGGCAAAGGTTTTATATGGGAACCGACCGGGCACAGCCGCTTACTTTAATTTGCAATTATCCGAATGCCAGACTGTATACACAGCGTGTTGATTTGTCAGATCTTAATGTGCTTGATGTTGAGGTCGGATTGGAATGGGCATTATTGCAAAGCCGTTACCTGATCAAAAAATTAACTTCGAGGTGGGGTTAATCGGTAAAATGATAGAATCGAGAGAGTGAAAAGGCTGTTCACAAGGAAAGATTTGACAAATCATTATAAAAGAGATAATATGAGGTCACTTTTCAGACAGGAGTAACTCTAATGGATACACAGAACAATACAAGAACATACAAGGCGGGGGAACTGTTACGGCGGTTCCTCCCATATTATAAGAAATATCTGCATATCGTTATTATCGACCTGCTCTGTGCGGGGCTGACGACGATCTGTGAACTGGTATTACCGATGATTATCCGGTTTATCACGAACGCGGGGATGAATGATCTGGCGTCTCTCACGGTATCGATGATTCTCCGTCTCGGGGTACTGTATCTGTGCCTGCGTATCGTAGATTCGATGGCGAACTTCTATATGGCTTACACGGGACATGTGATGGGCACGCGAATCGAGACGGATATGCGGCGGGACGCTTATGCCCATCTGCAGAAACTGTCGGATACCTACTATAATAATACGAAGGTCGGTCAGATCATGGGTCGGATTACGAATGACCTTTTTGACGTGACGGAGTTTTCCCATCACTGTCCGGAGGAGTTTTTTATTGCGGGTATCAAAGCGGTCATCTCTTTTATCATATTGGCGGGAATCAGTCTGCCGCTGACGCTGATCCTCTTTGCGGTTGTGCCTGTTATGATAGTGACCTGCACGGCCATTAACCTGCGTATGCGGGAGGCTTTCCGCAAACAGCGCGTGCAGATCGGGGAACTGAATGCACGGATTGAGGACAGTCTGCTCGGGCAGAAAGTGGTCAAAGCGTTCACCAACGAGGAGAAAGAAAAAGAGAAGTTCGAGGAGGATAATGTCAATTTCTTCCATATAAAAAAGGAAACATATAAATTTATGGCGTTTTTTCAAACCACGACGAGAGCGTTTGACGGCTTGATGTATCTGGTGCTTCTGGTGGCAGGCGGTATCTTTATGATAAAGGGCAGGATCATGCCCGGCGATCTGGTGGCTTATGTAATGTATGTGAGCACACTGATTGCGACAATCCGCAGAATCATTGAGTTTGCGGAGCAGTTTCAGCGCGGAATGACGGGAATCGAGCGGTTTGTACAGATCATGGACAGCGACATAGAGATCTTTGACGAGCCGGGGGCAGTAGAGTGTGTACGCCCGCAGGGAAATATTGCGTTTCACAATGTAAGCTTCGAGTATCCGGATGACCATAATGTTGTATTTCGCGGATTGAATCTGGATATTTGCGCGGGAGAGAAAGTTGCGATCGTGGGTCCTTCCGGCGGCGGCAAGACGACACTGTGCAATCTGATTCCCCGGTTTTATGACATCAATGAAGGCGAGATTCTGTTAGACGGGGAGAACATACACCATTATACGTTAAAAAGTCTGCGGCAGAATATCGGAATGGTACAGCAGGACGTCTATCTGTTTTCGGGTACAGTCTATGAGAACATAGCCTACGGCAAAGAAAAAGCCGGGCTGGACGAAGTGGTCGAGGCGGCAAAGCGCGCGGGTGCACATGAGTTTATCACGGCATTAAAAGACGGATATGACACTTATGTGGGCGAGCGGGGCGTGAAGCTGTCCGGCGGACAGAAACAGCGCATCAGCATCGCCAGAGTATTTCTGAAAAACCCGCCGATTCTGATTATGGATGAAGCGACGTCGGCGCTGGACAATGAGAGTGAGTTCCAGGTGGCGAAATCTCTGGAGGCGCTTGCCAGAGGGCGGACGACGATCACGATTGCACACAGGCTGTCCAGCATCCGTAATTCGGACCGGATTCTGGTGCTGACGGAGGAAGGGATCGTGGAGGAAGGCACGCATGAGAGCCTGCTTGCGCTCGGCGGCATATATCATCACTTTTATGTGACGGCAAACGAACTGAAATAGGGAAAACGAACATTACTATAGACAAATAATACAAAATATAACCCTCTATGTGTCAGAAATGTGCTGAAAAAAAATAAAATTTTCAGAAAATATTTACTAAACCTTCAATTTGGTGTTACACTAATATATAGTAAGGAATTATTTGGCTTGTATGTGGGACACGGATATCGGAGGGTGTTATGTTTGAGAGAGATGAACTGATTATGTGCGGCGGACATGGCGTCTGCCGTGTTGTCAACGTTACGGGAAACCCGATCGACAGATTGGATAAGATACGCAAGTATTATGTATTGGAGCCGGTTTTTGAGAAAGGAAGCACTGTCTATACACCTGTGGATAACAGTAAGGTAGTTATGCGCAGGATCATGAATAAGAAAGAGGCAAACGACTTGATCCGAAAGGTCAGTGATATGGAGATCGTCTGGATTCAGGAAGAGAAAGGCCGGGAGCAGATGTATAAGGAAGCGATTCGCACCTATGACAGCCACAGCCTTGCCCGGATCGTCAAGACGCTTTATCTGCGCAGACAGAGCCGGCTGGATGAGGGCAAGAAGGTTCTTTCCTCTGATGAACAGTATCTGCATAAGGCGGAAGAGCTTCTTTACAGTGAAATGTCACTGGCGCTTTCTCTGCCAAAAGAGACGGTGGAAGCATATGTCAAGAAAGAGGTTAACAGAGAAAAGAGCCGGGCATAACAGCCTGGCTCATTAAATATAGTATATGTTTGATCAAATCCCGCAATTAATCAGGGGTCACATTTATCTAATCGTGTTTCGGATGTGTGCTGATGGTTTCGATTGCAGTAATAACGGTAGTCAAAACCTCTATTTCAGCTTGCTGAGAGGAGTTATTCAACTTCTGGTAAAGCGCACCGGTATCTGTTCTTGTGTATTGCGGCGACAGTCTGTTAAGCGCAAACGATGCCATGTCCAGACGACATTTTTCGCAAGAACAGACATTTGGCATTGTTGGCAGTAGCTTGTTAAGCTGATACTCTACTGCATCCTCCATTACATTTCTTAAACCTTCCATTGAAGAATCCTCCCCGCTTGCCATATATCGACAAAACCCACACATACTATCTTAGTACATTTTTGTATAATAATCAATCACTATTTTTTGATTATTTATATATATTTGGTACTTTAGTACGTGGATTTTACGCAGTGTCCTTTCTTTGACGCTTGCATTTTCCATATAGACACGGTATTCTAGTGTGTAAAGCGGTTTGAATTGTGGAAAGAAGTATAATATGATTATAGAAATAATAATGGACAGTTTTATAGACAGCATGCGGCTGGTGCCTTTTTTGTTTACGGCTTATCTCGTTATGGAATATCTGGAGCATAAGGCCGGCAATAAGATGCAGCAGGTAATACGCCGTGCGGGTAAAGGCGGACCGGTGATCGGCGGCGCACTGGGAATTTTCCCGCAGTGCGGTTTTTCGGCGGCGGCATCGAACCTGTACGCAGGCAGGATCATCACGCTGGGTACACTGATGGCGGTTTTCCTTTCTACGTCCGACGAGATGCTTCCTATTATGATATCCGAGAATGCGGGGGCAGGTATGATTGTCAAGGTGCTGGCTGTGAAGCTGCTGGTTGCTGTGACGGCGGGTTTTGTGATCGACTTGATCTTTAGCGGCAATAAGAAGGAAATGCAGATCGAGCATCTGTGCGAGCAGCATCACTGCCACTGTGAGAACGGGATCTGGAAATCGGCACTGCACCATACGGTGGAGATATTTGTGTATATTCTGGTTATTTCACTGGCGCTTAATCTGCTTATTATGTGGATTGGGGAAGAAGCGCTGGGCAGTATCATATTGGACCGTCCGGTCGTGGGGACGCTGATTGCCGGTCTGGTAGGTCTGATTCCAAACTGTGCGTCCTCCGTCGTTATCACGCAGCTGTATCTGAACGGCGTACTCGGGGCGGGCGGTATGATTGCCGGTTTACTGTCGGGCAGCGGTGTAGGCATACTGGTGTTGCTGCGTGTGAACGATGACCGTGGCGAGAACCTGCGCGTCATAGGTTTATTATATGCGATCGGCGTGGCAGCGGGAATTGCGGCAGAATTGTCAGGAATAACTTTTTGATAAGCAATTTTATATCAAAAAAAGAACCGACCCCAGAATCCTGCGATTCCAAAACCAGTTCTCCCAGTGCACCGCCAGGGGCTCGAACCCTGGACACCCTGATTAAGAGTCAGGTGCTCTACCAACTGAGCTAGCGGTGCATGTCCGTTGTAATGCGCTTTCTCAACACGCAAGAGTTATTATAGTATATTGTTCCCGGCAATGCAAGTATTTTTTTAGAAATTTTTACAAAATATTAAGTATTATACGGCAGAGGCAGAAAAGGAGAGAAAATGATCTTTGAAAGTCATGCACATTATGATGATGAAGCGTTTCATGAGGACAGGGAGGAACTGCTAATATCTCTGCGCAAACATGGAATCGACAAGGTGATCAATGTGGGTGCGAGTCTTGAAAGCTGCAGGCTCACGTTAGAACTGATGGAGAAATATCCTTTTATCTATGGGGCGATGGGTGTTCATCCCAGTGAGACTTCTGAGCTGAATGAAGAGAACTTCGCCTGGCTGCGGGAACAGTGTGCGGCGGATAAGGTAGTGGCAGTAGGGGAGATCGGGCTTGACTATCACTGGAAGGAACCGGAACCGCACGTTCAGAAGATATGGTTTGAAAGGCAGCTGATTCTGGCGCGGGAGACAGGGCTGCCGGTGATCATTCATTCCAGAGATGCGGCCAGAGATACGCTGGATATGATGCGTGCGCTGCATGGCGGGGAGACCGGCGGTGTGGTACACTGTTATTCCTATACGAAGGAAATTGCGCGCGAATACCTGCAGATGGATTATTATTTTGGAATCGGCGGTGTGATTACATTTCAGAACAGTAAAAAGCTGAAAGAGGCGGTGGAGTATATACCGCTTGACAAAATACTGCTGGAGACGGATAGTCCGTATCTGGCACCGGAGCCGCATCGCGGGAAGAGAAATTCGTCGTTGAATCTCCCTTATGTAGCGCAGGCAGTCGCAGAACTTAAGGGCATTTCATACGAGAAGGTTGTGCAGGCAACGGAAGAGAATGCGATGAGACTTTTCCGGATCAAGGGATAGGGACAGCAGGCGGCATTCCGGAATGCCGGGACGGGCCGGAGGACAACGGAGCGTGAGACCGCACGCCGCCGGTGAGAGGTGCACGAAATAAAGAGTATGGAGAGAAGAGCAGCATGACAGAACTGGGCAACAGAAGAAATACAACAGAGATTATACAGAAATATCAGTTTGCTTTTCAGAAGAAATTCGGGCAGAATTTTCTGATTGACAGCAGCATACTTGATAAGATCATAGAATCGGCGGATATCACGAAGCAGGATTGTGTCCTGGAGATCGGTCCCGGTATCGGTACCATGACACAGCGTCTGGCGGCGGAAGCGGGCGAAGTGATAGCGGTGGAGATCGACAGGAATCTGATTCCGATTCTGCATGACACACTGGCGGATTGTGATAATGTGACGCTTATCAACGAGGATATTCTGAAGGTGGACATCAACAGACTGGCGCAGGAGCATAACGGCGGCAGGCCGATTAAGGTGGTGGCGAATCTGCCGTATTATATTACTACACCGATTATCATGGCGCTTTTTGAAAAGCATGTGCCTCTGCAGAGCGTGACGATCATGGTGCAGAAGGAAGTGGCGGACCGCATGCGGGTTGGGCCGGGAACGAAAGATTATGGTGCGCTGTCGCTGGCGGTGCAGTACTATGCCAGACCGGAAATAATTACCAGAGTGCCCGCCGCGTGTTTTATGCCGAGACCCAATGTGGACAGTACGGTGATCCGGCTGACGCGTTATGAGAAGCCGCCGGTAGAAGTGGTGGATGAGGAGCGGCTGTTTGCGATCATCCGGGCGTCTTTTAACCAGAGAAGAAAGACGCTTGCGAACGGGCTTGCAAACGCGGGTGGTCTGGGTGTCAGCAGAGCGCAGGTAGAGGAGGCGCTTATGGAAATGGGACTCCCGTCCGCAACGCGCGGCGAAACGCTAACATTAGAACGGTTTGCAGAACTTTCTAATTTGCTTGCGGGAGAGGACGTGTAAAGAAAATCTGACTTTATAATACAATATAAGGTGATTGTATATTGTGGCATCTCCATATCTTGGTATATACTAACGAAAAGATACCAAGATGGGGGTGCTATTTTTTCTACATATTTTATTTACATTGATAGGCGGCTATGGTAAACTTAAACAGTGAAAAATAGGGTTACTATGTGGAAAAATACGTGACAATGGGAATGACAGATTTCGAATTGTCACGGGAATACGGTAATGAGGTGGGCACCTTGGATAAATACGAATATAAAGTACGCTCCGATGAGATTAGGGCATTGATTGCGGAGGGAGAATTTGCGGAAGCTGTCAGCATCGCGGATTCTATTGACTGGCGCCGGGTCAAGAGCGTCATGATGCTCTGTACGATCAGTGATTTGTATAAGATTAACAGGAGATATCAGGAGAGTAAGGAGATACTGCTGTTAGCTTATGAGAGACATCCGTCAAGCAGATCAATCGTATATTCGCTGTGCGAGCTTTCCATTAAACTGGAAGAGTATGTGCAGGCGATCGAATATTATAAGGAATTTGTACAGATTGCACCGAAGGATACGGGGAGATATGTTCTGCAGTATCGTCTTTATGAGGCGCAGGACGTCAGTCTGGAAGAGCGGATAGCGGTTCTGGAGGAATTTAAGAGACGCGATCCGAGAGAGAAATGGGAGTATGAGCTGGCGTATCTGTATCACAGGATCGGATTATCTACGAAGTGTATCGAGATATGTGATGAAATGTTTTTTATGTTCGGCGATGGCAAGTATGTGATTAAGGCGCTGGAACTCAAGGCGCTGCACGAGCCGCTCAGCGAAGAGCAGCAGTCCAGATATAATACGTGGATACGTGAGAGGAACGGTGCTGATCTTCCGGAGGATGAATTAGCGGAAGAGGATGAGGACACAGGCGGTGTACCGGGTGACACAAGGGTAGCCGGCAAGATCAGACATAACGAGGAAGAAGGCGGGCAGGAGGTTCCGGCAGCACCTACGATGGAACTCCCGGAGGTGAAAACGGTTGACGTAGGTCAGTACAATACGATCAATCTGCAGATGGCGCTGGCTGAGAGTATGAAGGAGATTCTCGATGACAGCGGAGTGTCGGCGGGACCGGGCGTGCAGACTTCAGATAATGGATTCTCTTCTGAGACGGTGTACGGGACGGACGACATTGATGATGCGGACTTCGATGAAGATATGGAAGATGACGTGGACGAGGAGTTTGCGGAGTCTGCAGAGAATATGGAAGACGAGGGTCTTGCAGAGTTTGAGGAAGACGAGAATTATATAACGGCCGCAGAGGACATTGAGCCCGCACAGACAGCGGATCATACAGAGGATTCGGAGGCGGCGGGAGAAATGGAGGCACCGGAGCCTGACGGGGAAGCGGACAGTGCGGACGATGTGATTGCGAAGACGCTGATAGCGCCTCTGCTGGAAGAGACAGAGGAAATGCCTGCACAGGAGATCGAGGAACAGCTGCAGGAAACCCCGGTCATAGCTTTTCCGGCGAAGGAGATGCCGGTTCAGGAGGCACCGGCTATAGAGAATACGACGCAGGAGAGGCCGAAGAAACTGTCTTTGGATACGGACGATCTGCGGGAGATCAGTGCGCAGATCGCCAGAGAAGATACGGCGGCTTTTGATGCGCAGCAGATTCTGGAACAGATGATGAAGCCGTCGAAATATGATAATCTCCTGTCGCAGGAATATGACGGACAGATCAGTCTGGTGGTGCCGGAGGCAGAGCGGGTGGAAAAGCAGATCACCGGACAGCTCAGCATAGAAGATATTATGGCCGAGTGGGAAGAGATGAAGAAAACCACGAAGCAGAAGCAGATGGAAGAAGTCCGGCAGCGGATTCTGGCGCATACCGGTAATATTTTTGCGGATTTTGACGAAGCCACGAAGAATGGTCTTCTGGAGGAACTGGAGAGGGCATTTGTGGCGGCGATCATGAAAGATTCGCACAGGAAACCGGCAATTAAGAAGGTGGTTCTTCCGGAGGGCAATGTGGAGCAGGAACCGGCGCCCAGACAGCTTACGCCGGAGATGGAGAGGATCATAGAAAAGGCGCTGCAGGATACGGATGAAGATCTGCAGGAGAGTGAAGCGGAAGATGAAATAGAAGAAGCGGAAGAGATCGAAGAGCCGGCAGTTGCGGATGCTGAGGAACAAATTCCGGAGGAAGGCACGCAGACCGCAGAAGAGCCGGAAGATCAGGCAGATACGGTACGCGGTCAGCATGAGGCTGGACAGGAGATCAGGCAGGATCGTGAACTGACAGAGGAGGAGACAGAACTCTTCGGGCAGTTCATACATCATCGCAAGTCCAGGAGGCAGCTGGTACATGTGCTGGATAATATGAGTCTTGCTTCCTGCACGGGTAATGTTGTGATTACCGGCGAGGAGGAGGCTGTCGCGTTGACGCTTGCGAAAGCGCTGATCAAGGAGATGCAGAGCAGTGACAACAATTTTTCCGGCAAGGTGGCTAAGATATCAGCGAATGTTTTGAATAAGAAGGATGTAGCGGAGACATTTGCCAGATTGGACAACGGGGCGCTGATCATAGAGAAGGCGTCACGCTTGAAACAGGCTACCGTTATGAAGATGGTCAAGGTATTAGAGCGGGATAATATGGGGCTTTTGCTTCTCATGGTTGACAGGAAGCAGAATATGAACCGGCTCTTTGATAATAATACCGTACTGCATAATAATTTTAATCTGCGTGTGGACATTGAGCCGCTGGATGATGAATCTCTTGTGGCCTATGCGAAACAATATGCGGAAGAAATGGAATATTCCATTGATGAATTTGGTATTCTGGCGCTTCATACGAGAATAGCCGACAGACAGACGAGCGATCATGAGGTAAGTATGGCTGAGGTCAGAGAGCTTGTCGATGAAGCGATCGGTTATGCGAACAGAAAGACGCCGAAGCACTTTATGGATATCCTGCTGGCGAAGCGATATGACGATGAAGATATGATCATACTGCGTGAGAAGGACTTCATGCATTATTAAAATAAAGGTTATGGGGGCAGAGAGTATGGCGGCAAAAAAAGAGAAAAAAGAGACAGCGGTAAAAAAGGAGACAACAGCGCAGAAAGCGGTGGAGAGTCAGGTATTTATTTCGGAAGCTGACCAGTATCTATTCGGACAGGGTTCACACTATGATATCTATAAGAAGCTGGGGGCGCACCCTTCTGTGGAAAATGGCGTAAAAGGCATGTTTTTTGGGGTTTGGGCGCCGAATGCGGCATGTGTACATGTGATCGGCACGTTTAATGACTGGAATGAAGAGAAGCATCTGATGGAAAAAATCGGACCTTCCGGGATTTATACGCTGTTTATTCCTGAAGTGGGTGAGAACGAGCTGTATAAGTTCCTGATCCATACGCCGGCGGGAGAGAAGCTGTATAAGGCTGATCCGTTTGCCAACTATGCGGAGATGCGCCCGGGTAATGCATCTAAAACGTATGATATCAGTAAATTCAAGTGGACAGACAGTACGTGGATGACGGACAGAAACGGCAAAGATTATAATAAAGAGCCGGTTGCAATCTATGAGTGCCATATCGGTTCCTGGATGAAACACCCCAACGGCACGCCGGACGGTTTCTATAATTACAGAGAATTTGCAGACAGGATCGTGGAATATCTGAAGGAGATGAAGTATACCCACATAGAACTGATGGGGATTGCGGAATATCCGTTTGACGGTTCCTGGGGATATCAGGTGACGGGTTATTACGCACCGACGTCCAGACACGGTACGCCTGATGATTTCATGTATCTGGTCAATACGCTGCACCGCCATAAGATCGGTGTGATCCTTGACTGGGTTCCGGCACATTTTGCCAGAGACGCTCACGGACTCGGCTGCTTCGACGGACAGTGTATCTTCGAGCATCCGGATCCGAGGATCGGCGAACATCCGGACTGGGGTACGAAGATTTTTAACTACGGCAAGAATGAAGTTAAGAATTTCCTGATTGCCAATGCGCTTTTCTGGATCAAAGAGTATCATATCGACGGCATCCGTGTGGATGCGGTGGCCTCGATGCTGTATCTGGATTATGGTAAACAGGATGGACAATGGGTTGCCAATAAGTATGGCGGTAATCAGAATCTGGAAGCGATCGAATTCTTCAAACATTTAAATTCCGTGGTACTGGGTACGTATCCCGGATTTCTCACGATTGCAGAGGAATCGACCGCGTGGCCGAAGGTGACCGGCAAAGTGGAAGATGACGGTCTGGGCTTCAGCCTGAAATGGAATATGGGCTGGATGCATGATTTCTGTGAATACATGAAACTGGACCCGTATTTCCGCAAGAACAATCACTACGCCATGACATTTGCGATGACTTACAATCACAGTGAGAATTATATCCTGCCGTTATCGCATGATGAAGTGGTGCATCTGAAATGCTCCATGGTCAATAAGATGCCCGGCTACCCGGTGGATAAGTATGCGAATCTGCGTCTCGGATATACCTATATGTTCGGACATTCCGGCAAGAAGCTCCTCTTCATGGGACAGGACTTCGGGCAGGAGAGAGAGTGGAGTGAAGAGAGAGAACTGGACTGGTATCTGCTTGGTGAAGAGCAGAACAGGGGTGTGCATGAGTACATGAAAGAACTGCTCAATCTGTACCGCAAGTATCCGGCGCTCTATTCCATTGACAATGACTGGAAAGGCTTTGAATGGCTGAATGCAGATGATGCGGACCGCAGCGTGTACAGTTTCTTCAGGAAGGACGAGACCGGTAAGAACAATATCATGTTTGTGATCAATATGACGCCTATGATGTGGGAGAACTACATGCTGGGTGTGCCGAAGAAAAAGAAATACAAACTGCTGCTCAACAGTGATGACAAGCGCTTCGGCGGAAACGGACACGAGATTCCGGCAGAGCTTAACGCGGTCAAGGGCGTGTGCAACTATAAGGATTACAATATTACGTTTGACCTGCCGCCGTATACGGCAGCGGTGTTTGTGTTCTAGCATATAGAATATAAAATAGACTGGGATGCCCTGGAGAAAATGAATATGAACAGGGTGTACCAGTCTTTTTATGTAAATACGGCTACGGCTTTCTTTCTAAGAGAGATAACAGGACGGGGAAGCAGCGGGAGTACATGGCATTTTTTTGTAAAATAACGAAATAATGTATTATTATTGGTTGCCTGTAGCAGTTGTTATCATGTATAATATATGTAATAATACTAAAGATTTAGAATAATATTCTGATACAGATGACATAGCAGTTGATAACAGGAGGCATATATGTTATATGTACAGCATAATCTGCTCGCACAGAACGCAAACCGACAGTTAAAGGCAACTACGGATAAAAACGCGAAGACAACTGAGAAACTCTCTTCCGGATACCGGATCAACAGGGCGGCCGATGACGCGGCGGGTCTGTCTATTTCCGAGAAGATGCGCAGACAGGTTCGCGGACTTATGCAGGGGACTGCCAATGCCAAGGACGGCATCTCCTATGTGCAGGTCGCTGACGGGGCAATGAATGAAGGACATGATATTTTGCAGCGCATGAATGAATTAGCGTTAAAATCGCTCAATGGTACGCTGACAGAGGCGGACCGCGCTGCATTAAATGCTGAATTTGACCAGCTGCGGACGGAGATTGACCGGATCAATACCGAAACGGAATTTAACGGGCGGAAAGTGTTCGACGAGCATGAACCATCCTACTATCAGCTCTTAGGAAATAGAAAGTGGGAGGACGATCAGCTTCATACGGTTTCGGGTATTTCAAATGATCTGACAATCAATTTGCCGGACGAATATGTTCCCAATGAGTATTCCATTACAGTACCGCCGGGAGTGTATACCACACAGGAACTGGTGGATGAGATTGATGATGCTTTAGAGAGTATGAGGCCGGCAAATCCGGGTTTTGTGTTTGAGTATACAGACAGGGGATACTGTAATTTGAATTTTGAGAATCCCACCGATTTGCCCGCGATGATTGATTCCGTAGAAGGTTCTCTCGCATATTTGCTCTATGATCTTTATAGTGGAAACACTACGGGTGATTTGATCGGGACGGGTGAATTCCCGTTACAGATTTACAGCGGATATAATGATACGCTGGGATTCTATGTTGAGGGTGTGGCGAAGGAGATTTCAATGACAATCCCGCCCGGTAACTATACGCGTGAAGAAATGATCAGGAAGATCAATGAAGAATTGGCGAAGCATCCTGAGGCGGCAGGCGTGAAGGCGGAAGAGTACGGGGACGCGAATATTCAGCTTACAGGTGGCAGGGGCGTCAGCATCACTGGATTAAAAGGAAATATGTTCCGCTGGGAATCGTATACGGAAAAGTATTCTTCTGCATTTTATGACAATTTGCAATATGGTATTTCTACCGGCGGAACTGCCGGCATATCAGGAAGTGCATATTATTCTTCCGCTACAGCTAAAATAAACATTACAGCCGGTGCAAATGATACGCTGCGATTTAAAATAAATGGAGCTGCCGGCTATACGGATATCAAAATACCTGCAGGTAAGTATACAATCGCAGAGCTTGCCTCCAAATTGAATGGTCTGTTTAAAGACAAGGGAATTGATAAAGAGATTACTGCCAGTACCGGTACAAATACCAGTGTGTATCCATACAGGGAGTATTTGATATTAAGAAATACACTGACGGGAACGAAGAGTACGCTTGAGTTTGATAAGACATCACAGTCAGTATACAAGGATACATATGATACCCTGTTTCGTGATACTAATTATTATCCGAATTCTTCAAGCAGTGGTAAACAAAAGGCATACCTTATCGGTGCGGCATATCTTACCAGTAGTATCAGCCTTCCTCAGAGTTCTTTGACTTTTAGCGTTGATGGGACATCATATACGCTTGATGGCTTGAAAACAACTTATTCAGGGCTCGATGAACTCGTTAATGCGTTAAATACGAGGCTGGAAGGTAAATATTCAAATTTAAAGGATAAAATAAAGTTCCAGAATTCTTCCAATAGAATTCAAATAGCGGCACAGTCTGATGATATTAAGAAAATTGATATAAGTTCCAGCAATCAGGAGGCTATATATAACCTGCTTTTTACGAGAAAGCAGACCTATACGAATTCTTTAAACCCGTCATCCCAGTACGGATACATAGAGAATGTCCAGCAGGGCACAAGTGAAACCAAGGTAACAAGCGAGCCTTATTATTCTGTCAGGCTTCAAAACCAGCAGATTACAATCAAGGGCAGTCATAATAAAATTTCGTTTACAACGAGCCGTGGAAACGGCGAAATAAGTTTAGATGCCAAAACGTATACTATAGACGAACTAGTTGGTGAAATAAACAAAAAACTTCATGTTCCGGGTAATCCTGAAGGTCTTCGGAACATAACGGCAGTATATGAAAACGGGCGCTTGAAGTTTGAGTCCGAGATGCCCAAAGATTTTCCTAAGTATACGCAATATTGGGTTTCGTCCAATGTTAATGATTCCAACAGTGCGTGGAATGATATCGCCGGAACGTATGAGCAAACGTATACACATAGTTCACAGCAGGGATACGGTGCGAGCGCAACTTTAACGACTTACAGTGCAATTGCCGAAAACATAACAATTAATGGCAGCAATAACACACTGACTTTAAAGCTCGAAAGCGGAGAGACCACAATCAATATTGCGCAGGCTTCCTATACCTCTAGAGAAGCGCTAAAGAATGCAGTACAGAATGCAATCGACAATACTGCGCTGAAGGGCAAGGTCACAGTAAGCGTTACAAATGATAATAAGCTGCGTTTTTTTACATCTGAAGGCAAAATGGAGGCTTCAGGCAGCTTCTATGACAGTGTATTAATTTCGAAGATAGCAGGAAACCCTTCTGAAACCAACAAGGGAAGTTATAGTTATACACCGTCCTTTATTATAGGGCGTAAGGATTTGACGCAGCAGCCTATTGATATTATTTCCAATGCAAATGATGAGTTTATTTTCGATTTTGCTTATTATAAGTCGGTTGCAACGTACAGTCCGCTGCCAGGTACACCGGATCAGGACTGGTCGCCGATCAAAGTGACGATTCCCGAGGGTACTTATGGTGGAGAAGAAATAGCTGCTATTCTGACGAAGAAGATTCAGGAAGCGTTTAATGCCAAAAACCTGAATGATTTTGAAGTGAAGGTTATGGTGAATGACCCGAGCGGTATAGCTTCCACGAATAGTGAGTTTGATAAAACGGCTTTGAAAATTGTTGTGAATAGAAAGAATAATGCGGTGGAGCCGGATGCGGGAATGTATGTTTTGGATGGCGTGCGCGGGAGTGCCGCGAGTTTTATCTTTTATAAAACAACCGGTACGCCGCGAGCGACTTATATTACAGGAACGAAAGACCTGACGAACGGCGTTATGTTCGAACCGGGGAAGAATGTGCTGACACTTTCGGCAGACTCAGTACCTTACCAGTATACGTTTCCGGAGAATGTTTTACTTTCTCCGGATGAGCTTGCCGCATTTATGAATGACAAGTTTGCGAACGGGGATGACAATGGCAATACCGCACCTCTAACTGCAGAGATAGAGAATGGGGTGTTGAAGATTACGCATAAGGCCGTGGGATCACACACGATAAGCGATGTCGGCGGCAGCGCGAGGAGCACAGTCTTCTTTCAGGAGAAGGGACGTGATACACGGGAACCGCTTAACATTCTGGTCACGGGGGAGACGGGAAATAATATTGAAATCCCTAAAGTGAGCATCGGTTCCTGTGCTATCAGGATTAATTCCATTACGATCAGCAAGCCTAAGTACGCCGAAAAAGCGGTCAGACGGATCAAAGATGCGATTAATATATTAAGCAGTAAGAGAAGTACCTATGGCGCGCTGCAGAATCGCATGGAGCATACCGTCAACAATAACGAAAACATCATAGAGAATACGCAGGCCAGCGAGTCTGCGATCCGGGATGCCGATGTAGCCGATTTGATGATGGAGTTTTCGATTAATAATATATTATTGCAGGCGGGCACCAGTATGCTGGCGCAGGCCAATCAGAGCGCTCAACTCATTATGGGGCTGCTGCATTAGTCTGAAGCAGGTTAGAGAAGACAAATCAAGGGATATACTGTTATCCTGCCTGCTTTCCGGGGAGGCGATCGACAATTATAAGAAGGCGGTCGCAGCAAGGAGATTTCAATGATTTTGGGCACAGGGTTAAGAAAAGAAAAATATATGCCGAAATAAAGGGTGAATGTAAATGCATTCCCCTTTATATTTTGTATATTGTATGGGAAATGAAAAGACCTACTACATGGAGTGTGTGTATGAAGATAACATTTGATAATAATAACACAAATCAAAATGTAGACAAGGTGACGACAACTACATATCGGGACACCCGCACGGAGAAAACGGGTAAGACGGGTGCATACGCATTAGACATTTCTGGCACAGTTATGGATAACACAGCTTATAAAGGTCAGGGAAAGACCGCAGAAGACGTTATGCAGGAAGCGGGGCAGATTGATATCGCCACGCAGAGAGACTATATGACAGTTATGTCTAATACTATGTCCGAAGAAGATTTCAGCCGAATGGTGGAAGACGGATACCAGGTTGGCGATATGGATATCGAAGAGGTCGTTACAATTGTCGATAAGATTAAGGCGGAACTGATCAAAGGCGGTACACAGGTAGCAGGCTATACCGATCAGATCGATGCCGGGACGCTTCGGGAGATTACCGGCAGTGAGGCTTTTGCACAGGAACTGAGCCGGCAGTTTGCGGAACACGATATACCTCTGACAGAGGAGAACGTCAGGGATGTCATGAAGGCATATGCCAGAGCTTCCACACTTGAGGAAGTCACGGAAGGCGCTGCCAAGTATATGGTGGAAAACCATATGGAACCCACGATCGATAACCTGTATCGGGCAGGACACAGCGCTTCGGGAGACGGAAGCAGACAGGGCAGAGGATATTATACGGATGGAGCCGGATATTACGCTAAGAAGGCGGAGGAATATGATTGGAACAGTCTGCGTCCGCAGATAGAGAAAATCATTACACAGGCCGGGCTGGAAGTGAACGAAGAGACTCTGGCGGATGCGAGATGGCTGGTTGAAAAGGGAGTTCCCCTTACGGCTGAGGCAGTATCGGATCTTTATATGCTGAACCAGCTGGCTTTTCCGCAGGACGGCAGACAGGTGCTGGCGGCGATTGTATCGGCGGTTTCAGATGGAAAAGAGGCGGGAGCGGCCAACCTGGCGGACGGCAGAAGCAGTATGGAGAAAGCGGCCGCGTATGTGGAGCGTTTTGCACGAATTACGGATGCGGCGGTTGATCAGGTTGCAGCTGAGGGACAGGAACTTACGCTTGTGAATCTGGAAGCAGCGGAGGAAAGGATAGAAACGCTAAAACAGCCTGCGGATGAAAATGCGGCACATTACAACAGGAAAGATGTGTCAGGCAGCGGCGGCCAGCATGTGCAGACCGGCAGCGGTTCCGTTACTGCCACAGGGGAGAACGGGGCGGATACGGTACCGGTTGCAGAGAATATCTCGGCGCGGAGGCAGTTGGAAGAAATTCGCCTGATGATGACCATAGAGGCCAATCGTAAGCTGCTGGAAAGCGGTTATGCCATTGATACAACGGAGTTAGAACAGCTTGTGAATGCTCTGCGGCAGATCGAGTCGCAGCAGAATCAGGCTTTGTTCGGAGAGACGGATGTGGCGCGCGCGGCCGAGAAGGCAGCGCTCTATACAGAAACACGCAGTAAGGTTGCTGAGATACCTTTCCTGCCGATTGATATTGCCGGCAGATATAAGGTGACAGATCAGGATTTCACTTTAGATCAGGTACACATCGACGGCACTGCCTTAAGGAACCAATATGATGAGGCGGCGAAGAGATATGAGACGTGGATGACGACAACGAGAACGGACCTGGGTGATTCTATTGATAAAGCGTTTACAAATGTGGACGATAAACTGGAAGATCTGGGAATGGAACTGAATGAGGAAAACCGTCGGGCAGTCCGCATTCTGGGTTATAACCGCATGGAACTGTCGAAGGAGAATATAGAGACAGTGCGGGAGTCTGATGCACAGCTTCGGCGTGTGATCGGCAAGATGACGCCGACAGCAGTTCTGCAGGCGATTCGTGACGGTAAGAACCCGCTGGAGCTGACGCTGCCGGAACTGGATGAATATCTGGATTCCATACCGTACACCAGGGAGCAGGAGAGTGAGAAGTACAGTAAATTTTTGTATAAACTTGATAAAAATAAAGCCATCGACGAGCAGGAAAGAACAGCCTATATCGGCATATACCGTATGCTCAGACAGTTTGAGAAGACCGATGACGCAGCAGTCGGAGCACTGGTCAGCATGGGAGCAGAAGTTTCCTTCAAAAATATGCTGAGCGCAGTGCGCAGCCGGAAGAGAAGCGGCATGGACTTTATGGTTGACGATGCGTTTGCGGGCGTTGAGGCGATCGAGAAGGGCATGTCGATTTCCAGACAGATCGAGAGCGGATTTAACAAGACTTATCGTGATATTGTCGGCAATATTGCTGACCGGATGGCGAAACAGGATGCGTCTACGGAGAAGGAATACCGGCAGGAACAGATGCAGGAAATGCGGCAGGCCTGTGAAGTGGAAGATGCCGTGATCGAGGAACTGCTGCAGAGTAAGCAGCCGGTAACGATCAATAATCTGGCAGCGGCGGATATGCTGATGAACAGCAGGGGCACATTTTATAAGAAGCTAAAGGAGTATACGACACCTGCGGATGAAGAGAAAGTCAAAGATGCCGTGTCGCGTCTGCACGGCGCGCTGACGGATCAGGAGCATGCACAGGAGGCTTTTGAGGAAATGGAACAGGTCTTCGAAGACGTGCTTGAGGAAGCGCAGTATAACGCAGACATAAATTATATTGATCTGAAAGTAATCCAGAGCTGCCGTAAACAGCTCACGCTGGCAGCCGGGCTTGCTAAAGAGGAAAACTATCAGATTCCCGTAGAAATCAACGGGGAGACGACAGCGATCCACTTAAGAGTGCTGCACAGTCAGCAGGACGGCGGTAAGGTTAAGGCTACGCTTGAGACGGAAAGTTACGGCAAGACAGCGGCGGAATTTACGATACGCAATCGTAAAGTATCCGGATATATTGCCTGTTCCACGCAGGAAGGCACGAAGAGCATACAGAGCAGGAAAGATAACCTGCAAAAAGAACTGCAGGATACGGTGGAATCGCTGGCGGGCAATGCGCTGGAGCTTGGAGATATCGGAATCGTATGCAGTGCGGAACTGGATCTGAACGCTTATACGGCGGAAGAAGTGCAGGATGGATCATCGGTACAGACCGCTGACTTGTATCAGATTGCAAAAGCGTTTATTACAACGATTACAGCATAGAGAATGACAGCTATCATAAAGGAGGAACTCATATGAAGATCAGTTACAATTCAGCGGCAATGCACGCTAACAATGCACTTAACGCGTCGGATAACAGACTCTCACAGTCACTTAAGAGACTGTCTTCCGGCTTAAAGGTTACGGCAGCGAAGGATAATCCGTCGGGATATGCGATCGGGCGCAGGATGAATGCCCAGATTACAGGAGTATCTGTGGCGACACAGAATGCCAACAGAGGCGCTTCAATTATTGAGACAGCGGACGGTGCACTGACGGAAGTGCACGATATGCTGCAGAGAATGAATGAACTGGCGGTTAAAGGCGCTACGGGAACGCTTACGACGAACGACAGAGAGACGTTGAATCAGGAATTAAAGCAGTTAAAACAAGAGGTTACCAGAATATCCACTGACACGGAATTTAACGGTCAGCCGTTATTAGATGGCAGCTTTGACTTAAGAGGTTACACGAACAGTCAGATTGCGACAGTGGATTATTACAGTGATGAGGTGCTGCCGAAGCCGTACACGATCGATGCATTGACGGTACACTATAAAGCAGACGGAACGATTGATCTGGATCAGACAGCGCAGGCATTTACGGCGGGCGCGGGATTCCCGGCAGGTGTGGAGATTACTGAGGTTGGTCAGGATAAAGTGACGATTACCGGCAATCAGGACTTTAAGATGACGATTGCTGTTAAGCCGGATCCTGTCTATGATGCGGCAGGTAATATTACAGGTTATAATCCGGTGGTATGTGCGGCGGCAGGCAATCCGCTGGAGGTAAATGTGACGGGAATCGGTTCGATGGATATGCAGATCGGAGCCAATGAAGGACAGCAGTTAAATATCCGGATTCCGAAGATTTCTCTGGACAGATTGGGGATCGAGAGAACGGAAGTGGATACGGAGGAGAACAGTTCGAAAGCAATCGAGGAAATTAAAGGAGCGATCTTATATGTATCCGATTCCAGAAGCAGACTGGGAGCTTACCAGAATCGTCTGGAACATACCGTAAGCAGTCTGGATATCACGAACGAGAATATGACAAGTTCTTACTCCCGCATCATGGATGTTGATATGGCGGAAGAAATGACCACTTATACAACTGAACAGGTTATATCTCAGGCGGCGGTTTCCATGCTGGCGCAGGCAAATGAGAGACCTTCACAGGTATTACAGTTGTTGCAGTAATAAGATAGTAAGACGTGAAAAGGATGAGGGACGAATATGACCAGGGAATTAAAGCAGGAGTACACGCTGCGGATCACGCAGGCGAATAAGACCCAGCTGATTACGATTTTATATGAAATGGTTCTGCTCTATGTGGATGAAGCGCAGGCGGCGCTTGAGGCCGGAGAACGTATGGAGTACAAGAGTGCGGTCCGCAAGATTCGCGGATGCATAGATGAGTTGACGGCATCGCTTAATTTTGATTATGAACTGGCGCATAATCTGTTGCAGCTCTATCTCTATATCAACAGAGAACTCGTCAAGGCGTCTTCGCACTATGACCGGGAAAATCTGGAGCATGTCCGGCTGATTATCAGTGAACTGCATAAGGCGTATCAGACAATTGAAGCGCAGGACACATCAGGACCTGTTATGGGCAATACACAGACGGTCTATGCCGGCCTCACTTACGGCAGGAATACGCTGACAGAGAACATAGCGGATTCTGCTGCCAACAGGGGATTCTGCGTATAGGCAGCAAGGTCGCTTTGCACACCTGCACCATGTATTTGCTGCATGGTGTCAGAGCCGACGCTGCAGGGCATAGACCTTACGGCTATGAAAAAAGCGACAGGGCACGATATACTTCATGATGTTTATCTTCGGGCAGCAGGTTCAGATCTGCTGCCTGTTCTATGAGATATTTGTAACGCTTGAGCGTTGCATTCACTTCATAGATGTAGCAGTCGATCAGATCCGGATCAGTTACATTGTCAAAATTGGAATAGGCAATTTCCAGCGCATATCTCGTCTGCGCCAGTTCCTCACGTAACGTCATTTTCTGACAATCCACAATGATGTCCGCTTCCGCGGAGCCATTAGAACTCTGATGAAAAAACATCTTCATAAATCCACCCAGCCTTTCCTTATATTATATTAAATTCCGAGAACAAATTTAGAGTAAGCCTCGCATACTTAATTCCGCAGGAATTTAGTATAAGTATAGGTAATATTTGGTAAAATATTCATGTAATATTCAGGCGCCGAGACGCATATGTTACCAATGTAACGGTGTCCAGGCATCATGAAAACGGAGGAGAATGCGGGAATGGGAAATGCGGGCGGAGCATTGGCAATACTGGGAGTGTGTCTGATTGTACTGATTATCGGGGCACTGGGACGGAAAGTGGAATGGCTGGTGAATTTTATTCTGCGTGCGGTTATGGGTACGATCGGGATTTATTGTCTGAATTATCTGCTGGCATCTCGTCAGATCGGCGTTGCGGTAGGTATTAATCCGCTTACGATTTTGACATCCGGAATCCTTGGATTTCCTGGGATTGCAGTTCTTTATGGCATTCACTTTTTCAAAATATTGTAGACATTTCACAAAATTAGTTTTTTTGCTAAAAGGGTCTGGACAGGACATAGTTTTGTGTTTATAATTCAGTTTACAACTCAAGAAATTCTGTTATTAATATCTTGCCGGTAAGGCATCGGGCGATTCGTCCCACTATGATTTCATTGAGTCAGATTTAGAATATTTCTATGGAGGTGATTCTATTGGACTGAGTTACTATCAATCTTTGTTGCTTCTTCTGCTGTTTCTCGCAGCGTTGGCAGATCTTAAGACAGACCATATTCCCAACGGCTTTATCATGTTCGGAACCGCGATCGGAATATTGGGAGGAATATGGATTCATACCGGTTTACCGCAGTCTGTCTTTTCTATGCTTCTTGCATTTCTGCTTATGTATCCACTGTTTAAGATTGGAGCGCTGGGCGCCGGCGATGTAAAGGTATTTATGATGACCGGCAGCTTTATGGAACCAAAAGCCTTTATAACGGTTATGGTATCAGCGTTTGTGACCGGCGCGGTATTTTCGCTTGGCAAATTGTTGATCGAACATAACGGCAGGGAGCGGATAAGCTATTTTCTGTCTTATGTGACTGAGGTGGCGAGGACGGGACACTGGAAGATTTACGGAGAATATATGGTGCAGGATTATCAATTATACCGCAGGAACAAAATACATTTCACGGTTCCGATTCTGTTCGGTGTGGTGATGAAGTTAGGAGGATTCGTGTGAAAAATAAATCTTTTCACACACGAGATTTGTGTCTGCGCGCACTTGATACAAACTCGTTGATGCGCGAAGAGCGTGCGCAGAAAAGAGGATTAGTGTGAAACAAAAGATATTTGCGATATGCGATATGGAGGAAGGCTATGCGGTCAGGCTATCGGAGTACATATTAGACAAGGTCAGGCTGCCGTATACGATGCATTTGTTTACGAAGGTGGAGGAACTGCAGAAGTTTGCGGGACAGGAGGAGATTGCAGTGTTAGTCATCGCTGAGAGCGCACTTAGAATGCTGCGGGAGGAATATGTAAGACGGCAGGTGGCACAGATGTTTGTGCTGCAGGAGGATGAGGAACTGCGGGAGCGGGAGGCAGACGGGCTATCCTGCGGCAATGAATCAGACAGCACGGATGGAAAACAGCCGATGGTGGAAGATAAGCTGCATTATATCAGCAAGTTTCAGAGCCCGGAGCAGATCGTGACCATACTGACGGAATCCATTACGAATCTGTCTGACTGGAAGATCAGGACGACGGCGGAGAACACGGATATGAAGCTGATCGGTATCTACACACCGGTCAAGCGGTGCCTGCAGACGTCCTTTGCCATTACCATGGGTCAGATTCTGGCGAAAGAACACCGGGTACTGTATTTCAATTTCGAAAATTATTCGGGATTCGGACAGATGCTGAAACGGGAATTTGCCATGGATATGATAGATCTCATGTATTATTTCCGGTGTGATAAAGACAAGCTGGCGCTGCGGCTGCCGGCTGTCACACAGAACATGAACGGGCTGGATTATATACCGCCGATGCAGTCCTATGCGGGGCGGCGGGAGGTGACGGGAGAAGAGTGGCTGGAACTGTGCAGGTGTATTGCCGGGATCGGACAGTATGAATATATTATTCTGGATCTGGATGACAGTATGGACGGATTGTTTGACCTGCTGCGCAGCTGCTATAAGATATACACCATTACAAGAGAAGACGGCTTTGCGGTGGCGAAAATCAACCAGTATGAGCAGATTCTGCAGTTCCATGAGATGGAGGAGATTGCGGCGAAAACCGTGAAATGCCGGTTTCCGGTTTTTAAGGATATCACGGCGGATCTGAATCTGATGACGCATGGGGAACTGGCAGGATATGTAAAGGCGATCATTAGAGAGGACTTGTATGGAAAATAGAGAAGAGCGCAGGAAGAAGCTTAAGGAAAAACTGACGGAGAGCATCGACTATTCGACAGAAAGCTCGGATGAGGAAATACGGCAGTTAATTGATGAAATGCTGGTCAGAGAAAGCAGGGAAAGGCCCATGACGCTGACAGAGCGCGGGCAGCTTCGCAGGGAACTGTTTCATGCGATCCGCAGACTGGATGTGCTGCAGGAACTTGTTGATGACACGCATATTACGGAGATCATGATCAACGGTCCCGACTGCATTTTTATAGAACGGGACGGACGGTTGTACAGGAGTGACCTGCGGTTTGAGAGCAGAGAGAAACTGCAGAACGTCATCCAGCAGATTGTGGCGGACTGCAACAGAGTGGTCAACGAGGCATCGCCTATCGTGGACGCCAGACTGCGCAACGGCGCGCGCGTTAATGTGGTGCTTGATCCGGTGGCGTTAAACGGCCCCATCGTAACGATCAGACGCTTTCCGGATCAGCCGATTATGATGGAGGATTTGATTGCATACGGCTCCATCAGTGCGGAAGTGTGTGCGTGGCTGCATAAGCTGGTACAGGCGAAGTACAACATCTTTATCAGCGGCGGTACGGGTTCCGGTAAGACCACATTTTTGAATGCCCTTTCTTATTACATACCGGCGCAGGAGAGAATTATCACGATCGAGGACAATGCAGAACTGCAGATCAGGAATATTCCGAATCTGGTGCGCATGGAGACACGCAACGCCAATGTGGAGGGCTGCAGGGAAATCACCATCAGAGACTTGATCAGGACTTCGCTGCGTATGCGGCCCGATCGTATTATCGTCGGCGAGGTCCGGGGCGGCGAGGCCTTTGATATGATGCAATGCCTGAATACGGGGCACGACGGCTCCATGTCTACAGGTCATGCCAATGGCTCGGAGGATATGTTAAGCCGGCTGGAGAACATGATACTGATGGGTGTGGAAATTCCCCTTGCGGCCATCAGACAACAGATTGCTTCCGGTATAGATATTATCGTTCATCTGGGACGGCTTCGGGACGGTTCGCGGAAAGTACTTGAGATTGTGGAGGTGGCGGGGTGTGAGAAAGAGAGAATCGTGTTAAAGCCGCTATATCGTTTTGTGGAGTCCGGAACGGATAAAGAGGGCCGGATCTGCGGAGATTTGCGAAAGGAAGGAGAACTTACTTATGTCGAAAAATTACAGTATGCCGGATTATGGCACGTACCGGTTTAATGCGAAGGAGTGTCTGCTGTATACGGCGGAAGGCGTATTGTTGATTACGGCTATAGGGTATTTCTTCTACCGGTCATGGATCGCATGTCTGTGCCTTATGCCGCTGCTGCTTCTGTTTATAAGAGAAAAGAAGAAGAATCTTGCCGGAAAGAGAAGACAGGAGTTAGGTATGGAGTTTAAAGACATGATTCTGGCAGTGTCGGCGAATCAGAGGGCGGGGTATTCCATTGAAAATGCTTTTCGGGAGTCCTACAGGGATATGGAATTGCTCTATGGAGCGGAGGCGGTTATCTGCCCGGAAATGAAATGTATTATTGCCGGTCTGGATAATAATGTGACGCTTGAGAAGCTGGTCTATAATCTCGGGCTGCGAAGTAATCTTCCTGATATTATGCAGTTTGCGGATATTTTCCTGATAGCAAAGAGAAACGGCGGTAACATGACAGATATTCTCGCCAAGACGGCGGCAGTGATCGAGCAGAAGACAGAGACGGATAAAGAGATTCAGGTGATGATCAGCGCAAGAAAGATGGAACAGAAAATCATGAATATGGTTCCGTTCCTGATCATCTTCTATGTGAGCAGTACATCTAAGGGCTTCTTTGACGTTTTGTATCACAATCTGATTGGAATTATCATCATGACGGTATGTCTGGGATTCTATATGGCGGCGTATCTGCTGTCCAGACGGATCGTAGAGATTGAAGTGTAAGAAGGACACGGTATGACAGGGAAGCCGGAGTCGGAAATGTTGCATCAGAGAGGAGTCTGCATCAGAGATGATTTATATATACATAGCAATACTGGTAATCTATGGGCTGCTTATGATCCTGTCGCGGCGGGAGGAATGCAGGGGTCCGTTTCGCAGGATCGCCTCTTACCTTCTGCGCAGGCAATATGATCTGTCACAGAAGGCGGATGGAAAACATCGTTGGAAGAAAGACATATGCAGACGGCAGCTGGGAAACAAGTTAAAGGCGCTGCAGCCGGACAAGGCGGTACAGATTCAGATCAGGGAGTACTATCTGTCGCAGTACAGCGTAATACTTGCGGTGATTTTTGCGGGAGCGGCAGTCTGTCTGACGGTATGGGTAAGTGCGCATAGTAATCTGCTTCTGGTAGACGGCAGTTATTTATGGCGCAATCCGTACGGCGGGGGAGATGTTCCTGTCGAACTGGCGGCACAGATCGAGGGCGGGGAGGAAGAAGTCTTCCGGTATATTGTGGAAGAACGCAAGTATACGCAGGCGGAAGCGGAGGCGCTGTATCAGGAAGCGGTGCAGCTTATACCGGAAGCAATACGCGGACAGAATGAAAGTCTGGAAGATGTGCGGTATGATCTGGAACTGATGACACAAATAGACGGGTATCCGTTTGAGATATCATGGGAAAGCAACAGCTACGCGCTCGTCAATACGGACGGAACGGTAGAGAATGCTGATTTGCAGACTGAAGAGATTGTCATGTTGACAGCACATATTGGCTATGAAGATTTAAGCTGGGACCACCAGTTCTATGTACAGGTCAATCCGGCTGTGTATACCTACAGAGAACTGCTGCGCCGCCGGATAGAGGAACTGCTGCACATGCAGGGACAGCGTACCGCAAGCACGGAGGCTATGATTCTGCCGGACAGCATAGAATCGACACCTATTGTATGGAGGGAAATTGTCAAGGATGGCAGCGGATATCTTCTGTGCCTTGCCCTGTTCACCGCCGGCGCTCTGTATTGGGGAAGAGAGAGGGAACTGGAGCGGCAGTTAGACAGGCGCAGGCAGGAACTTATGCTGGATTATCCGGAGATCGTGAATAAGCTGGCGCTCTATATGGGCGCGGGGATGACGATCAGAAATGCCTTTGTCAAAATGGGGGAGGACTATAAGAAACGACAGAAGGAAAGGAGGCGATATGTTTATGAAGAAATCCTGATCACATGCTACGAGCTGCAAAGCGGCAGATCTGAAAGGGAGGCGTATGATCATTTCGGCAGGCGCTGTCAGGTACAGTCCTATATGAAACTGAGTACACTGCTGTCGCAGAATCTCAGGAAAGGCAGTAACGACCTGCTGTATATGCTGCGACAGGAGGCGGACAACGCTTTTACCGATCGTAAGGCGCTGGCAAAGAAGCTGGGGGAAGAGGCCGGCACGAAGCTGCTGCTTCCGATGATGATGATGTTATGTATTGTCATGGTAATTATTATGATACCGGCATATTTTTCTTTTATGATGTGATGCAAAAGCGGCGGGCCAAACAACTTAATAAATGGCATAGAAAGAAAACAAAAAATCATGCAAACATTGCGCATATGGCGCAGGAACGGAGGATAAGATGAACAGAATACGAAGAATGCGGAATCACAAAGAAACGGCCGGAGGGGAAGGAAGACTGAAGGGTTTGCGCACATTCCTGAAGGAAGAGGAGGGAATGGGAACGGTAGAAATTATACTGATTATCGTGGTACTGATTGGACTGGTTATTATTTTCAAGACGCAGCTTCGCGCCCTGGTGGAAACAGTCTTTGAGAAAATCACCAAGGACAGCAAAACGGTAATGTCATGAGAAAGGGGTATATCACTGTATTCCTTACATTATCTCTTACATTGATTCTGTCCCTTGTATTCACCGTAATAGAAGGGGCACGAATCAGTGCCATACGCATGAAATTTGAGTGTGTTGCAGATATCGGCATGAATTCGATTCTGGCAGAATATCACAGAGAACTTTTAGAGCAGTATGATTTATTGTTCATAGATATGACGTATGGAGGAAGCCGGGCGGATATCGGGAATACGGAAGCACATTTGAAAAATTATATACAGAAAAACTTGAGTCCGGAGAATGGCGCTGGATACGGCGGCGTCAGAGATTTTCTGGCCATGGAGGCGGAAAGAGCAGAGATCGGGCGTTACTCGATTGCTTCTGATGAAGAAGGAGGCGTGCTGAAACGGCAGGTCACGGACTATATGGCGGATTATCCGCTAGGGGCGCTTCTTGATAAGATCAATCTGGGCGTATCAAAGGTAGAGGAGTACGGTTTGGAGACGAGAGATCTTGAGAGCGAGAGAAGAAACTACGAGGCGCGTATACAGGAGATCGGTCTGCCGCAGCAGGAGGTGGAAGAGGGCGTCTATGAAGAGATACCGCTTAACAATCCGGCAGATGCAGCAAACGCCACGAGAACCAGCGGCGTACTGAATCTGGTGTTGGAGGACCCCTCGCAGGTATCTGCCGCCAGGGTATCTGTGGACGATTACATATCCCATAGAACGCGTATGCATGGAACCGGCATGTGTGCGGAAGCGGCCGCGGTGTCCGGTGAGCCGAATGAACTTGTTTTCGAGGCATACTTGTTTGAGAAATGCGGGTATTACGGGCATGAATTGGATAAATCCCTGATGAAATATCAAATCGAGTATATTATGGCAGGCAAGGACACGGACTGGAAGAATCTGGAATATGTGGCCAAACGGCTGCTCATATGGAGGGAAGCAGCTAATTTTGCGTATATTTTGACGGACAGTCAAAAGGTATCTCTGGCACAGGCACTGGCGCTGACATTGGCGGCCGTAGTCAAGAACCCTGAGCTGGCCGAACCTGTCAAGTATACGATTTTGCTGGCGTGGGCGTATGTGGAGAGCCTGCAGGACGTGAAAACACTGCTCTCGGGCGGCAGGGTGCCGATTTTTAAGACGGCGTCGGACTGGAAAACGGGAATTGAATGTCTCTTGAATGTGAGGGGAAGCCTGACGACCGACAGTGGCGGCAGAGGACTTAATTATAAAGACTACCTGCAGATCATGCTTTTTCTGGAAAACAAGGAGAAGAGGACGTTCCGTGCTATGGATATTATGGAGATGGATATCCGCCGGACACCGGGTAACGGACGATTTCGTATGGACGCCTGCTTCGATACTTATCAGGCCGGGTTGTCCGTGTCAAGCCGCTTCGGATATTCGTATGAAATGACCAGATGTTATGGGTTCTATTAGCGGACGGGAGGTGATAAAAGATGTCCTTTTTACGGTCGAAGTATCATAAATCTAATAAATCGACAGCACATTCTCTCCGGGCATATCTTGAGGCCGATCAAGGTGGTCATTTGGTTCTATTCATCTGCAGATCGATAAAGAGGGCATCTTTTATTGCCTTTCGTAAAGGCAGAGCGGCATACAGGAAAGGCTCCATGACGCTGGAAGCGGCGTTTGCCCTGCCGTTTTTTCTGTTTGCCGTGATCAATATTCTGTATGCGGTCAGCATCATCGGCACGCAGAGCCGTATTAATGCGGCACTGCATCAGACGGGAAATAAAATGGCGTTTGCAGGATATGTCTATGACCGGACGGTGGGAGGTGCGATACCGGACAGCATAGCGGGGGTGGCAATGACACACCTCTATGCCAGGGGGCAGATTCTGGAATATATCGGAAAGAGCGATCTGGAGCATTTGTGTGTGGAAGGCGGAGCCCGCGGGGTATCTCTTGCAGGCTCCAGGGTTATGGAGGAAGGGGATATTATTGATCTTCGGGTTTCCTATCGGGTCAAGCCTCTGATTTCCGTTATGGGATTTGACGGATTTACTATGTCTCAGCGGTATTACGGAAAAGCATGGACGGGATATGATGTGTCCGGTCATGTCAGCGATACGGGTCAGGAGGACCCGATGGTGTATATTACGCAGACAGGAACGGTGTATCATACGGATCGGAATTGTACTTATCTGAATCCGTCTGTAAAGACAGTTGATGCGGCAGCGGTAGATGGTCTGCGCAATCAGACGGGCGGCAGATATTATTCTTGCGGAATATGCGGCGGTAGTAGAGCGCAGGGACAGGTGTATATTACAGAACAGGGCAGCAGTTATCACAGTCAGATCAACTGTTCCGGTCTGAAGCGGACGATCTATACGGTGCCGTTGTCGCAAGTCGGCGGGAGAGGAAGGTGCTCTAAATGTGGATAGAGATTTTGTTATTTTGTCTGCTGGGAGTCTGTGCGGTGTGGGACGGCATCCGCAAAGAGATTCCTTTAGCGGTTGTGTGGACTGGCATGATAGCGGCGCTGATTCTGCGCGCATACGGTGCGATGGGAGAAGGTACATGGCTATCCGCAGCGTTTGCTGTCCTTCCGGGGGCGGTATTCTGGCTGCTCAGTTTTATGACGCGTGAGAAAGTGGGATACGGAGACGGCTGGGTTCTGATGATGATCGGGTTATTCACAGGACTGCAGCGATGCTTTTTGATCTTACTGGCGGGTCTGGTGATCGAGTCCGCGGCGGCGCTTATTCTGCTGGTGTTCGGGAAGACGACAGGGGACCGGGAGATTCCGTTTGTGCCGTTTCTGCTGTTGGGAACGGGGGTTATCGTATGTTTATGAAAAGAAAAGCGGGAGGATACATGACTGTGGAGGCGACTTTTATTATTACATGGACAATTTTTCTTTTTGTTTTTCTGATTTATCTGTCGTTTTATTCTTATGACAAGTGCGTGCTTTTTCAGGATGCTTATGCAGTCTGCTTCCGGGGGAGTATCCAGAAGCGGGAGGACAATATTGTACCTTATATCAGCGCACATATGAGAGAACAGTTCGGGAAGAAATATTTCGGTACGGGAGAAGTGCACGGCAGTGTGGACCGCAGGGGCAATGTCGCGGATGTGACAGGCGAGTGTCAGGTCAGGGTACCGATCCGTGCAGCATTTACCATGTACGATTCTGACGGATGGAAGATTCGCACCCGTGCGAGGGCGCAGATCATCAATCCGACGCATATAATACGAAAAAGCAGATGGATCGGGAATATGATGGGCAATATAGGATAAAACCGGCAATTAAAAAGAGGAGGCGAGTATGCTGGAGGCAAAATATTATAAAGATTACAGACACAACTATATGATACTGCAATGCAATAGAAAGGAGGCGGCAGGAAGCTATCAGCATAAGATACTGACATCCGGCAAAATCAGTGATATTTTGCAATGTTACATGCGTCATATTAACGGAATGGTCTACTACTATTATGACATTAGTTCAAAGACAACATTGGATAACCTGTATCGGAGCAGAAAGATGTCACTGGAGCAGGTGAAAGACATGCTGTGGCAGCTTCATGGAATATGTGATAAATTATCCGGATATTTCATGGACGAGACGGGGCTGGTGCTGCGGCCGGAGCATATATACTATGATCTGACTGATAAGAGGTACATAGGGTTATACTATCCGGATTATGAGATGGTGGAAGAAGGGTACAGCGCGCTCATGGATTTCCTGCTGGAACATATTGATACGGAGGAGCAGGAACTGACAGAAAAGATGTACCGGATCTATGAAATGTCAGAGGAGGGTTGTTTTACGCTGGAGGATGCACTGCACATTCTGGAAGAGGAGATAGAACCTGTACAGGAGTGTCTGACAGAACCGGACTTACAGCCGGCATATGAGCCGATGCGGGAAGTGTCAGATATAACAATGACGTTTCCTGTAGGGGAGAGTGCGCGGCAGGAAGCGGCTCAAGAAGGAGTTTTCCGCGAAACTGTAACCCGTAAAACAGGGCTGTTCTATCCTGTGTTTGCAGTTTTGTCAAGTCTCAGCGTTGCGGGTGCACTGGCGGTCTGGTATCTGTATGAACTGACACTGCAGGAGAAGACTGCGCTCGGTATCTCTGCGGCGGTAATGGGTGTCTGCTGTCTGATCTGTCTGTTGCGGATTGCCGGAGACGGTAAGAAGAATTCTGCCGGAAGCATGGCAGGGAAAGAAGCGGCGGTAGAATCGGGTCAGAATACGGAGTGGAATATGAGAGAAGAATACGTGCAGGAGCCGGATACAGTGTCGCTGGAGCATGTACTCAGCAGGGATATGGATGTGTGTTTCCCATCTTCTGAAATGTCTTATCGCGGAGAGACATTTGCCCGGACCGCGCCGACAGCGGCAAAACAGCCGGATGATCGTTACGGCAATACGGTTTTCTTTGATGAAAGTAAAATGACGGAGTACAAATTATATGCAATGGACAGAAGGAATAAACAGCATATTGAGTTAAGAAAATTCCCTTGTACAATCGGTAAGATGGCAGGATGCGTAGACCATGTGCTTGCAGATGATTCGGTCAGCAGGATTCATGCCAGACTGGATAAGGAGGGAGATAAAGTCCTGCTGACGGATATGAATTCCACAAACGGGACCTATAAGAACGGACTGCGTATGCAGCCGCAGGAAACCGTAGAGATCGAGGCGGGAGATGAAATACGATTCGGAAGCCTTAATTACTGTTATCGATAATAATTTGTAACGGTACAACGATTTGACATGATAAACCGAAAATGATAATCTCAAAGAAGTGATGCATTAATCTTATGAAAAGATACGTTTGGAGACTGTCATGGAACTGGAGCAGATCGAGCCTTTGCTTTATGCAAACGGATATCATAAAGTCCCGACCAATATGCCGCAGAGCGCATTTTATTTTCGTGAGGAAAATCAGGGGTATATTGTCATATTTGTCATGGATGATCGAAGCGGCGCGGACATTTCGCCGGAGTGGTGCGCGCGGATGAAAGAGAGAGGAATCGCATTTTTCCGCGATCACGGTAAGCAGGAAATTCATATGCTGACATGGATTTTGTCTGAGAGTGCGGAGCGGGCGAAGCGGCTGTGCAGTGGAGACAGTTTCTGCTGGGTTATAGACACGAGCATAAGACGACTGATTATATATGAGAATCAGGTGCCGGATTTCTATGGATGGAAGACGGCGCTGGAACAATTTATGCTGGATCTGTCGGATTGTAACGATAGTCCGGACGAAATGCCGCGAAGCAAAGAGAGCTTAAACCGGAGTAAATGGAGCCGGGAACAGATTGCGAAACTGCCCTGGGTCAATATTTGTCTGGTGGCAGTCAATGTGATCGTATTTCTGATATGTACATTTACCGATGATTTGTTATATAATAAAGGTGCTCTTGGTGTCAGGGAGATCGTGGGTGACGGTTCGTATTACAGAATACTGACTTCGATGTTCCTGCACTCGAGTGTGAATCATCTTTTTAGTAATATGATCGTGTTGTATTATGTCGGGGAGATTGTGGAGAAGAAAATCGGGCATATTTTATATGCGGCGGTATATTTTCTGTCAGGAATTGCAGGTGCGGTTTTCTCTATGGGATACGAACTTTTGACGGGGAATTATTATTCTTCCGTGGGCGCCAGCGGCGCGGTTTTCGGTGTGGAAGGCGCGGTGCTTATGCTGGTGATCATGTATCATGGTAAGCTGGAATATATGACGACCGGCAGGCTTGCGTTTGCCATTTTGTTTTCGCTTTACTGCGGGTTCACTGGTACTCATGTCAATAATGCGGCGCATGTGGGAGGCATTATCATGGGATTTGCGTCGATGGCGGTGATTGCGATGCTGTGCCCGAAGATCAGGGCAGGAAAGGATAAAAATAGCAATGAAAATTAACATTTACTACGGCGGACGAGGATTAATGGATGATCCGACTCTCTTCGTGATTAATAAGATGAAAGAAGTGCTGGAAGAGCTTCGCGTTACGGTGGAGTCGTTCCAGCTCTATGAGCTGAAGAACAGTATTACGACCCTTCCGCAAAGCCTTAAGACTGCAGACGGCGTTATCCTGGCGACGACAGTGGAGTGGTACGGCATAGGCGGGTATATGCAGCAGTTTCTGGATTCCTGCTGGCTGTACGGTGATAAGGAGCGGATCAGTGAGATCTATATGTGCCCGATCGTCATGTCAACCACATACGGGGAGCGGGGCGCTATGCTTGACCTGGATACGGCGTGGGAGATTCTGGGAGGTCTTCCCTGCGACGGTATCTGCGGATATATTACAGACACTTCTATTCTGGAAGAAAATGAGGAATATATTCGAATCATAGAGAAGAAAGCGGAGAACCTGTATCGTACGATTAACCAGAGGATGGCGTGTCTGCCGGCGAGTAATCAGGCTGTAAAACAGAAAGTAGCAATCACAAAAAATATTAATTTTACACCGCAGGAATCAGAACAGCTGTCACAGTATGTTGCCGATGATACTTATGTGCAGAGACAGAAAGCGGATATTCAGGAACTGGCAAGTATGTTCAGGGATATGATGGGAAGTAATGAGAAAGAGGATACAACGGAGTTTTTGAAAGAGATTCAGGAGCATTTCAAACCGCAGCCGGGATTGACGGGAGATTTTAAGATTGTAATAGAGGAGAAGAAAACGCCTCTGTTCATTAGCATAAACGGGGGCGATCTGCAATGTTTCTACGGTGAAGGCAGCCGTGCGGATGTGGGGATGCAGATGACCCGGGATGTCTTAAGCGATATCATAGCCGGAAAGACTACGTTTCAGGCGTCGTTTATGGCGGGCGATATGAAAATGAAAGGCGATTTCAAGGCGCTTCGTGTATTGGATCAGGCACTTGTGTTCGGCCGGGGACCGGTCGGAGTATAATAAATGTGAAGGACATTTGCGTGGATGAAAATGCCATTCACGCGGAAAGGCATGGTATTAACATGAAAGAGGCTAATTGTATTTTCTGTAAAATCGCAAATGGAGAAATTCCGTCCCAGACCTTGTATGAGGATGATATATTTCGTGTGATCCTTGATCTGGGACCGGCAACAAAGGGACATGCGCTGATCCTGCCCAAGGAACATTATGCGAATCTGTATGACCTGCCGGAGGAGACTGCCGGAGAGGTCATGAAACTTGCGAAAAAGATGGCGACTGAAATGACGGAACGTCTCGGCTGTGAGGGATTTAATCTGGTTCAGAATAACGGAGATCTGGCGGGACAGACGGTATTTCATTTTCATATGCACCTGATTCCAAGATATCGTGCGGACGGGCAGAAGATCGGATGGGAGCCGCAGGAAGTATCAATAGAAGAGCTGCAGCAGGTTAAGGAGCAGATCTGTCAGGGGTGACCGGATATTGTGGGATGCTGTTATCGGTATATATATCGGGACGGCGCAGGAAAGGACAGCATATCAATGCGAATGGTAGATGTGGCGGAGGTCACAAGAAATATTAAAGAAATGTGTATAGAGGCGAACCATTTCCTCGCAGAGGATATGGATGAGGCGATGAAGCGGGCGGTACAGGACGAGAAAGCGCCGCTGGGCAGGCAGATTCTGTGCCAGCTGCAGGACAATCTGAAGATTGCCGGGGAGGATATGATACCGATCTGTCAGGATACCGGTATGGCGGTAATCTTTATGGAGATCGGGCAGGAGATTCATTTCACAGGGGGCTCTCTGGAAGATGCGGTCAATGAGGGCGTCAGACAGGGATATGTGGAAGGCTATCTGCGTAAATCCGTGGTCGGCGATCCTCTGATTCGTGAGAACACGAAGGACAATACGCCGGCTGTGATTCACTATGAGATGACGGCCGGGGAGAATCTGAAGATCACGGTTGCGCCGAAGGGATTCGGTAGTGAGAACATGAGCAGAGTGTTTATGCTTAAGCCGGCAGACGGTATAGAGGGCGTGAAGAATGCGATTCTAACCGCCGTCAGGGATGCCGGACCGAATGCGTGCCCGCCGATGGTTGTAGGTGTGGGCATAGGCGGGACTTTTGAAAAATGTGCTCTGTTAGCGAAGAAGGCGTTGACAAGACCGGTGAATGAGCGTTCTGAGATACCTTACGTGAAGGAACTGGAAGAAGAACTGCTGACAACAATCAATGGTACGGGAATCGGTCCCGGTGGTCTTGGCGGTACGACGACGGCGCTGGCGGTCAATATTAATACTTATCCGACACACATTGCGGGGCTTCCGGTGGCAGTCAACATTTGCTGTCATGTGAACAGGCATGCAGTGCGGGTATTGTAAGATGCAGGAGCATATTGTGATGGTCCTAAGGATGAGGCGGCATGTGACAGAGAACGGTGCGGCGGCCTGCAGATATGGAACAGAAGCCGTTTTATACGTAACAGAGATATAACCTGGAGGAAAGATGGAACGACATATACAGACACCCATGAACAAAGAAGAGGCAGCAATGCTGCGTGCAGGAGACTATGTGTACATAAGCGGCACGATCTATACGGCGAGGGACGCAGCGCATAAGAGAATGTACGAGACGTTAGCGCAAGGCGGGAAACTTCCTCTTGAAATGGAACATAATGTCATCTATTATATGGGTCCTTCACCGGCGAGGGAAGGCAGACCGATCGGATCTGCCGGTCCGACGACTGCCAGCCGTATGGATAAATACACGCCCGCGCTGCTGGATCTGGGACTGATCGGGATGATCGGTAAAGGCAAACGGTCGGAGGCGGTGAAAGAAGCGATCGTCAGGAACGGAGCGGTGTATTTTGCAGCGGTCGGCGGTGCAGGCGCGCTGCTGTCGAAATCTATCACGCGGTCGGAAGTGATCGCCTACGACGACCTTGGGACAGAGGCAATACGCCGGCTGGAAGTGAATGATTTTCCTGTTATTGTAGTTATTGATTCCGAGGGAACGGACCTGTATGAGACGGTGATGACCCGATCGTGATGTATGTTATGGAAGATTCCATAAGATATCCAAGAAAAATCAGGTGAAAGCGTTGACAAACAGGAACAGCTCCGGTATAATAACATGTGCGCTGTGGTTGAGCGTGAGACAAATATATTGGTAGAGGATATTCAGACTGTGGAGAAATACTCAAGAGGCTGAAGAGGCGCCCCTGCTAAGGGTGTAGGTCGCTTGCGCGGCGCGAGGGTTCAAATCCCTCTTTCTCCGTTACATCTACCAGACAAAGAAGTGTCGGTATTCCGGCACTTCTTTTTTCTCTGCTTATTTGCGGCGACCGGCTCTGGAACGTTTCTGCTCATACATAGCCCGATCAGCCTGTTCAGTAAGCTGCTTTAAGTCGAAATCAGAGCGGATCGTGGTGGTTGCCACGCCGATGCTGGCAGAAATACGATATTCTTTTGTGTGCAGTTTATTGTAGTTGTCCAGATACCGGTTGATTTTATAAATCAGAAGCGTGATCTCTTCTTCAGTGTATCCTGCGGTCAGCAGATAGAATTCATCGCCGCCGGGTCTGGCACAGATGTCGCCCTCTTTTACAGCGTTTTTCAAAGCCTGTCCCAGTACGCAGATTGCAAAATCTCCTTCGCTGTGTCCGTAAGTGTCATTGATATATTTCAGCCCATCCAGATCCAGTACAAAGGATGAAACAGATGTGCCGGTATCCTGTGTTTTTTCGATCAGCTGTTCCGCCATCAGTTTATAGCCATGACGGTTATAGAGCCCTGTCATTTCGTCATGCATATAGATTTCCTCCAGCCTGCTGACAAGTAGCCCAGTGCGCTTGTTTTCCGCAATGTTACGCAGCATACTGTTGATATTCATGATCCATGAGAGGAAATCAACTTCGCAGATGATCTGGTTATCTTCGTATGCAATGGCAATGTAGCCAAACGCCTTATCGCTGAAATATAAAGGGTAGAAGATGTAACAGGAGGTCTCGCTGTCAAAGAGATAATCGGGCAGCGGGTTTTGTTTGGTAAAACTGCATTCATGCGTGCGCCTGCCATTTTTATATGAAAATTTGAGCAGTATAATGTCCTGATCTGCGATGTCGTCCTCGGAAAAAGTAATCGTGCGGATATGGGAAGAAACGGAATCCCAGTCCGAATACAGACATAGATATAATTCACGGCATCCGGGAATCTGTGAAACAAAATTTTCTAAAAGCTCCACGCCGTCATTGATGTCTACGGTTACTAGCAGAGAAGCAGCCATATGAATATTGTTTGTGATGGTGGCTTCATATTCTCCCACTTTCAGTCCCATTTCGTGCTGAAAATAGAAAGGATTCTTATGATGTCTGGCGGGACATCCACAGGAACCGCCGATGTGGGGGTCGGATGTTATGACTGTGACCGGAGGCAGTTCTTCTCCGTGCATAGCCGAGAGCAGCAGCTCCATGGCACGGACTCCCATTTCTTTCGTCGGAAAAGTGACTGATGTCAGAGGCGGATCGATAGCCTGCCCTTCCTCCAGCATGTCAGTGCCTGTTACGGCAATATCTTCGGGAACGCGATACCCCTTGTCAAGAAGTGCACGGATCATGCCAAGCGCCATACGGTCATTGTAGCAGACGATCGCATCGGGTTTGGCCGTGGCAGTGAAATGTTCAGCGGCAGCCTCCAGATCTTTACTGTCGTAAGTGCACTCATAGATATCTTCTGCCGTGACCTGCAGACCATGTCTGGCCATAACCTGTTTAAATACATTGCGGCGGCTGTCGGAAAAATATGTCTGCAGCGTATTGCCGAGATAGCAGATATGCTTAAACCCGTGTGTTCCAATCAGATGTTCCGTAATCTGCCCGGTAGCGGTGTCGTTGTCCAGCGCTATGGAAGGATATTGTCCGTGCTGCTGCGTGATCTCAAGAATCGGACAGCTGCATTTGGCCTGTAAAGTTCTGGAAATAAGCTGTGGCAGGTCATTGGTGACATACGTGCTCGATATAAATATGACGCCGCAGAAATCATCAAAATTCGGGATGCGCAGAATACTTTCCTCTCCGAGCCTGTAATTACCCGGAGTCACCTCATCTGTAGATGAAAATATTTCTACACAGTATCCGTATTCGGAAGCCTGATCTATGATACCCTGACAGATACTGCGCTGGTATTCTCCGACAATATGTGATACGAAAATGCCAATTTTCTTAGTATGGTACATATTATACCCCTCCGACACACTGACGATTATTAGTTACCCTTAAGTATAATGGAGAATATCGGAAAAAACAATGAAACTCTCTACGGAATACAAATTACGGTTGTAAATCCTGGAGTAAAACATTGCAATTCTAAAAAAATGACACCCCTATAAAAAAAGGATACTTAAAGATGCTTTATAAAAATTTTATAATTGATGCATTACCATTTTTATATTTGCTGCGTATTGGGTGTGGATGGAGAGCTTTATGTAATCTTGAGCCATTCTTGAGACAATTACTATAGTGATTATAAAAATGGGACAGGATATTACTTGCGGTTAGAACATGCAGAACCAAAGTAATGCAAGACACAATTTTTAAAGGAGGATTTTATTATGAGGCATGGCAGAACGTTTCGTAAGCGTTTACTCACGTTCCTGCTCAGTCTGGCAATGGTACTCACTTCTGTGAATGTGCCGATGCTTACTGTGCGGGCGGAAGAAGAGACACTTGACGAGAACGACAACAATGACGCAGTGGCATTGCCGGCGGATGATGCAGATCAGGATGCTGTGGGTGATGATGCGGAGGGAGATGTACCTGAAGAGGAGACAGAATCCACGGATCCATCACAGGATGCGGCAGCACCCGAAGAAGATCAGAATCCGGTGGAGGAGCCTGAAAACACAGTCACGGCCACAGGAGATCTGACAGCGCCGGTTGGTGTTGTAGCGGAATACTGGACGAATAAAGATGCAAACGAAGGCAAGATTCGCGTTGTTTTCCAGGAAGTATCGGGTGCAACAGCGTATAAGATTCTTGTCGATGGTGAAGTAGCAGCCGAGGGAAATGCGGCAACAGAACAGTGGCTGGAAAATACGTTTGCTGTGGGATCGCATGAAGTGACCGTTGTAGCGGTTAACGAAAGTGGGGAGAGCAGCCCGTCAGAGGTTACTTCTGCCAGTACATTTACGATTCCTGATCCTGACGCTGAAGAAACCAAGGCGCCGGCGGCACCGTCAGGGGTTGTGGCAGGATACTGGAATACTGATGACGCTAATAAGGGGAAAATAAAAGTTGAATGGAACAGCGTCTACGGTGATGGTGGTACACCGACAAGCTGGGAAGTCTATATTGACGGTAAGCTGGTTGGAACAGAAACTCAGGTAGCAGCTTATTTCTACAATAATACATATGCCGCAGGAACACATACTGTAAAAGTAGTTGCGGTTAATGATATAGGAGAATCTGCGCCTGCGACGGTCACCTTTGAGCTGAATGAAGAACAGGCAGGCGGAACGGATGCTGACGAGGGAGAGCCTGTCGAAACGCTCGTTAGTTCTGATATAGATTTGACGGGGCTGGTAGCGGCTACAGAAAATTCCGACGGGACAAATGCTGGTATTTGGAATGCATGGACCAATGCCGGAGTGACGGCACAGGGAGCCGCGAACTCTACGGTTACCTTTACATATCCGTCAGGCAAGTGCACAACCAATTGGGCATTACAGTTCCAGACGGATGAAAGCATTGATATGGTAGAGGGAGAGTTTTACACACTGACATTTACGGCGGAATCATCCATTCCGCGTTCCATGGAAGTGTGCATGACACATACGACTAATCCGGATACATATGAGTCTGTTGAATATAATAACTTAAAATATAAGCTTCCTTCAGAAGAGGCAACGGAAGTCACCTATGTATTTGCGGCGGAGGCTACAGCGCAGTGCAAGATTCACTTCTTACTGGGTACGCAGCCGGATGATAAATCTCCGCTTTGGGAGCAGGCAGGCGGACATACATTAAAGCTTTCCAATATTTCTCTGGTAAAGGGTAAAGCTGTTGCGGAAGAAGGCGCGAATGCAGCGGCTGCAGTGGATTCTGATAAAGCAGGATTAAAGGCGGCAATTGCTGAGTGTGAAGCGTTAAAGGCAGAAGATTATGACGAGGAGTCTTTCGAGGCGCTTACGTCTGCTTTGGCTGCAGCGAAGTCTGTATCAGAGAGTGCTTCTTCCACGAAGAAAGATGTAGATGAAGCATTGACAGATCTGCAGATTGCGCAGGCTTCTTTGCGCGAGAGCGGGTATGTGCCGCCGGCGGGTCCGGTAACGATGGCTGATCCGATTAACTTTGAAGAGTTAGCGATGACAACTTATCGTTCACAGGATGACGACGGATGGGGTGGTGATAATAATGTTCAGTGGGCATATGATAAGACGATTGCCACGATTTCCGCGGATAGCTTTGGCAATCCTGCAAAATGGGCTGTTCAGTGGGGAACAAAAGGATTAGCATCACCTGTTGATAACAATGTATTTGAATTTGATGTTGCCTCAACGATTGATAAGAGCATTGTTTTCAAAGATGAGAATGCAGGGTCGACGGCAACGCTTGAACTGAAGGCTGGTGAAACGACACATTATGCCCAAAGAGTAAACGGGAAATCTTTTGGTTTCACATTTGATCTTGGCGGTGGCGGCGCGGGCACGCTTACCTTCACCAACATGAAGTTTGGTGAGGAAGTTTCTTATTATAACTTTAAAGAACAAGAAGCAGCTGGTAATCTTAACACGCATTTTGGCGATTGGGCGGGAGCGGTAGCAACCGGAACTGCCACAGAGGACAGCTATACGATCAGCGCATCGAATTTTGGTAATCAGACCTGGGGAGTTCAGCTCATATTAAGTAATTTTATTAATATTGCAACGACTTCAATTTATAAGATCGGTGTAACGGTTGAATCTACGGTTGACAAGGACATCATGATCAAATTAGGTAATCCTGCTGAGGATAATGATGTACTTGCACAGGAGGAGATTTCCTTAAAGGCGAATACACCGCAGACGATTGAGCTGGAAAGCACGCTCTGGGATAAAGAACTGTCCAGCACACTGTTCTTTGCATGCGGTGGCGGCGAAAGCACCGGGGATATCAAGATATCAAAGTTATACTTTATATCTAAGACTCCTTCGGCTAAAGACGCGCCTGTTTTGACAGCCGGAAAGAAGAGCGATAAGGCAAACGGTTATCGTATTGGCGAAGCTGTCGAACTGATTTATGACGAGAGTGCGGCAGACTGGGCGGATTGCATTACTGCTGTTAATGTCAATAATAAGCCGCTTTCTTCTGAGAAATATACAATTTCTAAGGAAGATCACAAGATCAGTGTAAATGCCGATGTATTTAAGAAGTATGATGTGTATGATTTCGTGATCACGGCAGAAAATTATGGGGATATTAAGATCAGAATACCTGTATATGATCCCAGCGTAGACAGTGAAGACTGGAAGCAGGAATGGGCAGATGAGTTTGACGGAACAGAACTTGATTCCTCCAAGTGGGATTGTGAAATCGGAATCAGATCCGGTGATGACGCGACTTCTGATGCGGCTATATACTGGGGTAATAATGAGAAGCAGTATTATACGGAAGAGGCGGTTACTGTACAGGACGGCAAGCTTGTGATTACCGCAACTGCTCTTACAGATGAATTAAAAGCAAAGTATGGTATTACGGATACGTTTGTAAAATATTCTTCCGGCAGAATCCGGACCGTGTCTGAGGACGGCTCGGAGGTAAAATTCGGAACGACTTACGGCAGAATGGAGGCAATGATGGAATTGCCTCAGGCAACGGGATACTGGCCGGCATTCTGGGGACTTCCCACGCCGGAAACGATGGATCTCTATGGTACATGGGCGGCATCCGGTGAGATTGATATCATGGAGGCGGTAGGTCAGGACGGCAACTATGTGAACGGAACGATTCACTATGGCAGTACGTGGCCGAATAACGTGTACAGCGGCGGAAGCCATTATTTTGAAGAAGGCGATTCCATTGAAGGCGCGCACTTGTATGCGATTGAATGGGAGCCTGGCGAGATCAGATGGTATGTAGATGATATTTTATATCATGTAGAGAATAACTGGTATGCAAAAGCACCGGGTGCTTCCGCGAATTTTGCATATCCGGCACCGTTTGATGAAGACTTCTATCTGTTATTGAATCTTGCGGTCAGCGGAAATTACGTAGGCAATCAGGAGCCGGGTGCAGATGAACTTGGCAAATCCATGAAGGTTGACTATGTAAGAGTATATAAAGACACTACGCAGGATTATGGCACGACACCGGATGCACCTTCTGCGGACAAGGACACGGAGTTCTTCGAGGCAAATAAGGTACATGCGGATGCAGACGGAAACTATATTAAAGATCCTGAGTTTGCAACCTTAAAAGATCACCAGATGGGCGGCGGCACTACAGTAGTTCCGGAGCTTGGATACTGGACTACTGCAACGGATGCAGCAAACGGTGCATCTACCGACATTTCAGTTGCGGAACGTGACGGTGTTAAGTATGGTAAGATTGACGTAAAATCGCAGGGTGCGAACAACTATGATGTCCAGTTGATACAGCATGTACCGCTGGCAAAAGGATATACATATAAGCTTACGTTTGACGCTTATACGGACGTTCCGGCGGGAAGAAACTTCACAATCGCGCCCAAGGGCGACGCGGACGACGGTTGGGCTGGTTATGATTCCGGTATTAATCCTAACTTAACGGCAGCGGTTCAGTCGTTTGAGCATGTTTTCAAGATGACAGCAGAATCTGACCCGACGGCGCGTATTGAAATGAACATTGGTAATGCGCTTGGTACGGTTTATGTCGGTAATGTCAAACTGATTGCGCTTTCTGACAAGGAAGTAGAGGATCTTGAGAATGAAAAGCTTCATGGCAAGAAGACACCGTTAGACAATGGCGAACATATATATAACGGTACATTTGACCAGGGTAACAATAGATTGCAGTATTGGGATCTGGAGGGCGACTACAAGGCGGATACCTCTAAGCGTTCTATGAGAGCCGTAATGAATGCCTCTTCTGATATTAATGATGCGGCGATCAAGCAGACGGGTCTCCAGCTGTTAGCAAGAGATACCTATCGGCTGACTTTGAAGGCAAAAGCCGATGAGAAAAAGAAAATTAAAGTTGGCCTGTATTCAAAAGATGGTACTAAAGAATACGGGATGAAAGAGGAGACGGTTGACAGTAACGAAAAAGAAGTAGTATTAGAGTTTACTATGCCTGACGACGTGACAGACGAGGAAGCAGTTCTGATTATTGCGTTTGGCGGAGATACCGTTCCGGTAGAAATCGATAATGTATCGATGTTCAGGACAACGAACTATAATGCAAAATGGGATGCTTCGATTTTGTATCCGTTAGGCGGAGAGACATGGCCGGATTACATCTATCATGTATACGGAGTAAACAGTGACCCGAAGGCTGTGCCCGCAGACGGTGTGGTTACAGAAGAAGCTAAGGGAAGCACTAATAATTATGACTACATGATTTACCGTAACGTGTCTGTTAAGAAAGGCTACACCTATAACCTGAGTTTTGATATCAAGGCAAGTGCAGCGGATCAGAAGGTTACAGCAAGTGTTCAGCAGGATGATACGTGGATTGAGTTGGCGCATGAGGAAGTGAAGGCCGGCACGGAGTGGCAGACAGTGGAAACAACCTTCAAGGCAACAACGGAAGGCGCTGTTAATTTGAAATTCCTGCTTTCCGACAGTGCTAACGGTACTTATAATGTGAGTCTGCGGAATGTTACCATGACAACAGAAGGCGCACCATATCTGGTAATCAATAATATGCCTTCAGACTTGGTAGTTGGTGCAACATTCCAGATAGAGGCTTCGCATACAATTGCCGTAAATCCGGAATATGAAGTATATTCTTATGTTTCCAGCAATCCGGATGTAGCAGCAATTGACGAAAACGGTTTAATTACAGCAGTTGCTGCCGGTACTACAATGATTACGGTAACTTCCGGTACAGGGGCGACGAAGACCTTTGATTTGACAGTAGTTACAAAGGATCCTTTGGAGAGAGGTTACCACGTAACCTTCGACTACAACTGTGACGAACTCGCACCGGTGACAATCGAAGTAGAGC